>NZ_JBFAHJ010000026.1:0-189286 GCF_040654115.1 Nonomuraea sp. NPDC050786
GAAAGCTATCTCGCTGGGCTCCACCTACGTGGTGCCATCTTGTGGATCCGAAGCCTGCAGCCCACATAGAGATCCGAACTCAGAACAGGCCCTAGGCCGAGCCGGTTCCAGTGGAAGATCAGAATGTGGGTCAGGAGGGCGCGCAGCCCGCGGTCGAGGCGACCTTCGGCGGCGGCGTGGCCGAACTCACGCCCAGCGGCCTGCCAAGCGGTCAGCCAGGGCGCGGCGAACGCCGCGCCCTCGCCGGGAGCGAATGGCCCGCTTCCGGCTTGGACAGGTATGGACAGCAGGGCGCGCACGCTGTCGGCAAGGTGGTTGACGCGTGCGGCGTCGGCGCCCACAGGTGTGGGCGTAGCCGGGCCACCCGAGCGAAGACGTCGCCGCACTCGAACTCGTCCATGTCCGCCGCGCGCTGTAGAGCGCTAATCAGCAGGAGGGACAGTTCACGGCGGCCGAGGCCGGGCGCGCCAGCGGCGGCTTGGGCTCTGTCTGCCATCCCTTGCATGATCACCACCGCTGTCCGTCGAGTGACGTTTCCAGCGACGGTAGGGATGCCAACAGGTCGCCACCCGAACTGTCAGTTCGGGTAACCAGCAGCTAGGAGTCAAACAAGGCTGAGCCGTTCAGCCAGCGCATCAACCTGCCGCCGATAGGTGGGACGTACGCGACGGCGGAGACGTGTGACCATGTCTTGGGCGAGCGGGTTTCTGGCCAAGTCCTCGGGTGCAATCTGTTCCAGATCAAGCAGATGCACCAGCACGGCCGGGTCTTCCCGGCGCAAGTCGTAGCAGCGGGCAACTTCCAGAAGGAAGGTGAAGCGCCGTTCCATAGACGGTAGGTGGACGGTGTCGATCTGATCCGCGACGCGTAGGGCTTCTGCAGCCTCGCCGGCTTCCATCTCGATGCTTACCGCGTGAAGTTCGACGTTGGTAGGTCCAAAGACTGTCCACATCGTGTTGCCCTCTCCGATCCGCTGGGCACGCGGTGCGGCGTTGTCGGAGAGACGTTCACGTGCTTGCCACCACTGCTTGCGACGAGCGTCGGCCACGACCGCCACCAGTTCCAGCTCGCCCGCCATCGCGACCACGTCCGCATTCTCTGGCAGGGCGCGCAGGCCTTCGATGCCTCGGAGTGCGATCTGCTCGGCTCCCTCGTACTCGCCATCGGCGAGAAGGACATGCCCTAGGTTCCATTGCGCCGCGGCCAGCCGAATCGGATCATCAGCGTCTTCGGCTGCGCGCAACGCTCGGTCCGCAACCATGAGCGAGAGGTCGACGCGCCCAGCACGACGGCAATACGAGCGAAGCATGAAATAGAGGTCCGCGGCCGTTCTTAGAACGTCCCGCCGCGTCCCGCTGTCAGAGCCCAGGCGGTGAGCTCGTATGGCGTCCTCGGTGTCGACAATGAGAGCGGGCAGAACGGACGCGGCCTCGGTGAACCGTTTTGGACTGGTTTGCCAGATCCGCCACGCCAATTCCACGCGCTCACGCAGCTCCGCCAGGGCCACGGGCTGGGAGGTATCTCTCGGGCCGTACCCCATGAGGGCGGTGACGACGCTGTCGGCAACGTGGGCGTTCTCGGCCAGGAGCTCGTTTCGTTTCTCACTCAGCAGAGCCGAAATCGGGACTCCCAGCTCGGTCGCGAGAGCCTGCAGCACTGGTAGAGAGGGGATCTTCAGGCCGCGCTCGATTTGGCTCAGGTACTCCTCGGTGATGCCGCATAGTCCGGCGACCGCGGCTTGTTTGCGCTGCCTCTTTTCCGCCAGTAGCGGATACGTTCGCCGACGGGAAGCGAAGATGCGCTCATCCGGCCCCCTTCCTACCGATGCATTGAGAGTAGACCGCGACAAGACTCGCAAGGGCAGATCCACACGAGTGTGTGACAGCCTGGAGCGCGACGGGTGGCTGCTGGAGGGAACCTATGACGGCTCGCCGGATCGTGCTGTGGGACATCGACCATACGCTCATCGACACAAGAGGTGTCGGTCGCGAGCTGTCAGCACAGGCATTCGAGCAGGTGACCGGCGTGCCCATGCTCAAGCAGGCGAAGATCGACGGCATCACCGAATCCGTGATCTTCCGGGAGACCGCGAAGCTCCATGGCCTCCAGACCGACCGGCATGACTTCGAGCGGTTTGCTTCAGCGCTCACCAAGGCGCACCTGGCGCGGGCTTCCGAGTTGCGGGAACGTGGCCACGCGCTAACTGGTGCCGCCGCGGCCCTGGAGGCACTGAGCGCGATTCCCGGCGTCGTGCAGACCGTTCTGACGGGCAATGTCCGAATGGTCGCGGAGATCAAGCTCCAAGTCTTCGGCCTTGACCGGCATATCCGCTGGGACATCGGGGCTTTCGGCGAGGACGATGATGTGCGTGCCGAACTGGTGCGCATCGCATTAGGGCGGGTCGCATCCATGTTCGGGGAGCCGGTGACGGCCAGCGACGCAGTGCTCATCGGAGACACGCCGGCCGACGTCGAGGCGGCCCTTGAAAGCGGAGTGCCGATGATCGCGGTGGCATCAGGGCGAAGCTCAGTTGATGACCTGCGCGACGCCGGAGCTGTCCGCATCCTGCCTAGCCTCGCAGATACAGGCGGGCTCGTGGCCATGGTGCGAGAGGCTTAGCCGCTTCGCGTGCGTACCTCCGATCGCCGCGGCCATCGCCTACCTCAACCCGCACCTGATCCGGATCGTGCTGCGCGATCCGGCCTGGCGAAAACGGCTGGGTCCGGCTGGCGTCGCACCCGCACTGCAGCGCCCTCCGACAATGGAAGGCTTGGCCGCCGCCATCCGCTTGGCCCTCACCGGCCAGGCACTCGCCAGGCGCGCAGTCCCTCGGCGAGCGCGTCTGCGCAGGGGGACGGCGTCACCACCGCGGTCAAGGTCCTTGAGCGGGTTGGTACAGCCCCACCTGGCGGTAGACGGCCTTGAGATAGTCCAGCATCCCGGCGGCGTCGGGCGGGTCCGGCTGCAGCACGCGATAGGTGACGGCTGCGGCCATCATGTCGATCAGGACGTCCAAGTCGGCGTCCGCCGCCACCGTGCCGTCCTTCTGCGCGCGCCGCAGCATGGCGGCGGCCAACTGGCGGCGGGGCAGGATGTAGTGCTTCCAGTAGACGGCCATCAGCTTCGGATGGCTGACAGCCGAGCCCATGACGCGGGCAACCAGGGCGCGGAAAGCCGGACTGGCGACCATCTCCGCCGCCGCGGGAAGGGCGCGTTCGATGATTTCCTGTGGGGACAGGGCCTCGACCTGGGCGGGGGAGGGAGTTAGCTCGGCGGCGACCGACTCCTCGATGGCCTGGGCGATCAGATCTTCCTTGGTGCTCCAGCGTCGGTAGACGGTGAGCTTACCGACGCCGGCCCGTTTGGCGATCTGCTCCATGCTGGTGCCCTCCACACCGCGTTCGAGGAACAGTTCCAGCGCCGCGCGCAGGATCGCGGCGTCGGTCTCGGGATCGCGGGGACGTCCGCGTCCTCGGGCAGTGGTCACTCAAGTGCTCCGTCCAGCCAGCGGGCGAGCTCGGCCGGACCGCCCTTGCAGGCCAGGTGGGCGTCCGGGCGTACGAGCATAGTAGGCAGCGCCTTCTCCGCCGGCTGCAGGAGTACCACGTGATCGCCGAGCCGGCGGCGGGCTGCCTCGAAGGCGTCCGCACCGCCGAGGACCGCCCAGCGGCCGCGGAGCTCTGCGTGCAGTCGGGTGCGAGTGCCGTCCGGGCGCTCGCAGGCGAGATCGGGGATCCGGTCCCCGGGCCGGGGCTTGCGTCCGCGGCCGCCGAGTGGGCCGCCGCGGTAGCTGACCCACAGTTGGGAGGTGGTGTACGTGGCCCAGCGCTGGAGCCAGGGGATGTTGAACACCGGCACGAGCACCTGGTCACGCAGGAAGCGGCCGAGTGGCCCGGCGGCGATGTTGACTTTGGTGGCGGCGGTGCTGCCGCGCAGAACCTGCGTGGCGAGCGGGCGGCGTTCGGCCTCGTAGGTGTTCAGCAGTCGCTCGCCGGCCCGGCCTTGGACCACGAGGGCCAGCTTCCAGGCGAGGTTCTCGGCGTCGCCGAGTCCGGTGAGCATGCCTTGACCGCCGAAGGGGGCGTGTACGTGCGCGGCGTCCCCGGCCAGCAGGATGCGCCCTTGTCGGTAGGTGTCGGCCAGACGACGGTGCACATTGAACAGTGACGCCCATGTGGCGTCGAGCAGCCGGATGTCCGGCAGGCCGGTACGTTCGGGCAGGATGCGCCGCATGCGGTCGGCGATCTGTTTCTCGCTGGGCCTGTCGTCGCGGAACGTGGCGTCGTAGGCGAGCAGCCGCCATTGATCGCCCGGCATGGGCATCGCGCCCAGCACGCCGTCGCGATGCACCCAGCCGCTCGTCCCCGACCGATCCAGCGGTGGATCGCCGTCGAGGCGTCCATCCACCAGCAGGAAACGCTCGCTGACCTTGACGCCGGGAAAGCCGATGCCGGCCAGTTTGCGCACCGTGCTGCCGGTGCCGTCGCAGCCCACCAGCCACCCCGCCCGCACAGTACGGCCGTCGCCGAGCATCGCGGTGACGCCGGACGCGTCTTGTTCCGCCCCGACCAGCGCGGAACCCCATCCTGGATGGCCGCCCAGCTCAGCGAGCCGCTCGCGTAGCCGCGCCTCGACGCGAGCTTGGGAGATCACCATCGGGGGCGCGGCGGTGCCGAGGCCTGGGTCGCCGAACCGGATCTTCATCATGGGGCGGTCGCCGGCGTAGGTGGTGATCGTCATGGCTCGCACCGACTCCTTCGGCAGGTCGCCCAGGGCGTTCAGGCGGTCCAGCACCTCCGAGCCCCGAGCGTGCACGAAGTTCGCCCGCGACGTGGTGGCCGGCCCGGCGACCTTGTCGATCACGAGGACCGAGACGCCGTGCTGCAACAGCGCACATGCCATTGTCAGGCCCACCGGCCCAGCGCCGACCACCAGGACATCAGTGTCCATCGCTCCACCTCCCTTTTATTTACGAGACGGTATCGTAAAATAAATCATGCTGTTGATCACCCCGTCTTGTCCAGAGGGGCTACTGAGCGACCGAGTGCACGGCTCCGCCGGTGATCGGCTAGAAGGCGCCGTCCTTGTCGCCGTGACGCGCGCGTCGTTTGACCCATGCATGCAAAACCAGACCGGCGGCGACCACGATGGCCGTCGGCCACAGCAGCGCATCCGATCCACCGGCGGCCAACCAGACGATGACGAAGGCGGCGAAGACGGCCGCCCGGACGGCGGTATCGCGATCCACGCTGGTCACCTTTTCTGCCTGGCTGCGGGAGGTGGAGTAGGGGTCCGGTGCCAGCCTGGTCACAGAAGGTAGCGCAGCCATAGGTACGGGGCGACCAACACGACCGTGACGACCGTGACGATGAGGCCGTACTTGGTGAACTGCCAGAAGCTGATCGGGGCGCCGTTGCGAGCGGCGATCCCGAGCACCACCACGTTGGCCGCGGCGCCGACGGCGGTGGCGTTGCCGCCGAGGTCGGCGCCGAAGGCCAGCGCCCACCACAGCACCTGCGCCGATCCGTTGCCGCCCGCGTGCACGAGCTGTTCGACGATCGGGCTCATCGTGGCGACGTAGGGGATGTTGTCGACGACGGCCGACAACACGGCCGAGATGCCCAGCACCCCCATCGTGGTCACCGTGAGCTGCCCGTCGGTGGCAGCCACGGCGGCCTGGGACAGCTCCTTGATCACGCCCGTTTCCACCAGGGCGCCGACCATGACGAACAGCCCGGCGAAGAACACCAGAGTGGGCCATTCCACCTCGGCGATGGCCTGCTCGGTGGTCACCTTGGTCGCCGCCACCAGCACACCCGCGCCCAGCAACGCGACCACCGACGGCGCGTAGTGCAGCACCGGATGAAGCACGAACGCGGCCAGCACCAGCGCGAGTACGGCCAGCGACTGCCACAGCAGCCTGCGGTCGGCGATCGCCTCCCGCTCGTTCAGCGCCATGACCTCGGCCGCACGCTCCGGGTCGTAGCGGAACGTCCGGCCGAACATCAGCCAGCACAAGGCGATGAACGCCACCATCAGCACGACGACCATCGGAGCCATATGGATGAGGAAGTCGTTGAAGCTCAAGCCGCCGCGGCTGGCGATGATGATGTTCGGCGGGTCGCCGACCAGCGTGGCGGCGCCGCCGATGTTGGACGCCATCGCCTCGGCGATCAGGAACGGCACCGGGTTGACCGCGAGCCGCTCGCACACCAGGAACGTCACCGGCGCGATCAGCAGCACCGTGGTGACGTTGTCCAGCAGCGCCGACGCCCCTGCGGTGATCAGCACCAGCAGCACCATCAGCCGGAACGGCCGGCCCCGGGCGCGTTTGGCCGCCCAGATCGCCAGGTACTCGAAGACGCCGGTCTCTTTGAGCACGCCGACGATGATCATCATGCCGAGCAGCAGGAAGATGACATTCCAGTCGATACCGGAGTGCTCGGAGAAGAACGCCGCCTCGGCGCCGGTGGCGTGGATGGCCAGCATGATGCCCGCGCCGCCGAGCGCGGCCGCCACTCGGTGCACCTTCTCGGTCGCGATCAGCGCGTACGCGGCCAGGAACACCGCCACGCTCACCCAGGACAGCACGCTCACGTCGCGAGTACCCGATCCAGCAGCGCCTGCAGCGTCACCGCGCCCAGCAATCGCCCGCCGCCCACGACGGCGACCAGCGGGCTGCGGGTGCGAGCCATCAGCGCGGCCACCTCGAGCACGGTCGCGTCCGGATCGGTGACCGGCAATTCCCGCGCACGTTCCGGCAGCGCCTCGCGCACGGTGCGGCCGTCCAGCGCCCGCACGAAGGCATCCGCGTGCGCCTCGTCCACCACCCGCGCCAGCGCTGGATCATCCAGGCAGTAACCGGGCACGGCCAGCCGCAGCACCTGGGTGCCGGGCAGGATGGTGACCGGCAGGCCGTCGTCGCCGACGACGATCAGACCGGGCAGATCCTGATCGGCCAGCAGCCGGGCCGCATCGATCACGGGGGAGCCGAGACCGACTGTGGGGAAGTCGGCAAGCAGGTCACGGGCGCGCACTGGCACATCCTTCGCACGTCAACGGGTTAGGACCTGCCGACCAGACTTCCCGGCGCACCTGTATGGAACCTATCAAGCGCCGTCAAGATCGCATAGGCGGGGACGCTTGCTTGCGGCGTTGTGTGGGGGTTTGGCGGCGCGGCGCCCGTCAAGAATGCGTCTGTTGCCTTGACACCGGCACTGTTATGGTTGGCGCGGTGCGCCGGGAAGTCTGGTCGGCAAGATCGTGCAAGCGGATCCGACCGGAAGGCGTCCATGATGTCCCACACGCGGTGCCCCTGATGGGCACGCTGCTGACGGCGTTCGCCTGCGTGCTCCTGCTGGCCGTCCTGCTGTCCAGCCTGGCCCACCGCACCATCCTGTCCACGGCCGCGCTGTTCCTGGTGGCCGGGTTCCTGCTGGGCGACGGCGTGCTCGGCGTGGTCTCGCTGCGGCCCGGCGACGACCTGGTGGCCACGCTGGCCGAGCTGGCGCTGTTCACCGTGCTGTTCACCGACGGCATGCGCGTCGGCTGGGCGGAGCTGCGCAGCGCCTGGCGGCTGCCGGGCCGGGCGCTCGGCTGGGGACTGCCGCTCACCCTTCTCGTCACCGCCGTCGGCGCGCACTACCTGCTTGGGCTGGGCTGGATCGAGTCGCTACTGATCGGCGCGATCTTGGCGCCCACCGACCCGGTCTTCGCCGCTGCCCTGGTCGGCAACGAGAAGGTGCCGCCCCGGCTGCGCCAGCTGCTCAACGTCGAGTCCGGCGTCAACGACGGGCTGGCGCTGCCGTTCGTCATCCTCTTCCTCGCCGTCGCCTCCGGCTCGGCCGACCTGCACCTCGGCGAGCTGGGGGTGGAGCTCGGCCTGGGCGTCGTCATCGGGGTCGCCATCCCGTGGGCGGCGATCAAGCTGGAGCAGACCCGCTGGTTCTCCGCCTCCACCCAGTACGAGCCGCTCAACGCCCTGGCCATCGGCCTGCTCGTGCTCGCCGTCGGCAAGGCCACGCACGGCAACCTGTTCCTGGCCGCATTCTCGGCCGGGATCACCGTGGCCACCTTCGGGCCGCGGCAGCGGGAGTCGTTCGAGCACTTCGGCGAGCTCATCGCCGAGGTGTTCAAGCTGGCCGCGCTGCTGGTGTTCGGCGCGCTCATCACGCCGGCGCTGCTGGGCTCGGTCGGCTGGCAGGGCTGGGTGTTCGCAATCGGCGCCCTGGTGCTGGCCCGCCCGATCGCCATCTGGCTGTCGTTCCTGCGCTCCGGGCTGTCGGTGCGCGAGCAGGCCGCGGTGGCCTGGTTCGGGCCGAAGGGGTTCGCCTCCGTCGTGTACGGGCTCCTCGTGCTTGCCTCCGGCATCGCCGCCGCGCAGCAGGTGTTCCAGATCGTCGCCGTCACCATCGTGGCCTCGATTCTGTTGCACTCCTCCACCGACATCGTGGTGGCCCGCTGGTTCGACGACGAGCGGGAGGTACCGGCCTGGTACAGCGGCGTGGCCCGGCGGTTGCGCGGATCCAGGGAAAGCTCGTGATGAGGCGCACGTGCATGTCCGGCCTCGCGGCAGATGAGCAGGCCGGTGACCGAAACGTAAAGGCGCGACCGCTACCGGCTGGCCGAGGACGTCTTCGCCCGTGCCTTCCGCGGCCAAGATGGCCGAGTTCGAGAGCTTTCGAGCGCTGGCCGAACAGGGGCTGAAGGCGGTGGCGACGACCCCGTGCGCCGGTGACGTCTGGAGCTGATGCGGGACATGTACGCGTTCATGATGGGTCGCTTCCCCGCCCTGCTGGGGGAGTGGGACGAGCTGAGGGACAAGCGATGAGACCGTTACTGATCACTGCGGGCAGCCGCGGCGACGTCCAGCCCTACATCGCCCTGGCCCGCGGGCTGCTCGCGGCCGGGCACACCCCGCTCCTGGCCGCGCCGCGGCGCCTGGCATCACTGGCCGCCGAGCACGGTGTGGAGTTCGCATCGCTCAACGACGAGATGCTCGATCTGCAGCACTCCGTCAAGGGCCAGGGTGTGCGCGCGGCCATCACCGCCGCCCGTTCCGTCAAGCCGATGATGCGCCGTCTCCTCGACGACCAGGCCGCACTGGCCGCCTGCCGGCCCGATGTGGTCGTCTATCACCCCAAGTCCCTGGGCGGGCCCTATGTTGCCGAGAAGCTGGGCGTCCCCGCCATCGCCGGCCTGTTGCTGCCGCTCTACCTGCCGACGACCGCCTTTCCCTCTCCCATCCTGCCGCTACGGCTGCCGCGCGTGCTGAACCAGGTCAGCTGGCGCGTCACGTCAGCGGTCGAGGCCCCGTACCGGAGCACGGTGCGTGCATGGCGCGACGAGGCCCTGGGGTTGAAAGGCGCCTTCCGACCGATGGCCGATCTGATCAGGGAAGGCGCGGTCCTGCACGCGTGGAGCCCGCACCTGCTGCCTGCCCCCGCCGACTGGCCCGCCGCCGCCCACCCGACCGGGTTCTGGACGTTGCCCGCCGATGAGGCATGGAGGCCGCCTGAGCCGCTGGCCCGGTTCCTGGAAGAGGGGGACCCGCCGGTGTACGTCGGCTTCGGCAGCTCGGTCGGCGGGGACCCGGAGGCCCTGGCCGCCACTGTGGTGGAAGCCGTCCGGCTCCTCGGTCGGCGGGCCGTGCTGGCCACCGGCTGGGGCGCACTACGGCCCGGCGCGGGAGCCGGCGACGTGCTGGTCATCGAGGAGGCCCCGCACGACTGGCTGCTGCCGCGTGTCGCGGTGGCCGTGCACCATGGCGGTGTCGGGACAGTCGCGGCGGCCCTGCGGGCGGGCGTACCGCAGGTGGTCCGCCCGTTCCTCGGCGACCAGCCGTTCTGGGCCGCCCGCCTGCACGACCTCGGTGTCGCTCCGGCTGCCGTCGCAGGCCGCTTCACCGCCGAAGGTCTGGCCGCCGCCATCGAGAACGCGGCAGAGCTGGCCCCGGCCGCCCACATGCTGGCCGAACGCGTTGCCGCCGAAGACGGCGTCGCGACCGCCGTGGCTCGCATCGCCGACTATGTCGGCTCCCGCCCCTGACATCGTCGATATTTCCGATGACGACCTGCCCGGAGGCGCACATGACCAATCGCTCGCCATGGTTCCGCGGTGGTCGGGATCTCCGCCGGCGGACGTACCACCGTCACCATGGCGGCCCGCCATCCGGAACTGGTGGAGCGGGTGATCCTGCGGTCGCTCAATCCGCCTTGGTTCTCCGCGGCCGGGCGAGCCAGCGGAGCCAGGTCCCGTTATATGGCTCTTTGCGTGCCTTGATACTGTATTGATAGGTGTGCCGGGAAGTCTGGTCGGCAGAGAGCGACCCGACCTTTGCGACGAGCGGAGTTCCATGCCCGGCCCCACCTTTCCACGTACCGCGCGCCTGCTGGACAGGAGCACGTGGCCAGAAGCGCGCCGTATCGCCGACATCCTGCGCAAGGAGACCATCGGCGGGGCGCTGCTGCTGGCCGCCGCCCTCGCCGCGCTGATCTGGGCCAACTCCCCCTGGGCACAGACCTACCAGGACCTGCGCACGATCCAGGTCGGGCCCGCCGCGCTGCACCTCAACCTCGACTTGGCCACCTGGGCCGCGGACGGGCTGCTGGCCGTCTTCTTCTTCGTCGCGGGTCTGGAGCTGAAACGAGAGTTCGTCGCCGGCGATCTGCGTGACCTGCGCCGGGCGGCGGTGCCGGTGGCCGCGGCGCTCGGCGGCGTCATCATGCCGGCGCTGGTGTACCTGACCGTGGCCGGTGCAGCGGGGGCCAGGGGGTGGGCGATCCCCACGGCCACCGACATCGCCTTCGCCCTGGCGGTGCTGGCCGTGATCGGCCGCTTCCTGCCGGACGCGCTGCGAACGTTTCTGCTGACCCTGGCGGTGGTCGACGACCTGATCGCCATCGTCGTCATCGCCGTCTTCTACACCTCGCACCTGGCGGTGCTCCCGCTGCTGGGCGCCCTAGTGCCGCTGGCGGTCTTCGCCGTGCTGGTCCGGCGGGGAACACGCGCCTGGTGGGTGTTGTTGCCGCTGGCGTTCGCCTGCTGGACGTTGGTGCACGCTTCGGGTGTGCACGCCACCGTGGCCGGAGTTCTGCTCGCGATGACCGTCCCCGTCCACCCCGGGACGCGGGCGGACGGGGCGACGGGCGGAGCCGGGCTGGCCGAGCACTTCGAGCACCGGTTCCGGCCGATCTCCGCGGGCGTGGCCGTGCCCGCCTTCGCCTTCTTCTCCGCCGGGGTCACCCTCGGCGGGCTGGGCGGCCTGTTCGAGACGATCGGCGAGCCGGTCGCCCTGGGCATCGTGGCCGGGCTGCTGGTCGGCAAACCGCTCGGCATCCTGGCCGCGACCTGGCTGGTGTCCCGGTTCACGCGCGCCACCCTGGATGAGGGACTGGCCTGGATCGACATGGTGGGGCTGGCGATCCTGGCCGGCATCGGCTTCACGGTGTCGCTCCTGATCGGGGAGTTGGCGTTCGGCACGGCCGGTGCCGAACAGGTCAAGGTCGCCGTCCTGACCGGCTCACTGGCCGCAGCGCTGCTGGCCGCGATGATCCTGCGGTTGCGCGCCCGCCTCTACCGGCGCATCCACGAGGCTGAGACCGCTGACTCCGACGCCGACGGGATCCCCGACCTTTACGAGAATCCCTAGCGTCTCAAGTGCCTGTGGCCGGCAGGCGGGGCGGTTGCCAGCGCCAGGTGGCGTTGCCGTCGGCGGCGATGCCCTTGCGCCACAGGGCAGCTGGCACCATGCGCAGCATGGTCACGATCGCCCGGTGGGCGACTTGAGAGGTGAGCCGCTGCCCGTCCTTGCCGGCGCCTCGGGCGGTGGCTTGGGTCCGCGGGCGGCGTTCGGCGTCGTAGCGGCGCAGCGCGTCCTCGATCGTGGGCTCGCCGGCGAGCGCGGCGGCGAGCACGACCGCGTCCTCGATCGACTGACCCGCGCCCTGGCCGCGATCGGGGCTCATCGCGTGCGCGGCATCGCCCAGCAGCACCACACGGCCACGCACGTACGTGGGCAGCGGGTCCACATGGTGGATGTCGATGTGGATGACGGCGCCGGCGGGGGTGGCCTCGACCAGCGCAGGGATAGGGTCGTGCCAGCTGCCGATGCGGCGGGCCACCTCGGCCTTCTCATCGTCATAGCGGATGCCGGGCGCCCGCGCAGTGGTGACATAAGCCCAGTACGCGCGGCCGCGGGAGAGCGGGTGGATGAGGACGTAGCCGCCCGGCCCGAGGGTGACGCTGCCGGGCAGGCCCGGCATCTCGGCGACGCCCAACCAGGCGGTGCGGCCGAGGAAGCGCGGCGCCGGCGCCTGCGGCCACAGCTGGCGGCGCATGGTGCTGCCGATGCCGTCGGCGGCCACGACCAGGTCCGCGTTCAACTCCGTGCCGTCGCAGATGACCGTCCCCGACGTCGCGTCCTGTCGCACCGCGGTGACCTCCGCATTCGTGCGCACCCAGCCTGCGGGCAGTGCTTCCAGCAGCACCCCGTGCAGGTCGGCGCGGTGGAACGCGAACAGCGGGCGCGGGTCGCCTGGCCGGGCGCGCTGCAGGTAGCGGCCGTCCGGCGTGCGCAGGTTGGCGGAGGCGTCGGTGGGCACGCCAGCCGCGCGGGCCCGCTCGCCGACGCCGAGTTCGGCGAGCGCGCGCAGGGCGTTGGGCGCCTGGGACATGCCCGCCCCGATCTCGCCCAGCTCGGCCGCCCGCTCCAGCACCGTGGCCTGCCAGCCGATCCGGTGCAGGGCCAGGGCGGTGGCCAGTCCGCCGATGCCGGCGCCGACCACGATCGCCTGTCTGGTCACGATGTCTCCTCATCGTCATCGAGGTCGTCAGCGGGGCCAAGGTGCAGGGGTGGCGCGTTGTCGAAGACCTTGGCCATCCATTCGAAGGTGGCGTGCGCCTGGCGGATGCGTGAGGCGCGCTCGTCGTCGAGGCCGACCAGTTCCACGCCGTCGCGGGTGATGTCCAGGAACGAGGTGATGGAGTCGATCTGCCGGCGCACCACCACCGCCCACGCGTCCTCGGCCATCCGGTAGTAGACGGTCCGCTCGCCCGGCCGGGTCCGCCAGGTGAGGAACCCCATGCTCGTCAGCAGCCGCAGGTTCGAGGTGAGTGAGGCGCGGCTGGCGCTGATGGCCGCGCTGATCTGCCCGGCCGACTGCTCGGGTGGATCGCACACCATCAACCAGCCCAGCACTCGCCCGGCGATCGGCGGCACCCCATCGCGCGCCAGATACATGGCGACACGTTCCACCCATTCCAGCAACGGTTCCTGTTCGGTCACACCGGCTCCTCCCCTCTTGCAGTTATTTCAGTATGAGCTAAAATCACTGTATCAAGCAAGGACATGTCCCAAGGGCGTGCTGGTGGAGAGCCGGGAAGTCTGGTCGGCCCGCGACGTTCGCCGTCGCGGAGAAAGAAGAGGGCTTTCCCGATGAATCGCGTTCTTTCGGCGCTGCTCGGCAGCGGCATCGCCGCCGGAGTGCGCCGCGCTCTACGCGGTGGGCGCGGCGCGACCTGGGGACCGATCCTGCTCGCAACGGCCGCAGCGGGAATGGGCGTCGCCGGGCTGGTGCCCACCGATCCCGCGCTGGGCTACCCGCCCGGGCAGCCGCACATCGTCACCGCCAGCGGCGTCGTTCACCAGGTGGCCGGCTTCCTGCTGTTCGCAGGACTCAGCGCGGCCGCGTTCGTGCTGGCCAGACGCATGGGAGAGGCGAGCCGTCACTGGGCCGTCTACTCCCGGCTGTCCGGGATCCTCATCATCGTCTTCGCCTTCGCCGCAGGCATCGCCTACCGTCTGGACACCCTGGGCATCTGGCGGTCCGCCCCCGCGGGCCTCCTCGAACATCTCTCCCTGCTGGCCGGATTCTGTTGGCTGTTCGCGGTGGGTGTGTACCTGCGCCGCGCCCACGCCAACAGTCAGGAGGAATCGGCGGCGTCCCTGGGACGTACGAGCCGTCAGTGACCCCGGTGTGACGGCTTGCGCACCACGCGCGCAGGGATCGTCGGCGCCGCCTCTGGCTCGACACAAGCGGCGGCGCTCACCGATCACAGGTCAGGAAGGCTCGGTTCGGTGAAGTGACATGGCTCCATGCCGTTCTCCACACCCAGCTCGACTCCCTCCACCGCGAGATCGGCACCGCCTGAACGACGTGGAGAACGGTCGATCAGCTGAGTGTCACCACGGTGATGAGATCGCTGTGGCGGCTATCCCCGCTGGGATGGGTCAGCAGAGAGGAAGACTCTGATCTGGTTGGCGATCAACGGATAGTCGTGGACGAACCAGATGAAGTGACTGTCGGAGTCGCTGAGGATCTGTTCGGCGTGGGGAATACCCGCCGCCAGCGATTGAGCATGAACGAAGGGGACGGCTCCGTCTTTGCGGCTTGCGATGATCAGGGTCGGCTGCGTGACCTGGGAGGTCATGTCAGGGGTGCTGTGGAGATCGTTGAGGAAGCCCCGGCCGGAGCGCATGGTGGAGAACAAGGCGATCAGGGTTGCCCGGTCCTCGTCGCTGAGCGCGGCCAGAACCTTGTCGATCGGTTCGGTGGACAAGCCGCCCAGCATGGTCCGCAACCCAGCGGCCGGGCTTCGGCGCAGCAGCGCGCGCACCGCCGCCCAGGTCGCTTTCTCGACGAGGGCGGAAAAGGCGAGGGGGGCGCCCAGGCGCAGGCGGCGGCCGGGCCAGGGCAGGAACCCAAGGGCACTCTCCAAGATCAACCGTTGCGCGAGTTCGGGGTGGCGTGCAGCCATCGTGACCGCGGTGCGGCCCCCGGCCGATATCCCCACCACGGCAGCGACCTGGTCTATCCCCAGGTGGCGGCACAGTTCACTGGTCGCATCGGCGAAGCCGCCAGGTGAAGTGCCGGTCTGCAGCGGAGTTCTGCCGTAGCCGGGGCGAGAGGGCACCAGCACCGTGTAACCCGCAGCGCTGAAGACCTCTTCGCCCAACGTGAGACCGGCCCGCATGTGCCCGCCGTGGAACACGATGACCGCAGCCTTGCCACGAGGCTCCAGTCGATACTCCATCGGACCCGCCGGCAGGCGTGCAACCGCAGTGGCTCTCTCGAGAGTGGTCATCGTCACCGTGCCCTCCATGTTCCTCGGCCTCCGGGGGTTCATGCGAAGTAGCCCTGGTCGGGCGCCGTTCATGCGATCAACGGCAGAAGCGCGACATAGAGGACCAGCAGAAGGACTGACTCCCTGCGGCTGAGCCGTTTGCCGCGGGCCAGCAGAGCCCAGGTGATCCCGCTGACTCCTGCCATCGCGGCGATGACGGCAGGCGCCATGGTGGGTGGTTCGGTGGTGGTGAACGCGATGATCGCGCCACCGGCGAGGCTGTTGACCAGGTTGCTGCCGAGCAGGTTGCCGACGAGCAGGTCGCTATCACCGCGGCGCTGGGCTTGAATGGAGGTGACCAGTTCGGGCAGTGAGGTCCCGAGCGCGACGAGGGTGAACCCCACCAGGGTCGGTGACACTCCCGCCCGCATGGCGAGTTCGGAGGCGTTGGTCACGAGCAGGTGCGCGCCCAGCAACGTCCCGACCAGAGCGGCGAGCGTGCGTGGCACTTCAACTGCCAGGCGCGGCCGTACGGAGGTGTCCAGGTAGTCCGTGGTCTCCGCGGCGACCACGTCACGGGGAGTGGCGCGGGCGAACGCAGCAGCACCACTACCGCCCCGATCAAGGCCACGGCCAGGACGACGCCCGCCGCCAGGCTGAGCCCGTACAACAGGGTGATCGCGAAGATCGTGACGTCCGCCACCGACAGCGGCGCCTCCCGCCGTAACACCGAGGAGCGGACAGCCAGGGTGGCGGTCAGGCCACCGACGCCTAGGATCAACGTCAGGTTGATGATGTTCGAGCCGACCAGGCTGCTCGCCGCAAGCTCGGCCTGCCCTTGGAGCCCGGCCGTGCCGGCCACGACCAGCTCGGGTGCGCTGGTGCCGAACCCGATCACGACCACGCCCACGACGACGGGCTCCAGCCCGAGGCGTTCTGCCAACCGGCCGGAGCCGAGCACCAGCTGATCCGCGGCGAAGGCCAGCACGGCCAGCCCCAGCACGCTGAGGACGATCAGGAGCGGCACGGTCACTCTCCCCGCAGGTCACGCCGCTGGAAGGCGGCGATCCCGACCAGCGAGAGCGCCGCGGTGACCGCGCCCAGCCACAGCAGCGGGCTCACGTCCAGCGGCCGGCCCAAGGACGGTGGGACGTGCACGAAGGGCGACAGATCCCTGACCCATTCATCCAGTTGGAGCAGCTCGCCAAGTTGGCCGAGCAGGGCGAAGGCCACCAGCGCGGCCCATGCGAGCGCGGTCTGCCGGGGCAGCAGCCCGAACAGCAGCATCGCGATCCCTGCCAGCGTCCACGTGGCGGGCACCTGGACCAGTGCCGCACCCAGCAGGCGTGCAGCCTGACGGGTCGGCTCGCCGACCCGGAAACCGTGCGCCAGTCCGGCCGCCAGCCCGCCTGCAGCGAGAATCAGCGTACTGCCGCCCAACGCCACGGCCAGATGGCCGGCCGTCCAGCGCCATCGGCTGTCGTGGAAGAGATCTTCGCCGCATTCCTGGACGGCTACGGTCTGTTCGCCATCGCCGAGAGACTGACCCGCAATGGAATCCCCAGCCCATCGGCTCACGACCCAGGGCCAGTGGGTGAACGACGCGGCCTACTACTGTTGCCGCTTCCCCGAGGAGTACGCCCTGGCGAATCACGTCATGCATCCCCGCAATGTTTATCTACGAGAGGACCGTGTCGTCCCGCGACTGGACCGCTGGCTCGGCCGGCTGTTCGCTCCCCACAACCTCGACCGGACCTTCGACGTTCTGACGGCCGCACAGGACCTGGCCCGGCCGGAGGCTCAAGCGCTCGCAGTGGCGCGCCGCCAGATCGCCGAGTGTGATCGAAAGCTTGCCCAGCATCGGGCCGCCCTTGAGGCGGGCGCCGACCCGGCGCTGGTCGCCGGGTGGATTCAAGAAGAGCTCGATCGCAAGACCGCGGCCGAGCAACGTCTCCACCGCGCGCACGTACTGCCTCAGAAACGGCTGGGACGAGATCAGCTGGCAGAGATCACGCATAGGCTTGGTGACATGGTGCGAGTCCTCGCGAACGCCGACCCGCTCCGGAAGGCCAAGATCTACGCGGACATCGGACTGCGGCTGATCTACCACTCGTCAAAACAGAAAGTCCTGGTCACGTCTACTCGTGACCAGGACCCCATAGGCGACCGGTTTGTGTCCGAGGGGGGACTTGAACCCCCATGCCCATCACTGGGCACTAGCACCTCAAGCTAGCGCGTCTGCCTATTCCGCCACCCGGACTTGGTGCCTGCACGCGGGACCGTCATCCCGCGTCGGCTCAGTAAGGTTAGCAAACTCTGAAGGGTGCGTCATACCAAGAATCCCCAGGGCCCTCGAAGTGGGTCAGGAACAGGGGCGGTGAGGGCTCCGGATGGGGCTTCGGTGGGGTGCGGCTGGCGTACGGCAGAGGGTGTTGCGGCAGTTGGGGGCGGTTTGCCCGCAGGGGAGTTGGTGAATTTCTGGCTCTCAGGTGAAAAGCCCTTGCGACAACCTTGAGTGCTGCTACGGTTACGGACCGTTGAGGGGTGAGTCCACGGACCGGCCTCATGATGTGAGGCCGGTTCTGGAATTTCGGGAGGTAACGTGGCACGAGCGGTGGTGCGGCGGCTGAGGGCGATGGCCCTCGGTGCGCATCGCCTGCCCGTGACCTACCCGGCACAGGGCGCGACCACCGATCGGGTTGACCGGATGGCGCGGTTCGCGGCCGGTGCCCGTCGGCTCGTCGTGCGGGCGGTCACGGTCGGCTCCCTGGTGGCCGCCGGATGGCTGCTCGCTGTCGTGTTCGGCATGCTCACCGCCGACCCGGCCGCCGCCGAAGTCACGGCGACCGCCGCGACCACGGCCACTGCCGAAGCCAAGGCCGCTGCCGAAACTACGGCGACTGCCGAAGCCAAGGCGACTGCCGAAACTGCGGCGACCGCCCCAGCGATGATGGCGGCGGCCAAGACAGCGGTGAGTGACGCCGCGGCGCTCCAATCCCTCACCGGCCCGGCCCGTGTCTCGGAGTCGGACAACGCCGAGGCCATGGCCGGGCGTACGGTCGACGGGCTCAACAGCCAGCGGGATCCTGGTCTGCCAGCACCATCCACCGCCGGAAAGATCCTGGACACCAATGGTTTGGTGCCCAACGGCGGTGCCGGCGGCCTGTTCGGGGCCGCTGCAGGGGACGTCGCGAGGTCCGTGTTCGACCCGCGGCTGCAGGCTCGGCGCGCCCTCCTGGCGCGTGTGCTGCCCCCCGTTGTCCGCACAGCGGCGGACGACCCCTCCTTCTCTCCTGACTGATCCCCGCCCCTCTGGTGCCGGTCTTCTTCACAGCCGGCCACGAATCACGAAGTAATGCGGCGAAGCGTGGTCTGACACCCCTTCGCCGGCGGGTGAAACACGTCAGTTCAGCTGGTTCGTGACGTTGATCCGAGGTCTCCGCTGTGCGCGAAAGCGCGTACGTCCTCGGCTGCCCGCGAACCGTGTTCAGGTATCCCCCCAAGAAGACCACTAGGAGCATTCATCATGCGTACGTGGGCAAAGGCATCTACTCCTGCGGCCCTCCTCGCGGTGGCCGTCATGTCCTTCGGCAGCGGCACCGCGCTGGCCGACACCTCGGGCGACGGGTCCGTCGGCGGCGGCAACCAGGTCAACCTGCCGATCTCCATCCCCATCGACATCAGCGGCAACTCCGTCGGCGTGGTCGGCTCGTCCCACGCCTCCTCGCAGGGCGGCGCGACGGTCGTCAACCAGGGTGGCAACAACTCCAACCGGACCTCGGGCGACGGCAGCGTGCTCGGCGGCAACCAGGTGAACGCGCCCATCAGCGCCCCCATCAACGCCTGCGGCAACGCCATCTCGCTGATCGGCAGGTCCGACGCGGGCTGCAAGGGCGGCGCCACGGTCCGTAACCAGGGCAAGGGCGGCGCCGGCGGCAACCGCACCTCGGGTGACGGCAGCGTGCTCGGCGGCAACCAGATCACCGCGCCGATCTCCGCCCCCATCAACGTCTGCGGCAATGCGGTGGCGATCTTCGGCGGCGCCGTGGCCGGCTGCAAGGGCGGGGCCAGCGTTCACAACACCGGCGTGGGCGCCGGTGGCAACCGCACCTCGGGCAGGGGGAGCGTGCTCGGCGGCAACCAGGTCATCGCCCCCATCTCCGCGCCGGTGAACATCTGCGGCAACGCCGTGGCGGTGGTCGGCCGGGCGTTCGCGGGCTGCAGGGGCGGCTCGAGCGTGACCAACGGCGGCGGCTCGCACGGCTACCACAAGGTCTCGGGCTCGACCGGCAACGACACCGACGGGCGCTACGCGGTCGGCAGCGGCAACCAGGTCATCGCCCCGATCACCGCGCCGGTGACGGCCTGCGGCAACGCCGTCGGAAACGGCTCCGCCGGATGCAAGGGCGGCGCCAAGGTCGCCAACAGCGGCGGCGGCTCCGGTGCGGGCGGCAACGTCACCTCGGGCCGGGGCGGCGTGCTGAGCGGCAACCAGGTGGTCGCGCCGATCACCGCGCCGATCAACGTCTGCGGCAACGCGGTGGCCGTGCTCGGCCACGCGTTCGCCGGCTGCAAGGGCGGCGCCCGCGTGACGAACGGCGGCAAGGGCGCGGGCGGCAACTACACGTCCGGCCGGGGCGGCGTGCTGAGCGGCAACCAGGTGGTCGCGCCGATCACCGCGCCGATCAACATCTGCGGCAACGCGGCCGCGGTGCTCGGCAGGTCCGAGGCCCACTGCAAGGGCGGTGCCAAGGTCGGCAACACCGGTGGTGGCGGAAACCACACCTCAGGTCGCGGCGGCGTGCTCGCCGGCAACCAGGTCATCGCGCCCATCGCCGTTCCCGTCAACGTCTGCGGCAACGCGGTCGCCGTGCTGGGCGACGCCGCGGCCGGGTGCCTCGGCGGGGCCAACGTCGGCAAGCCGGGGCACGGGTACGGCCACTTCGCCGGCGTCGCCGCGACCAAGGAGGCCAAGCGCGGGGTGCTGCCCATGCTCCCCGCCGTCCCGGCCATGAGCGGCATGCAGGACGTCGCCGGGGTCACCCAGAAGGGCGGGGTCCCGCAGCAGCTGGGCGTGGCCTCGCTCCCGCTGGTCGAGGACGTCGCCGGCACGTTCGGCCTGCCGCAGCTGCCCGAGCTGCCCGGTCTGCCCGCCCAGGCGCAGGCCCCGGCCCAGGCGAAGAAGACCCGCGTCGCCGGCCCGGCTGACGGCGCCCGGCGCCCCGCCGCCCCGGCCGGCGCCGTGTCCGTGCTCCGCCCGGCGACCGACCTGGTGGCCTCCACCCCGGCCGGCGGCGCGGTCACCTCGGCCGCCCGCGGCCTTCCGGTCGGCAGCCTGATGAGCGCCGAGCAGCCCGCCGGCCTCACGGGGATGAACTCGAGCTCCCTGCTGGCCCTCATGCTCGGCTCGATGTTCGCCGCTTCGACCGCGCTGTTCGGGACCGCCCGCCGGTTCCGGTTCGGCCGCAAGTAAGGGAATCAGACAGTACCAATACAAGGTGCGGCAACTGCTCACAGCCTGTGAGTAGCCGGCGATAGACGCTTTGCCCGTTCCGGGGGCGCGGCCTGGGACGGGCAAAGCCATACCCATGTTCAGAGCGTGCTGCGTACCCGCATGACCTTGCGACGTAGCCGTACGTGACGGCTCCCGTCGGGATGCACGCGTACGCGGGCGAGCTCCCACTTGCCGTACTCTGCGTGTTCGGTCAGCAGCTGACGTGCTGCTTCACGAGTGAGATCGCGTGGAATGAAGATATCCATGTAGGAGTAGTCGAGCACAACGATTAGTCTCCAGGGTGAGTCAGGGCGCCATGCCGCTCGATGGGCCTTATTCTGCGTGCTTGTGGGTGGACCCGGAAGGTAGTGGGTAGCCCGCGGGGGAAGGAAATTTCCGCGAGTCGGGTTACCTTTCAGTCTGTGCCGGCTCCCGGCAGGGGGATTTGCAAGCGAACAGCGAGGTAGGAAGCAGCGTGCCAGCCAAGAACGGCAGCGCCGGCGGAACACGCCTGGTCATCGTCGAGTCGCCGGCCAAGGCGAAGACGATCGCCGGGTACCTCGGGCGCGGCTACATCGTCGAATCGAGCATCGGCCACATCCGCGACCTGCCGGAGAAGGCCGACGACATTCCCGAGAAGTACAAGGGCGCTCCGTGGGCGCGGCTCGGGGTCAACGTCGAGCACGAGTTCGAGCCGCTGTACGTCGTCAACCCCGACAAACGGTCGCAGGTCAACAAGCTGCGGCAGCTGCTGAAGGACGCTGACGAGCTCTATCTGGCCACTGACGAGGACCGCGAGGGCGAGGCCATCGCCTGGCACCTGCGCGAGGTGCTCAAGCCCAAGGTCCCCGTGCACCGCATGGTGTTCCACGAGATCACCCCGCAGGCCATCCAGGACGCCGTGGCCAACCCGCGCGACCTCAACCTCCGCCTCGTGGACGCCCAGGAGACGCGGCGCATCCTCGACCGCCTCTACGGCTACGAGGTCAGCCCGGTCCTGTGGAAGAAGGTCAAGCCCCGGCTGTCGGCCGGTCGCGTCCAGTCGGTGGCGACGAGGCTGGTGGTGGAGCGGGAGCGCGAGCGCATGGCGTTCACGCCTGCCCACTACTGGGACCTGCAGGCGCTCTTCGACACCAACAAGGCCGAGGAGCGGCCGCGCGACTTCACGGCGACGCTGACCGGGGTGAACGGCAAGCGGGTGGCGCAGGGCCGCGACTTCGCCAGCACGGGGCAGCTCAAGAACGCCGACGTGCTCCACCTTTCCGAGGCCGCCGCGGGCGAGCTGGCCGGCAGGCTCAGGGGTTCGTCGTTCGCGGTCAGGTCCGTGGAGCGGAAGCCGTACACGCGCAAGCCCTATGCGCCGTTCCGGACGACCACATTGCAGCAGGAGGCCAGCCGGAAGCTGGGGTTCTCCGCGAAATACACGATGCAGGTCGCGCAGCGGCTCTACGAGAACGGCTTCATCACCTACATGCGTACCGACAGCATCACGCTGTCGGAGACCGCCGTGGCGGCCGCGCGGTCACAGGCGATCAAGCTGTACGGCGCCGCGTACGTGCCCGACAAGCCGCGCGTCTACAGCAGCAAGGTCAAGAGCGCGCAGGAGGCGCACGAGGCGATCCGGCCGTCGGGCGAGGAGTTCCGCACGCCGGGCGAGACCGGGCTGTCCGGCGACATGTTCCGCCTGTACGAGCTGATCTGGCAGCGGACGGTCTCCTCGCAGATGAAGGACGCGGTCGGCGAGTCGGTCACGGTCAAGGTGGCCGGCAGGTCGTCGGCGGGCGAGGACGTCGAGTTCAGCGCCTCCGGACGGACGATCACGTTCTACGGGTTCCTCAAGGCGTACGTCGAGGGGGCCGACGATCCCTCGACCGACCGCGACGACTCGGAGAAGCGGCTGCCGAACCTGGCGGAAGGCGACGCGCTCAGCGTGACCAGGCTCGACGTGGCCGGTCACTCGACCAAGCCGCCCGCGCGTTACACCGAGGCGTCGCTGGTCAAGGAGCTGGAGGACCGGGAGATCGGGCGGCCCTCGACGTACGCCTCGATCATCGGGACCATCCTCGACCGCGGCTACGTGTTCAAGAAGGGCACGGCGCTGGTGCCGTCCTTCCTGGCGTTCGCCGTGGTCAACCTGCTCGAGCAGCATTTCGGCAACCTGGTCGACTACGACTTCACGGCCGAGATGGAGAAGGTGCTCGACGACATCGCCAACGACCGGGCGGAGCGGGTGCCGGAGCTGCAGCGCTTCTACTACGGCGCCGACGGCGACGAGGGTCTGAAGGAGATGGTCACCGACCTCGGCGAGATCGACGCCAAGGAGATCAGCTCCTTCCCGGTCAAGGGCTCGGACATCGTGCTGCGGGTCGGTCGCTACGGCCCCTACCTCGACAGGGACGGCGCGCGGGTCAACGTGCCCGAGGACATGACGCCCGACGAGCTGACGGCGGAGAAGGCCGAGGAGCTGTTCTCGCGGCCGACGGGCGACCGGCAGCTGGGGCAGGACCCGGTGACCGGCCACATGATCGTGGCCAAGGACGGCCGGTACGGGCCTTACGTCACGGAGATCCTGCCCGAGGCGCCGGAGGACGAGGCGCCGAAGAAGCGGACGAAGAAGGCCGACGCGCCCAAGCCGCGCACCAGCTCGCTGTTCAAGACGATGTCGCTGGACACCATCACGCTGGAGGACGCGCTCAAGCTGCTGGCGATCCCCAGGCTCGTGGGCGAGCTGGAGGGCGAGGAGGTCGTGGCGCACAACGGGAAGTTCGGCCCGTACCTGAAGAAGGGGACGGACTCCCGGTCGCTGGCCTCGGAAGAAGACCTGCTGACCGTCACGATCGAGCAGGCCAAGGAGCTGTTCGCGCAGCCCAAGACGCGCGGGCGGCGGGCCGCCGCCGCGGCGCCGCTGCGCGAGCTGGGCGACGACCCCAACTCCAAGAAGCCCGTCGTGGTGAAGGAGGGGCGGTTCGGCCCCTACGTGACCGACGGCGAGACGAACGCGTCGCTGCGCAAGGGCGACACGGTCGAGGACATCACGATCGAGCGGGCGGCCGAGCTGCTGGCCGAGCGGCGTGAGCGGGCGCCGGCGCCGAAGAAGACCACCGCCAGGAAGGCGCCGGCGAAGAAGCCCGCGGCGAAGAAGCCGGCGGCCAAGCCGTAGCGCGCGGTCCGCGACTGCCGGGAGGCCGCGACTGCCGGGAGGCCGCGACTCCCGGCGGTGGGGGTCCAGCCGCAGGCAGCCCGCCACTTCCGGGGGCCGCCGGACGCCGCTGCCGGAAGTAGCATCAATGATGTGATCGTGTTGGTGTTCGCGGGCTTGGTCCTGCTTGCGCACTTTTATCTGTGGCATCGGATGGTGCGCTCCACGACCGGCCCGGGGCGCCTCCGTAAGGTGCTGAGCTGGGGCGTGGTGGGCCTGGCCGCCCTCGTCGTGGCGACGTTCGTGGGCAGCCGGATGGAGATCGGCCACTGGCTGGCCTGGCCGGGATACGTCTGGCTGGCCCTGATGTTCTACTTGCTCGTCTTCCTCGTGGTGCTGGAGGTGCCGCGGGCGGTGGCCGCGTTCTTCGTGCGCAGGGCCGAGCGGCGGGCCGCCCCCGAGCCGGAGCCCGTGCCGGTCATGGCGGGCGGCGGGCCGGCGATTCCCGAGCCCGCGCCCGACGCGCCCCCGATGAGCAGGAGGCTCTTCCTCGGGCGGGCCACCGCGACCGTCGCGGGCGTGGGGGCGTTGGGCACGGTCGGGTACGGCATGACGAGCGCACTCGGCGACCCCGTGATCGAACGCGTGAAGGTGGCGCTGCCGAAGCTGGACGCGCGGCTCAGCGGCCTGCGGTTCGCCGTGGTGAGCGACATCCACCTGGGGCCGCTGACGGGCCGGGGGCACACCGAGCGGATCGTCCGCATGATCAACGGGCTCGAGGCCGACGTGGTGGCGATCGTGGGCGATCTGGTGGACGGGTCGGTCGCCCAGCTGGGGGCGCTGGCGCAGCCGCTGAAGAGCCTGGAGTCCCGCTACGGGGCATATTTCGTGACGGGTAACCACGAATACTTCTCTCCCAGCGGGCCCATGGAGTGGATCGAGGAGCTCGACCAGCTCGGTGTGCGCTCGCTGCGGAACGAGCGCGTGGAGATCAGGCACCAGGGCGCCGTGCTCGACCTGGCCGGGGTCAACGACCTCGGCGGCGCGTCCTCGGGAGACGGCCCCGACTTCGACAAGGCGCTGGGCGGCCGGGACACCAGCCGGTCCACCGTGCTGCTCGCGCACCAGCCGGTCCAGGTCGAACAGGCCGCCCGCCACGGCGTCGACCTGCAGCTGTCCGGACACACGCACGGCGGCCAGATCGCGCCGTTCAACCTGGTGGTGGGGCTGCAGCAGCCCGTGGTCTCCGGCCTGGCCACGGTGGACGGGGTGCAGGTCTACGTCACCAGGGGCGCGGGGTTCTGGGGCCCGCCCGTACGCGTCGGGGCGCCGCCGGAGATCACGATGCTGGAGTTGCGGGCCTGACTTTCCGCGATCCGGTAGCCACAGCCTGTCATCGTGGCGTAGAGTATCCAACCGGATACTCATCGGAGGTGGGCATGGTCTCTTCGCCGATGGAGGCGGCGCACGCCGCCTTCTGGGCCGAGCGGGGCGGGCTGCTGTTCAGGCAGGCCAGGCATGCGGCGAGCATGAACCAGCGGGCCCTGGCCAGCGTGAGCGGCACGTCGAGGACGACGCTCTCGGCCTACGAGCACGGCAGGAAGTCGCCGACGCTCGAGACCGCGGGGCGCATTCTCGACGCGGCGGGGTTCCGGCTGGCGCTGGAGCCGAAGGTGGAGTTCACCACTCGGGAGAGCGGTGACGGGCGCCTGTTCCATGTGCCGAGCCGGCTGCCGCGGCTGCCGGTCGCGGCCGCACTTGGGGTGGCGCGACTGCGCGATCGTGACTACGACCTGGCCGACCGGGAGGAGCGTCGGGCGGCGTACGCGCTGCTTCTGTGTGAGGGCGGTCCTCAGGAGCTGCTCGATCACGTGGACGCGGTGCTACTGGCGGAGCTCTGGGATGAGCTGGATCTACCGCCCCATATCCGTGCCGAGTGGCGGCCATTGATGGAAGACGCTCAACATGGGGTCGGAGTCATCACATGATGGCGTTTCCGGGTCCATTCGAGTGTGAGGCCCCACGAGGGGGCGTGCATCACACTCTCTGTCACGAGCCGTCGGAATATCGGTCGGGTCTCTTGCCTGACCGCTTCGGCCGACACTGGATACGCTGAAATCGTCACACGCTCCCCGGTAAGGCCGGGGTCTGCTCCGCGAGAATCGGGGCAGGCCGGAGTGACCAGATCCAGCCACCACCGATAGGGAGGTGACCTTGGTGGCTACGTTGGACACACGTCAGCAGATCCACTCCGCCGTGCTTCCTCAGCGGCGGACCCTGGAATCCGCGCCGGCAGACACCCCCGGAGCAGGAAAGAAACGGGACGCGGACGCCTTCGGGCAGCGGAGTGCCCAACATGGTCGAGGGGAGACCCGCCACGTTTCACCTGGCACGGCGGGCGTCACCCGCGTAAGCGGAGAAGCCGGTCGTGAGACCGCACCCCGCGTGTTCGTCCTGACCGCCGGCGGCACGCCTCCTGACCCGTGCCATCCCGCCCGCGCCCGCAGGCTTCTCGCCGTCCGCACCTCTGGCAGCCATACCGTGCAGACCTCCACCGGCCCCGTCAGGACCTCACACAAGAGGCTGCGCCTGCTCCAGCGAGCTGACGGCTACGCCTGCACGACCAAACAGGAAGCGCACCCGTGCGCCTCTCTGACGACCGTGCGTCTGTTGGCCGGCCGCCATTTCCTTGTTTCGCTTTGCGGTAGTACGTTTCCTCTCCGGCCTGAAGGCCGGAGTATCCACGGAGAGACCCGATGACTGCCTTTGGCCGACGCCAACCCACCCATGTGCTGGCCATTGCGCCGTTTCGACGGCTGTGGACGGCCATGTCGGTCTGCAGTCTGGGCGACTGGCTCAACATCCTGGCCCTGACCGCCCTGGCCGCCAACATCACGCAGGGCGACTACCGCGTGCAGTCGCTCGCCGTCGGCGGCGTGTTCGTCGCCAAGATGCTGCCGGCCGTGCTGCTCGGGCCGCTCGCGGGCGTGTTCGCCGACCGGTTCGACCGGCGGCTGACGATGTTCGTGGCCGATCTGGTCAGGTTCGCCGTGGTGCTGTCGATCCCGCTGATCTACAGCTTCCAGT
This sequence comes from Nonomuraea sp. NPDC050786, assembly GCF_040654115.1. NCBI lineage: Bacteria > Bacillati > Actinomycetota > Actinomycetes > Streptosporangiales > Streptosporangiaceae > Nonomuraea > Nonomuraea sp. NPDC050786. The sequence continues at coordinate 26,784 of NZ_JBFAHJ010000026.1, forward strand.
GGGAGATCAGCTACCAGTGGGTGATCATCGCGACCATCCTGGTCGAGTGCGTCAACCTGTTCTGGGTCCCGGCCAAGGAGGCCACCGTCCCCAACCTGGTGCCCAAGGAGCAGCTGGAGTCGGCCAACCGGCTCAACCTGCTGGTCACGTACGGCACCGCGCCGGTCGCGGCCCTGCTGTTCGCGGCCCTGTCCGTGGTGGGCGACGCGTTCGGGGGCCTGGTGCCGTTCGCGCCCGGCGCGGACGCCACGGGGCTGGCGCTGATCGTCAACGCCTGCGCCTACCTCGTCTCGGCCTTCCTGATCTTCACGCTGCGCGACATCCCCAAGCGCGACGGGGCGATCTCCACGCCCTCCGTCCTCAAGCAGATCGTCGAGGGCTGGCGGTACGTCGGCGGCAACCGGCTGGTGCGCGGGCTGATCATCGGCATGCTGGGGGCGTTCGCCGCGGGCGGGGCCGTGGTCGGGGTCGCGAAGATCTACGTGGGGGCGCTCGGCGGCGGCGACGCGGCCTACGGCGTGGTGTTCGGCGCGGTCTTCTTCGGCATGGCGCTGGGCATGTTCTTCGGGCTCAGGCTGCTCCGCGAGCTGTCGCGGCGGCGGCTGTTCGGCCTGGCCATCACGGTCGCGGGGCTGGTGCTCGTGGCCACCGCGCTGGTGCACAACCTGGTGATCGTGGTCATGCTGACCGTGCTGCTGGGAGCGTGTGCGGGCATCGCCTGGATCATCGGCTACACGTTGATCGGGCTCGAGGTCGAGGACGGGCTGCGCGGCCGTACGTTCTCGTTCCTGCAGTCCACGGCGCGGGTGACGCTGCTGCTGGTGGTCGCCGTGGCCAACCCGCTGGCGGCGATCTTCGGCGTGCACGTGCTGCAGATGGGCGAGTTCGCCTACCGGTTCGACGGCTCAAACCTGGTGCTGGTGATCGGCGGGGCGCTCGCGATGGTCGTGGGCATCCTGGCGCTGCGGCAGATGGACGACAGGAAGGGCATCTCCCTGTCGGCCGACCTGATCGCGTCGGTGCGGGGTGAGCGGTTCCCGGCGGAGGCGGCCGAGCACGTGCCCGGACTGTTCCTGGCGTTCGAGGGCGGCGAGGGGTCGGGCAAGACCACCCAGTCGCGGCTGATCGCCATCTGGCTGCGCGACCAGGGCTACGACGTGGTGCAGACGCGCGAGCCGGGCTCGACCAAGGTGGGGATGCGGCTGCGCGCGATCCTGCTCGACGCGGCCGAACGCGGGCTGTCGGCGCGGGCGGAGGCGCTGCTCTACGCCGCCGACCGGGCCGAGCACGTGGAGAAGGTGATCCGTCCCGCGCTCTACCGGGGCTCGCTCGTGATCACGGACCGCTACGTGGACTCTTCGCTGGCCTACCAGGGAGCGGGGCGGGCGCTCGACCCCCAGGACGTGTCCAAGATCAACGCCTGGGCCACCGGCGGGCTGGTGCCGCATCTGACCGTGCTCATCGACACGCCACCCCAGGTGGGGCTGACCCGGCTGGGCGGGGCCGCCGACCGGATCGAGTCCGAGCCGCTGGAGTTCCACGAGCGGGTGCGCAAGGAGTTCCGTGCGCTGGCCGCGGCGGCGCCCGAGCGTTACCTCGTGGTGGACGGCACGCTGCCGCCCGAGGTGATCACCCATCAGATCCAGGACCGGATCCGCGAGATCCTCCCGGACCCGGTGCCGCAGGAGTCGGAGGACGCCACGGGCACGATGCCGGCCATCACCGACACCATGTTCTCCACGCGTCGGCGCGACTGACCTTCCTGTGTGCCGCCGGAGCGGCCTCGGCGGCACACAGCGCGTGCACGCCCACACCGGCAGGGGCGCGGCGTTTGGGCGGAGGTCCTTCGGAGGAGGGCGCCGCGGCGGTGCCGTTGTGCGGAGTGGGCGCCTGTGGGGGGCATGGTGCCGCCGCATGGGAGTCTGCGCGGCCGCATGGAAGTGCGTGCGGCGAAGGTGAGTGAGGCGGCGTCGTGCCCGAAGCGTGAGTGACGCGGTGGCGCCGTACCGGAGTGTGACTGTGGTGTGGGCGTGAGGCGATCTGCGGCTAGCCTTACGTCGTGGCAGTTTTCGACGACCTCATCGGGCAGGACCAGGCGGTGGCCGTGCTGTCGCGGGCCGCGGCGGCGGCCAAGGAGGTCGTCGAGGGCGGGCGCGGCGCGGGCATGACGCACGCGTGGCTGTTCACCGGTCCGCCGGGCTCGGGCCGGGAGGACGCCGCCCGCGCCTTCGCCGCGGCGCTGCTCTGTCCCGACGGGGGTTGCGGCCACTGCGACCAGTGCCATCAGGTGTTCGTCGGCTCGCACCCTGACCTGGAGTCCGTACGCCCCCAGGGGCTGTCCTACAGCGTCAAGCAGACCCGGGAGCTCATCCTGCGGGCAGCCGGGGCGCCGACGCAGGGGCGGTGGCGGGTCATCCTGTTCGAGGACGCCGACCGGGCCACGGAGTCGGCGGCGAACGCCCTGCTCAAGGCCATCGAGGAGCCGCCGCCCCGTACGGTGTGGCTGCTGTGCGCGCCGGCTCCGGACGACATGATGATCACCATCAGGTCGCGCTGCCGGGTGGTCAACCTGACCACCCCCGCCGCGGAGGCCGTCGCCCACGTGCTGGCCACGCGTGACAGCGTGCCGCCGGAGGTGGCCAGGTTCGCCGCGAGGGCCGCTCAGGGGCACGTGAGCAGGGCGCGGGCGCTCGCGCTCGACGAGGGCGTCAGGCGGCGTCGTGAGGCGGTGCTGAGCATCCCCCGCTCGCTGACCGGGGTGGGAGAGTGCGTCTCGGCGGCCGAGCGGCTGGTGAAGACGGCGGAGGAGGAGGCCGCCGTGGCCACGGCCGCGCTCAACGAGAGCGAGACGGCCGAGCTGCGCAAGCTCTACGGCGAAGGGTCCACGGGCAAGGGGCTCAACCGAGGGCTGGTACGCGGCGGCGCCGGGGCCTTGAAGGAGCTTGAGGACCGGCAGAAATCGCGGGCCACGCGGATCAAGCGCGATTCGCTGGACTCGGCGCTGCTGGAGCTGGTGTCGTTCTATCGGGACGTGCTGGCCATGCAGTTCGGGGCCGGTGTCGAGCTGGCCAATGACGACCTGCGATTCGATCTCGACCAGTTGGCCAAGGCGTCCACGCCGGAGGAGACCTTGCGGCGGATCGACGCGATCATGCAGTGCCGCGAACGGCTGGCGGCGAACGTCAATCCGCAGATGGCCGTCGAGGCGATGATGCTGGCGCTGCGTTCCTGACTCCGCGGAGGGCCGTCGCGTAACGCGAGCAGCAGATGAGGCCGTGAGGCGTCTCTGATACGTGGAAGTCGAACTACTCACCCAACAAGAGGCCCTGGCGCGGCGGCGGGTCGACGTGGCGTCGATCTTCGCCGAGCACCACGTGGGCCTCGTCAGGCTGGCTCTGATCATGGTCGGCGATCAGGCCAGCGCGGAGGACGTCGTTCAGGAGGCGTTCGCGCGCACCCACGCCGGCCGCGGCCGGTTACGCGACGCCGACAAGGCGCTGGCCTACGTCCGCTCCGCGGTGCTCAACGGATGCCGGTCCGTGCTGCGCAGGCGGGCGACGGTGTTCCGGCGCGCGGTGCCGTACGAGCCGCCTGTCTGGTCGGCGGAGAGCGCCGCGCTCATGGGGGAGGAGCGCCGCGAGGTGCTGCTGGCCCTGCGTGACCTGCCGCGCAGGCAGCGCGAGGCACTCACGCTGCGCTACTACTTCGACCTGTCCGACCAGGAGATCGCCGACACCATGGGGATCGGCGCGAGCACGGTCAGGTCCACGATCGCACGAGGGCTGGCGGCCCTCGGCCGGGTGCTTGGGGAGGATTCATGACCAGCCGCGTGGAGGACAGACTGCGCGAGGCCCTCGTCGAGGCGGGGGCGACGGTGGACACCGGAGCGCTCAGACCGTTGCGGGAGCCGCAGGGGCGCCGGTTCCGGGCGGACTTCCGGCTGGTGACGGCGGCGGCGGCGGTCGTGGTGCTCGCGGGGGCGGCGACGGCCGTGTGGCTGGTCGGTTCGGGCGACGAGAACCGTGCGGTGGCGGCCGGCCCCGGGCCTGCTGGGAGCACGGAGGTGGCCGTCTTCCTGTGTACGAAGTCGGCGCAGGAGCCGAAGTGCCAGGGGCGCGACGCCACCCGTGAGGAGAAGGACGCGATCAATCGGACACTGAGCGAGCTGTCGCAGATCAAGGAGATGGTCTTCAGAGAGCAAGGAGATGCTTACCGGGACTTCCGAGCCGCTTTCGCGCACAACAAGGCGGTGCTGGACGCGGTCAAGGCCACTGATGTGCCGAGGTCGTTCTGGCTGAAGCTCAGGGAGGGGGCCGACTGGCGGGATGTGGAGAAGGCGCTTCGGGGGACGTCCGGCGTGCTGGGTGTCGTGCAGCAGGCCCCTCCCTTGGCCGAAACCCGGCAGTCGCTGATCAGCGTGTTCCTCTGTGGCAAGGAGTCCTCCCTGCCCGCCTGCGGCGCCAAGCGCGAGCCTGCGGGGAAGGGCGGCTTCAAGGTGACCAAGGAGGGAAAGGCGGTGACGCTTGCCCAGATGCGTGCGCTCGAGCGAACGATCAAGGCCATGCCGGGGGTCCAGTCGTTGGTCTTCGAGGACAAGACGGCGTCCTATGAGAAGTTCCGGCGCCAGTTCTCGGAGAACAAGGCGCTCCTCCAGGCCACCAAAGTGGAAGACATGCCGGAGGTGTTCCGGCTGACGTTGCAGCCCGAGGCGGATTGGGCTCCGCTGGTCAGCAAGTTGAGGCGACAGCCAGGGGTGGCTACCGTCCAATCTCCGTGCCTTGTCGACCGCGCCGTGTTGATGTCCGCCTACGGGGTGTCGCTCCCGCAGAGCAAGGTGTGCCCGCTCGACAAGTGATCCGGCTCCGCCCTCACTCTCCGCCCGCCGCCCACGTAATGTGGCAGGTACGACCCCTAGGCTGTCAGGAGGCGAGCTCGAGCCCATGGGAATGATCATGGCCGTGAGCTTCACCCGCTACGGGAGGCTCTACTACCTCGATCCCGGCGAGCACAGCCCGAAGGTGGGCGACAAGGTGCTCGTGCCGACAGACTCGGGTCCCGAGGTGGCGGAGTGCGTGTGGGCGCCGCAGTACACGAGTGAGGACATCGACGGGCTGCCGGTGTGCGCGGGCATCGCGGGCGAGGAGCAGCTCGCCCGCGACGAGGCCAACAAGCGGCGCAGGGCCGAGGCGCGCAGCGTGTCCAAGCGGCTGATCAAGCGGCACACGCTGCCGATGAAGGTCGTCGGGATCGACTACCTCGACGAGGAGAACGTCTACACGGTCTACTTCTCGGCCCCGCACCGGGTCGACTTCCGCGCCCTCGTACGCGATCTGGCCCGTAACCTCCGGGCCAGGGTCGAGCTGCGGCAGATCGGGCCGAGGGACGAGGCGCGGCTGCAGGGCGGCATCGGCCCCTGCGGCCGTGACCTGTGCTGTGCCACGTTCCTGAAGGACTTCGAGCCGGTCTCGGTGCGGATGGCCAAGGACCAGGACCTTCCCGTCAACCCCCTGCGGATCGCGGGGGCGTGCGGGCGGCTCATGTGCTGTCTCAAATACGAGCACCCGCTGTATGTCGAGACGCGTTACCGGATGCCCAGAAACGGCAGCCGCGTGAGCACGCCGCAGGGCGACGGGACCGTGGTCGGGCACAACGTGCCCTCCGACACGGTGACGGTGCGCCTGGACGACGGCGGCCGGCGCTGCGCGTGCCCCTCGGCCTCGGTGTGCTCGCCCCGCATCCAGCACGACACGATGTACGGCAAGGAGCAGGAGCCGGGGCACGATCAGGCATGAAGTCGAAGGCTTCTTTCAACCGGACGAGAGCCCTATGACAGCGTGGCCAGAGAAGTTTTAACGGTCCTAATCCTGTACGTCGTGTCGTGTGGGAGTATCTACGAGCGGGCATGACACTAATCCCGTCGGCACCCGAGCACGTACAGGATCGGATGACAATGATCACGGTTGAGGGCGGGGAGCTGGTCTCCGAGGTCAGGGATCTTCGTGACGTTCCCTTTGGCGAAATCGGGGCCCCGGGCGAGCGGATGCTCGAAGATAATCTCCGCCGAATCGTGCCGGACCGTTCCGCGACGCCTACAGTCCCGGTCGCCGCCTTCTCCAACTTCGTCTAGCTTCTAGCCAGGGACGGCTGAGTGGAGTGGTTACTCCTTTCCGGCAGTTCATTGTCAAACTCCACAGTAGATGCGATCTCGCCTGTAACCACTGTTATGTATACGAGCATGCCGATCAGAGCTGGCGTAGCCGTCCCAAGGTCATATCCGCACAAACCGCTGGCCGGGTAGCCGCGCGGATAGCGGAGCACGTGCGGCAGCACGGCGTGGACAGGATCGATGTCGTGCTGCACGGCGGTGAGCCGTTGCTCGCCGGGCACGAGCGCCTGGACGAGGTCGCTCGCGAGCTGCGTGATGCGCTTGACCCGGAGTGTCAGCTCGACCTCCACATCCAGACCAACGGGATCCTGCTCGACGAGCGCTACTGCGATCTGTTCGCCGAGCACGGCATCCAGGTCGGCGTCTCGCTCGACGGCGACAGGGCCGCCAACGACCGCCATCGCCGGTACGCGTCCGGCAGAAGCAGTTACGACCAGGTCATCAGGGCCGTCGAACTGCTCAGGAAACGGCCGGACATCTATGCGGGCCTGCTCTGCACGATCGACGTGGCCAACGAACCGATCACGGTGTACGAGGCGCTGCGGGAGCTCGAGCCGCCCAGAACAGACTTCCTGCTCCCCTACGCCACCTGGGACAGCCCGCCTGAACGGTGGTCCACGACGGCATACGCCGACTGGCTGCTCGCCGTCTTCGAACGCTGGAACGCGGACGGCCGGCCGATGTCCGTGCGCCTGTTCGAGTCGATCATCCGGACGGCGAGGGGCGAGGCGAGCCTGTCGGAGGCGGTCGGGCTCGAGCCGAGCACGATGATCGTCATCGACACCGACGGCTCGTACGAACTCGTCGACTCGCTGAAGGTCGCGTACGACGGCGCCCCGGCGACCGGCTATGACGTCTTCCGACACGCCCTTGACGAGGTCGCCGCCCATCCCGGTGTCCTCGCCAGGCAGGGCGGGCTGGAGAGCCTGTCGGCCACCTGCCGCGCATGCCCCATCGTCGCGAGTTGCGGGGGCGGGCTCTACACGCACAGGTTCCGGGCGGGGTCGTTCGACAATCCCAGCGTCTACTGCGCGGATCTCTTCAAGCTGATCTCTCATGTACGGGACAAGACCGAGCTGCCCGCGCACAAGATCCCCTACGCCACCCTCGACTCGCTCGCGACCGGCTTCGGCGGCGCGGCCGACATCGAGCGGCTGGCGGACGCGCAGCTCAGCCTGCGCCGGGCGCTGATCGCCGCGCTGCGCCCGCATGCCGCCGACGGGGTGTGGGAGCTGCTCACCCGGCTCGACCGGCACCATCGCGAAGCGCTCGAAGCGGTGCTGGCGCATCCGTACGTCCGGGTGTGGGCGGTGGCGTGCCTGGGCGGCGAGGGGGAGGCCACGTACCTGGCGAACATCGCGGCGGCGGCGCTGATCCGCGCGGGCCAGGACGTCACGCTCCAGGTGGCCGTCGAGGGCGGCGCCGTCCATCTGCCGACGGTGGGCACGCTGAAGGGCGCCGACGGGGGCACGGTGACGCTCGTCGCGGAGGCGGGCGACATCAGGATCGAGGGAACGGGACCAGGCCACGGGGCACCGGAGTGGCTTCCGGTGCGGACGGTGGGCTGCGGCGACTTCTCGCTCGTCCTGGAGGACGCCGACCCGCATCGCGACTGCCACCAGTGGCCGCCGGCGGACCGGCTGGACGAGAGCGCGCTGAGCGCGTGGCAGCGGTCGTTCGAGGCGGCGTGGTGCCTCATCGAGAAGGAGTACCCCCAATACGCCCAGGGCCTGCGCGGCGGGCTCACCACGCTGACCCCGCTGGCCTCCGCACCCGCCGGGCGCGATGTGAGCTCCACCGCCCGCCACGCCTTCGGCGCCGTCGCGGCGGCGCTGCCCGGTGACCCCGCGACGCTCGCCCTGCTGCTCATCCACGAGTACCAGCACGTCAAGCTGGGCGCCGTGCTCGACCTGTTCGACCTGTTCGGCAAGGACGACACCCGGCTCTACCACGCGCCCTGGCGTACGGATCCCCGGCCGTTGGAGGGGTTGTTCCAGGGGACGTACGCGCACATCGGGGTGACCGATTTCTGGCGTACGCGGCGAAACGTGGTACGAGGCGCGGCGCAGGTGAAGGCGCAGGAGGAGTTCGCCCGCTGGTGTGGCCATACCCTCGCGGCCACCGGCACGCTGGCCGACAGCCGGGCGCTGACCCCGCTGGGTGAGAGGTTCGTCGCCCGGATGCGGCAGACGGTGGCGGCGTGGCAGGCGGGCGAGGAAGCCCCGTGGTCGTGACCGGCTGAAGGCGGGACCTCGCGCGAGTATTTCGCGCGGCGATATGCGTGTGAAGAAAAGCCTGAATATGTGACGGTTGGCGACGCCTGGTAAGGGCGCGTGCTTGAAGTCCCATTCGGTGGGAAACGCGAATTGCATCCCCACGCGCTGCACTGATCAAACAAATCGGTGTGAAATAGGAGTGCGGACGCCCCGGACTGACAGAGCCAGGAGACGGCGATGCCCAAAAGCGAAAGCGAAGGCAAGATCGTCACGTTCTACTCCTACAAGGGAGGCACCGGGCGGACGATGGCGGTGGCCAACGTCGCCTGGGTGCTGGCCAGCAACGGGCTGCGCGTGCTGGCCATGGACTGGGATCTGGAGTCCCCGGGGCTGCATCGCTTCTTCCGGCCGTTCCTCGACGACAGCGTGACGAGCGCGACCACCGGCCTGATCGACATCGTCAACGAGTACAGGTGGGAGGCCGCGAGCTCGCGCCGGCACGACGCCGGCTGGCAGCTGGAGTACGCCAAGGTGGCGCCGCACGCGGTGTCGCTGGAGTGGCGCTTCCCGGGGGAGGGCACCCTGGACTTCCTCTCCGCCGGCCAGCAGAACCGCGACTACTCCTCGCTGGTGTCCGCCTTCGACTGGGACACCTTCTACGAGAGGCTGGCCGGTGGCAGCTTCCTGGAGGCCTTACGGGCCGACATCAAGCGCAACTACGACTACTGCCTGATCGACAGCAGGACCGGCTTGAGCGACATCGCCGACATCTGCACGATCGACATGCCGGACATCGTCGTCGACTGCTTCACGATGAGCGATCAGGGCATCGACGGCGCGGCGCGGGTCGCGGGGGCCATCAGCGAGCGTCACGACCGCCGCCGCAGGATCCTCCCCGTCCCCATGCGGGTGGACGACGGGGAGAAGAAGAAGGCGGACGCCGGCCGGGCGTACGCGCGATCCCGGTTCGAGCGCTTCCTCGTGGACATGCCCGCCGAGGACCGGGAGCGTTACTGGGGGGCGGTGGAGGTGCCGTACAAGCGCTTCTACGCCTTCGAGGAGACCCTGGCCGTCTTCGGCGACGCCCCGCGATCGCCGGGATCGCTGCTCGCGTCCTTCGAGCGGCTGACAGAGGTGATCACGCAGGGCGGGGTCACCGGCCTGGCGCCGATGGAGGAGCCGGTACGGCTGCGCCTGCTGGAGTCGTTCACGAGGCGAGAGCCGGCCCTTCAGGAGGAGGTCCTGCTCAGCTACGCGCCGGAGGACCGCATGTGGGCCGACTGGATCGCGATCGTGCTCCGGCAGGCCGGCCTCCGGGTCACCCCGCAGGCGCTGTCGGCGGTCGGGGACGGCGACGGAGCCAGGTCCGCGGACGGTGTCGTGGCCGTGCTGTCCGCGGCGTATGTGCAGGACTTCCAGGCCGCCGCCTGGGCGACGTCCACCGGGGACGAGCTGAACCTGGCGCCCAGGCTGACCATTCTGCGGGTCTCGGGTGACCTGCGGCCGGCCCCGCCCTTCTCGGGGCAGCCGACCGTCGATCTCTTCAGGCTCTCACCCTCGCAGGCCGCCGAGGCGATCCTGCGCGCGGTCGGCAAGCCCACCACCGTGGTCACCGACCCGGCGGTGCTGACCGCCCGCTTCCCCGGTACGGTGCCCGCTGTCTGGAACGTCCCGCCGCGGAACGCCGTGTTCACGGGGCGGGACAAGGCGCTGGAGAGCCTGCGCGACCAGCTCGTCGGCGGCAACCAGGCGGTCGTGCTCCCGCAGGCGCTGTACGGGCTCGGCGGCGTCGGCAAGACGCAGGTGGCGCTGGAGTACGCCCACCGGTTCCAGGCCGACTACGACGTGGTGTGGTGGATCGCGGCGGAGCAGCCCGATCTGATCAATCCCGCCCTGGCCGAACTCGGCCGGCGACTCCACCTGTCCGTCAGCGAGAGCATCGTGGAAGCGGCCGACACGGTACGCGAGGCGCTGCGGCGCGGCGAGCCGTACAAGCGCTGGTTGCTGATCTTCGACAACGCCGGCGATCCGGAGGACCTGCGCAGATACGTGCCCGGCGGCTCGGGGCACATCATCGTCACCTCGCGCAACCCGACCTGGGTCAACATCGCCAAGCCGCTGGAAGTGGACGTGTTCAGCCGGGAGGAGAGCCTGGAGCACCTGATGCGTACGGTGCCCGGTCTCGACCCCGAAGAGGCCCTGCGGGTCGCGGACGCGCTGGGTTACCTCCCGCTCGCCATCGCGCAGGCCGCGGCGTGGTTGAGGGAGACCGGCCAGCCCGCCTCCGACTACGTCGAGCTGCTGCAGAGCCAGGCGGCCGTCGTGCTGTCGGCCAACCAGGCCGCCGACTACCCGAGCCCGGTGGCGGCCACATGGAACGTCTCGCTGAGCCAGCTCAAGGAGCGTTCGCCCGCCGCCGAGCGGCTGTTGCAGCTGTGCGCCTTCTGCTCGCCCGACCCCATCTCGCTGTCGCTGCTCTACAGCAACGAGACGATGAACGTGCTCGTGCCGTTCGACGAGTCGCTCCGGGGGGAGAAGCTCGTGCTCGGCCGGGTCATCAGGGAGATCAGCAGGTTCGCACTGGCCAAGATCGACCAGGGCGGCAACACACTGCAGGTCCACCGCCTCGTCCAGGCCGTCATCCGCGGCCAGATGACGCAGGAGGAGCAGGCCAAGGTCTCGCACGAGGTGCATCGCATCCTGGTGGGCGCCCGGCCCCGCCAGGGCGAGGTGGACGACCCGGAGAACTGGGAGAAGTACGACCTCATCTGGCCGCACCTCCTCCCGTCGAACGCCGAGACGTGTGTGGAGGAGGAGACCAAGCAGCTCCTGACCGAGCGCGTGCGGTACTGGTGGAAGCGCGGCGACTACGACAACGCCCTGCAGCTCGGGGAGCGCCTGTCCACTTTCTGGGAGCAGGAGTTCGGCCAGCTGGAACGGCAGCGGCTGCACCTGCTGACCAACATCGCCAACGTGCAGCGCTCGCGTGGCATGCTGCAGGAGGCGTACGAGCTGGAGCAGTGGGTCTGGGGCCAGCAGCGCGCGCTGCTCGGCGAGAACCATCCGCACACGCTGCTGACCGCCAGCGGGGTCGCCGCGGACCTGCGGGCGCTCGGGCAGTACCGCGAGGCGCTGGCACAGGACAGGGAGGTCTACGAACGCTGGAAGGAGATGTACGGCGAGGACCACCCGCGCGCGCTGCGATCGGCCAACAACCTGGCCGTCTCCTACCGCCTCGTCGGCGACTGGCGCAACGCGAAGGATCTCGACGGCGACATCTACCAGCGCATGCTCCAGGCGCTGGGGCCGACGAACCCCGACACGCTCAACTCGGCGCAGAACTTCGCCAGGGACATGCGTGAGGCGGGAGATCTCGAGGCCTCGATCGCGCTGCTGCGACAGACGCTCCAGCATTACGTGGACCTGAACTACGACGACTATCCCGTCGCGCTGCGCGCCACGAAGAGCCTCACGGTGTCGCTGCGCAGGGCCGGGCAGCACAACGAGGCGGGCGAGCACGCCCGCGACGTCTACAGCCGTTACCTCCGGCTCTACCCGGCCGATCCCGAGGCCAAGGCGGCCGCGCTGGAGCTCGCCTGCTGCATGGCCGCCGCGGGTGACCAGGCGGCGGCCCGGGACATGGCGCGCAACGTGATGAAGGACTACAGCGAGCTGCTCGGTCCTGAGCATCCGTACACGTCGGCCGCGGCCAACAACCTCTGCTCGTACCTGCTCGGGCTCGGCAGCCTCGGCGAGGCCCGTGACATGGGCGAGGGCAGTCTCGCCGCGCTGCGCCGCCATCTCGGGGACATCCACCCGTTCACGCTGACCTGCTCGATCAACGTGGCGAACTGCGCTGCGGATCAGGGGGAGCTGGAGACGGCCGAGGACATGGAGCGGCGTACGCTGATCGCCCTCATCGCCACGCTGGGCAAGGACCATCCTGATGCGCTGGCCTGCCAGGCCAACCTGTCGATCACCTTGCGCGCGCTCGGCAAGGAGCGGGAGGCGGACGATCTACGCAGAAGGACTCTCGCCGCGGTGACCGCCAAGCTGGGCGAGACGCATCCGTGCACCGAGGCACTGCAGAAATGGCGACGCGTCAACAGGGACCTCGAACCCCAGCCCACCTGACGCTCAGTGGGCCCGACGCTCAGCGGGCCGGAGCTCAGCGGGCCGGAGCGCAGTGGGCCGGAGCTCAGCGGGCTGGGGCTCAGTGGGCTGGAGCGCAGTGGGCCGGAGCTCAGCGGACTGGTTCGACGGGCTCCCGGGTGAGCCACGGCAGCACCCGAGGCAGGACACTCAGCGCGTCGAGATGCGCCACCTCGCCCTGTATGCAGACCGTCGCGTTCGGGATGCGCCGGCCCAGCCAGCGGGCGTGCCCCACGGGGGCGAACACGTCGTTCTCGCCATGCCACACCAGGGTCGGCACCCGGATGACGGCCGGGTCGAACCCCCAATCGGTGCTGAACGCCAGCACGTCGTCCACCCACCCGTCCGCCGAGTGGCGCAGGGCCTCGGTGAAGTTGCGGACCATCATCCGGCGCAGCCCGTGGTCGGAGACGACCCGGCGGTCGGCCCGCCCGCCCTCCTGGCCGATGGAGAGCACCTTGCTCTCAGGATCGGCCCGGATCTGGCTGGCGAGCGAGGCCAGGCGGGTGGCCGCGAGATGCGGGCCCGCCCGCGCCACCAGATATTCGAAGACATTCGACTTCGCCATGCCCGCGAACCAGTCGAGCCCCTCGGCGCTGTGCGGGGCGAGGCTGACCAGCGCGGCCGCTCGCCTCGTGCGCTCGGGAAGCAGCGCGGCGCAGGCGAGCGCGTGCGGCGCGCCGCCCGACCGCCCCACGACCGAGAAACCGTCGACCTCGAGCGCGTCCGCGATCGCCGCCACATCCGCGGCGATGCTGGCCACCGTCCTGTTCGGCATCCTGTCCGACAGCCCGTATCCCGGCCGGTCGAAGGTGATCAGCCGGACGCCCAGCCGATAGAGCACCTGCGCGCGTGGAGACGGGCCGAGCCTGCTGCCCGGGGTGCCGTGCAGGTAGAAGACGGGGGTGCCGTCGGGCTTACCTCGCTCCTCGACCGCCAGCCTTCTGCCATCCGGTGCGACCACGATACGGGGCAAGACATCCTCCCCCTGATCTCGGGAGAAACCCGTCACGGAATCTTTCGGCGATCTGTCTTCACTTGGAGAACCCCGAGCAAGCGGACGTTCGCGTGCCTGGACAGTACGGTCACGGTACTACGGCGCGGCGGACCGGTGAATAGCCGAGCGAGGCCGCCCGGTCCGAGGGGGTGGTAGATCGATGGGAGCGAGAACCCCTTTGGCTCCTGTAGACTCTTCGAAGCTGCAGAGCGCGCCGCCTTAGCTCAGTCGGCCAGAGCACTTCACTCGTAATGAAGGGGTCTGGGGTTCGAATCCCCAAGGCGGCTCCAGGTCAGAAGCCCCTCGCAAGATCGCGGGGGGCTTCTGGGTGTCTAACTGGGTGTCTAAGACCCAAGTGGAACCGAAGTCCTCTGGACTGCTGGGAAAGCCGTAGAGCATTCTTTCCACCCATGACGATGCCTTCGGTTCACATCCGCCAAGCTGGTTCTGACGATGCTGCGATCTTGGCGCAGCTAAATCGGTTCGTTCATGGGTTGCACGTCGGGGCCAGGCCAGATGTCTTCCAACCGAGTTCCGACGTCGAAGAGTTGATACCGATCTTCTCGGGCTTCTTGGCGCGCGAAGGCGCAATCGCCTTCGTCGCCGAGTCGGAGGAGGGCGTCCCGGTCGGTTACGTAACAGCGATGATCCACCATCGTCCTGCCGACGCCCTCATGCATGCGAGAAGCTTCGTCTTCATTGAGCACATCGCCGTAGACCCGACTGTGGCTCGCATGGGTGTTGGGTCGGCCTTAGTTGAGTCGGTTCGTGCAGTCGGTGTTGAGACGGGTTGCACGAGCCTGCTCACGGACGTTTGGGACTTCAACAAGAAGGCCCTGGCCTTTTTCGAAGGCCAGGGCCTTGGCCGTATGAGGCACTGGTTGGAACAGAGGTTGTAGGCGACGTGGACTCGATGCGTAATCGGCTCAAGTCTTGAAGATCCGATCCATGGCGGTCGCGCCCTCTTGAATGAGGGGCCGGATCTGCTTGCGGTAGACCAGTTCGGTTACCGTCGTGCTGCTGTGGCCGACCAACCGGGAGATCTCCTCTAGTGGGATGCCCTGGTCTGAGAGCAGGGACACGAAGCTGTGCCGCAGCTCTCGGGGCGTCCACTTGTCGGGGTCGAGGTCGGTCTTGGCGATGACCGCGCGGAAAGCGCGCCGTACGTTGTGGGAGTCGAGAGGCGTGCCCACGGTTGAGGCGAACACGAGCCCGTGTTCCATCCACCGCTTGCCCGCCGCGTCCTTGTCCGCCTCCTGCTGAGCCCTCTGTGCTTTGAGCGCTTCCACACAGCGCTATGGGAGCGCCAGAGTGCGCCGGGACTTCCGGGTCTTGGTGTCCCCGCCGGTCCGGACGGACCGCCACACGGCCACGTACGGCGGCACGGCCGGGTCAGCGTCGGGATCGCCCTCCAGATCCACGTGATCCCACGTCAGCGCTCGAAGCTCCTCGGTGCGTGCGCCGGTGAGCAGGGCCAGCACCAGATACCCATGCATGCGGGTTCCTTCGGCGGCCTTGAGCACGGCTTCTGCCTGAGCCAGCGTGAGGGCCTTGGACGGACGGCCATCCTTGCCGCGCGGGACTGAGCAGAGGTCCACCACGTTCCGCTTCACCAGGTCACGGGCCATCGCACGCTTGACGGAGCGGTTGAGGTAGGACCTGATCAGGCGGAGTGTGCTCGTACTCAGCGTCTTGGCCTTGTCCGCCAGCCACTTGTCCACATCCTGTGCACTGAGTTCGCGGAGCTCCCGCTTGCCCAGAGCGGGGACACTTACGGGGGGCTCTGCCCCCCGGGAGTCGGTAGCGTCCTGTCGCGTCCACGCGGTGCTGGCCGCCAGTGGCCATGCGGGGGCAGGTCTTGCGGACGTTCTCGTAGGACAGGCCGGCGCCGCCTGCGATGGCCTTGGGCGTGCTGTTCGGGTTCGCGCGGACGTAGCGGACGATGGCCGCGCGGGTTTCTCCCAGCGTGTGATCCTCGGGCGGGCCGTCCAGCAGGTGCCATACCCCGGCGGCGGGCTGGAAGGCGTGACTACATCGATCACGAGGCGAGAAGCTGAACGGTGCTTCGCACGCTTTCTGGGCGTGCTTCGCGCGAAGACTAGCTGTAACACTTAGGGGCGGCCCCCAGTGTTACAGCATGGCCGGCCTTGGAAGTCACTCCCGGAATCGAAGAATTCTGGAGGTTGAGCAGGGCCGGTCGCGCCTTCGCCCGGGCGTTTGACCTCAACTGCGGTTGAGATTGCACGATGGCGACCGGGGCGTTTGCCCCTGCATCCGACCTTGAGGAGTGTGTTCATGAGCACCGATGCCGGTTTCTATTCGATCATCGACTACACCGTTGATGGCTTTGACACACAGCGTGAGCTTGTGGAGGCGTTCGCGGAGATCCAGGAGCGGTGGGTGCGCTTCTATCCCGGCTATCGCTCGGCTCGTTTCCATGTGAGCACCGACGGGACCCGGGTGTACAACATCGTGCACTGGGCGAGTGAGGCGGACTATCGCCACTTCGTGGAGACCTCCGACACCGATGGCCGGATGGCCGCCATCGGCAAGGCGCTGGAGGGCCTGTCCGGTAAGGCCGAACCACGCATGGCTGGGGTGCCCACCTACACCGTCGTCCGCGAGGTCGGTCCTGGGCCGCAGCGCTTCGATGCCTGATCGTCCGATCCCCTCCAGCGGGCAGCTGTATCCGTCGGCAGCACGCCGCCAGGTTGCCGAACCCGCTCCATCAACCACGATCATTGTGCGGGACATTCATGAAGCTTGAGATATACGCCGATGTGCTGTGCCCCTGGTGCTACATCGGCAAGAGACGCCTGACGGCCGCCTTGGCCGAGCAGCCCGACCGCAACAGCATCGAGATCGTCTGGCGCGCCTACGAGCTCGCGCCAGATGAAAGCCGGACGCCCGGGCCGACCGCCGCGGAGGCCATAGCCGGCTGGTGGGGCGAGCAGGCGCCTGCCCGCATCGCCCGAATCCGGTCGCTGGGCGCGGCGGAAGGTCTGGAGCTGAACCTGCATCTGGCCCGCCCGGTGAACACCTTCGACGCGCACCGGCTGGTCAAGCTCGCCGCCGACCGTGGCCGGGCCGACCAGATGATGGAGCTGCTGCTGCACGCGTATCACACCGAGGGGCGCAACGTGGCCGATGCGCAGGTCCTGCAGCGCCTGGGCTACGAGGCCGGGCTGGACACCGGGGAGGTGCGCGCTGTCCTGGACGGCGACGACTACGCCGACGAGGTACGCGCCGACCGGCGCCGCGCGGCAGAGCACGGCATCACCGGCGTGCCCAGCCTCGTGATCGACGGTCGCCCGCCGGTCTCCGGAGTCCAGCCCGTCGCCGATCTGCAAGGGCTCCTGCGGAATGAACCGACCGGCTCACACGGCGTTCTGATCTATTCTGACCGGCCAGGCTGACAGACGATTTGGTCACGCCCGTCGCACCATCGCAACATCTCTTCTTGAAAGGAATGTCACCAGCGATGGACATCGGTATCGGGTTGCCCGGTCATGCTCGGTAGGCCTCGTCATGCAGGAGACGCAGCTACAGAATCTCTCGTCAGCAGGCTCTTAGAGCGTCCGCCAGTAGGCATCGGAGGGCTTCTCCAACCTCGCTGAGCTTCACGGAGGACAACACGCCCGCCCGTTCGATCAGGTCGTCCCGGGCCACGGTGGTCAGCCATGTGCAGGGAGTAAAGCCTGGACGCGGGAACGCGAACCGCAGCACGCCTTCGAAGGGCAGTCCTTTTGGGGCTCCTACGGCCACTTCAACGCCCAGGCCGCTGATGCGGTGAACGCTCTTGGTGGTTCCGCGTGAGCCTCTGAGGGCTGTCAGGACACGGGCGGCAACATCCCGGGGCGTGGTCAAGTTGTCTGCATCAGGATGCGCTTCCGGGACCACCATCTTCGGCGGTGTTCGCGGGCCTCAGGTGACCGATCGCTCAAGCCAGGCGGCGCGGCGCCCGGCTCGTGCGGGAACTGGCACCACTTCGCAGCCGTGAGAGCTGCCCGCTGCTGCCCGCTGCTGCCCGCACGCTGACTGGCATCATCGACGCGTGACCAGTGAACCTGCGCGGCCGAGTCGCATGAAGTACGTCCTGTTCGATGTCGACGGCACGTTGATCGACGCGTTGAGCAACCAGCGCCGGGTCTGGGGTGCTTGGGCGGAGCGGTACGGGCTGGATGCGGACGAGGTCTACCGGGTGGCTCTGCGGACGCGGCCGATGGAGACGTTCGCCCAGGTCGCTGCGGAGCATGATCCGCGTGAATGCCTGGCCATGCTGCACGAGCTGGAGGACGAGGATGTCCGGTCCGGCGTCTATGCGGCCTTCGATGGCGCGCTGGAGCTGCTGGAGGGCCTGCTGCCGGGGTCGTGGGCGCTGGTGACCTCGAACTACGAGCACCGGGTGCGCGGCCGGTTCCTGCGGACGGGGTTGCCGATGCCGGGCGTGATCGTGGACGCGGCCGCTGTCGAGGAGGGCAAGCCCTCTCCCGTCCCTTACCTGCAGGCCGCTGCCCGCCTGGGTGCCGAGCCGGGAGAGTGCCTGGTGGTCGAGGACGCCCCGTCCGGGGTGCAGTCCGGGTTGCGGGCCGGAATGACGGTGTGGGGTGTGAACGGTGCTGTCGCGGTGGAGGGGGTGCATCGCCACTTCGTCAATCTGCGCGAGGCCGTTCCTCACATCCTCGCGTTGGCGTCCGGGGATCACGGGGAGGCCGCAGCGCCGACAGCAACCGCCACATGCGCGCCATCAATGACGCGCTCGGCTACCTGCCGACCCGCAAGGTGATCACACTGCAGCGCGACCTGTAGCCCTGCAGCCCTGCAGCAGCAAGCCTGCCGGGTGAGCGTCTTTCGACGACGGCGGGACCGCGCGCCCCTGCCCGATCACGAGCTCCGGTTCGCCAGCAGGAACAGCAGGCCGGTCAGGTCTTCGCCTTGGGGCGCGCGAGTGCAGGCTCCGCGGGCGATGAGCTGTTCGGTGATCTCCCAGATCAGCTCGTGGGCGATGACCACGGTGGCCACGGTCCGATCATCGGTGGAGACGTACGGGTGCGCCTCCTGGCAGGCGCTGCTCAGCAGGAAAGCGGAGACGGGAGCGGCGGCCGCGGAGGCAAGCTCGTCGAGGACGTCGCCCACCCCCACGAGCGGTATCGCAGAGCGGCCGTCGTCGAGCCGCAGACGCCAGTGATGTCCTTCCGAGTCGGTGACCGCGGTCACGTGGCGATCCCGCAGCGACTCCGCCAGCCGAGGTGTGGCGGCCAGGTCGTACAGGCGGCGCAGGGTGGCCTCCGACCAGACGGCCACCAGGGTGAGATCCTCGCCCAAGCGGTGGAAGTTCGTGCCGGAACCGCCGGTGCGTGGTGGGTGGATGGCCCAGAATGCCCCGTTCCACCATGGACGCTCGGCAGTCAGCGACGTGTCGGGCACGGCGGCCTCGGCGCGCAACTGCTGCCACAGCAGCAGGTCCAGCGCGTAGCCGAACACGATGGCGTACGGGCTGTGACGGAGCCCGCGGCGCTGGAGTTCCGCGGCGATGTCTCGTGTCGGCTTCTCGACGACGTCCACCAAAGGGGTCGCCAGTCGGCGTAGAGCTGCCCGCAGAGGGGTTATCTCGCGTACGCCCAGTATCGGGAAGGCGGTCCGAAGCTTCTCGCCATCACGTGCCAGAAGGCCGAATTCCAGGAGCTGAGCAAGCTGCGCGTCGGAAACGTCTAAATGGCTCCTTAGGGCACCGTGACGTGCCGCGTACAAGACCCGTCCGTTGTTGCCCTCGGACACCACTTGATGGGGCGTTCGTCTCGCATTCGGGCAGTAGCAGTGCAGCGCCCACAGGGCAAGGTCCTCGGGATCGGACATCTCATCCACTGCGTCATCCTCACGATCCTGTCATCGCATTCAGCTGCGTCGTTTTTGGGGCGGCTGTCAACAATTGAGGGCGGCGGTGGTCTGGGGCCGGCCCGAGACGGGGTCCAAGGTTATGGGGAACGTTCGCCCGTCGGCCACGCGGATCTCAACCGAACTCGGCCCCGTCCACTTGACCGACTCGAAGGTGTCGTCGGGGTCGTCGTCGTTGAAGCAGCCTAGTTCCCACTCCTTGCTGAACAGCCCGCCGTCCCTGCGGACGCTGAGCCACATCACCCCGTCCGGCCCGAGACCCGCCGGCGACTGCTGAAGCCGGATCCGGTACGGGGCCGGTCCGGCGACGAAGCCGACCTCCTCGGTAGAGGTGAGCGCAAGGGCGAGCAGCCCCACGAACAGCGCGGCACTCACGCCCAGCCCGGCAGGGATGGCGATCAGGAGACGTAGCCATCTCCATCGCAGCCCGATGGCGGCCGACGCCATCAGGAGGCAGGCCAGCGCACCCAATGCGAACGGATGGTTCAGGTGTTCCCTCAAGAGGACCAGATCGGAGTCGTGGAAGTACACCAGAGCCGCGAGGCCGCCCGCGCAGAGTGAGGCGGCCAGCAGCACGAGTGAGCGAGGAGGCATCGCGGATCCCATCGGTGAGGCGCACCGAGATCATGACAGCATGGCGGTGCCATAACCGGCGGGATGCACGAAATCTCGACAAAATCCGTACAGCCATAGGGGTGACGCCAGGGGTGCTTCGGAATGGGGTATCAGGTGTTCGGCCAATGGGCCGGCGGCGTCATCTTCGATGGTGGCTGGCCGCGTTTGTGGTCAGTCTGCTGAGCTTTCTCTCCTTATGGCTGCCGGAGTTCTTCGAGGGCGACGGGGCGGCGGGCTGTGCGGGTTATGGCCCCCTTCCATCGGGCCTGGCAGCGCTGTGGTCGGACCTGGAATGGATGTGGCTTGATTTCCGGCAGCAGGTGGAATCCACGTACGGGCGCTATCTGGTCCTGAACGGTCTGCCTATGGCGAGTGTCCTCCTGTCCGGCGTGGTCGCCGGCTGGTCGAAGCGGTGGCCCGGGACGCTGGTGGGGCTGATGGCGGCCCTGATCGCGGCGGTGGTCGCGCTTCATTGGGCGTTCATGTCGTTCTCCTATTTGCTTCTGCTCAGCTGCGCGGGGTGGGAGGGAAGGCTCCCGTGGATGGTGTGGCGGCTCCTTCTGATGATCGGTTTCGGCAGCGTGGTCGTGCTGTTGATTGCCGGAGTTCGGATTCGTGCGGCGGCATGCCCGAGACCGACGTCAAGCGCGTCCAGGCGCTGAAGAAGTCGAAGAACTTCGAGTACGACCTGCTCAACCTGCTCGTCGCGCATCAGGGCGACGCCGTCGGCATGGCCGTCGCCGAGGTGCAGGGCGGGGCCGATCCGGCCGTTCAGAAGTGGGCGGGCCAGGTGCGGGACTCGCGCGAGGGGCAGATCACGATCATGACGAAGCTGCTGCAGCGGTGACGAACGTACGCAGTGCCTGCTCGTAGCGTGCCTGGTCGACGTTCCACGAGCCCACGTGGCCGCCGCCGCGGGTGCGTACGAGCGTCACCAGGTCCGGCCTGAGCCGGGCGAACCGCAGCGCGGGCTCGATCGGCACGCTGGCGTCGTCGTCGTCCACGAAGAGCAGGACCGGCTGCCTGAACTCCTTCGCGTGCCGCACGTGGTCGAGGTCGTCGAGCGAGATCCCGGTACGCCGCTCCACCGTGAACTTGCCCACCGAGGCCAGCCAGAGCGGCACCCCCTGCTGCCGCGCCCCCAGGTCGATGGGCGCGTTCCAGTCCATGACCGGGCTGTCCAGGATCAGGCCCTTGATCGGCTCGCCGGGTAACTCGCGCGCCGCCATCGGCACGATGCCCCCGCCCATCGAGAACCCGTACAGCACCACCCCGGTCGCCCCCTGGCCGCGGGCGTAGGCGATGGCGGCGGCGACCTCCCGCCACTCGGTGGCGCCGAGGTGGAACTTGCCGTCGCCGCTGGCCGGGGCGCCCTCGTCGTTGCGGTAGCTGATCGCCAGCACCGGCACTCCGAGTGCCTGGAAGACCGGCAGGAAGCGCAGGGACTCCGACGGGTTCGCGTTGCGGCCGTGTACGGCGATCACCCAGGTCTTCGAGGTGCCCGGCAGGCGCCACGCGGGGAAGTCGCCTAATTCGCTCCGGATCGAGACCGTCTCGTACGGCAGGCCGAGCGCCGAGCGCGGGTCCTCGTGGCCCCAGATCCACCGGTCGAAGTACGCCCGGACCCCGCGCGCCAGCGTGCCCCGCCGCACGCGGGTGACCTGCCTGACGACCGTGGCGCCGGAGGCGGAGACCACCGGGCCCAGCGTGGCGTTGCCGTCACGCCAGGTCAGCCCGTACGTGCCGGGCGCCGCGGTGTCGGAACCGCCCTTCAGGGTGACCGTCGAGCCGTCGAAGGCCAGCACCTCCAAGGGGTACGATCCCCCGTGCGAGGGGTCGATCACCAGGCCCGAGTAATACCAGCCCGCGCCGCCCACACCGACCGCCGCCAGGACCGCCAGGACGGCCGCGATCCACGCCACCGCACGCCTCATGGCGAAATCATAGACGCCGACGCCGAGAAGTGATTAGATCACTTGATATGTCCGAGGTAACGCGGCCGACGCTGTCCGACGCTCTGACCGAGCGCATGCTGGAGCTCATCCGTACGGGCGGGCACCGGCCAGGCGACAGGCTGCCCTCGACCAGGGAGCTCTCCCAGCGCTTCGCCGTCACCACTCCGACGCTACGCGAGGCGCTCCGCAGACTCGAGGCCACCGGGGCCATCGAGATGCGGCACGGCTCCGGCATCTACGTCGGAGCCGACATCGAGCGGGTCGTCCTGCCCAACCCCAACGTGCGCGAGCTGCACGCCGCCCAGCTCCTCGAGCTGCTCGGCGCCCGCATCGTGATCGAGCCTCCGCTGGCCGCGATGGCCGCCGAGCATGCGGACCCCGACGAGCTGCTCCCGCTCAAGCGGGTGCTCGACGAGGCGGGCAGGCACCTGCGCGGCGACGACGCGCTGCTGCACGAGGCCAACATGTCCTTCCACCGGGCGACGGCCCGGCTGGCGGGCAACAGCGTGCTGCACGAGGTCGTCGACTCGCTGCTCACCATCCACGGACCGGAGCAGCGGGAGATCCTGCAGATCTTCGATGACCGGCGCCGCGACTACGAGGAGCACCTGGCGATCCTGGAGGCCATCGAGGCGCGCGACACCGCGCAGGCCGAGGAGCGCATGCGGGCCCACCTGGTGGACGTGAAGACGGTCATAGAGCACAGGTTGCAATCCCCCTGATGTAAGACCCCTGATGAAACAAGGAGGCCGGTCCATGTTCCGGTCACGTGTGGTCACGCTCGGCGTGGCGGCGCTCGTCCTCACCGCCTGCGGCGGGAACGGCGCGCAGCCGCAGAAGAAGACCGAGCTGACCCTGTACAACGACAAGGGCGCCTGGACGAAGTACTTCGACGAGATGGGCGCCCTGTCCAAGCAGAGCATCGGCCTGGGCATGAAGCCGACGGGATACACGGACTCGGCGCAATATCAGGCGTTCATCAAGGCGTCGTTCCGCACGAACGTCAAGCCTGACCTGTTCACCTGGCAGACCGGGGGGATGCTCGAGGAGATCGTCAAGCAGAAGCAGGTGGCCGAGACGACGGACATCTGGCAGCAGGCGATCCAGGCGGGCGACTTGTCGAAGGACCTCGCGCCGTACTACACGATCGGCGGCAAGCAGTACTGCGTGCCGATGAACGTCGCGTACTGGGGCATGTTCTACAACAAGCAGATCTTCGGCAAGTACGGCCTCGAGGCGCCGAAGACGTGGGACGACCTGATCAAGGTGGCCGACACGCTGAAGAAGAACGGCGTGAAGGCCTTCTACCACACGAGCGTGCTCTTCTCCTTCGTCTGGTTCGAGCAGCTCATGGCCGGCACCGACCCCGACCTGTACGACCGCCTCGCCACCGGCAAGGCGAAGTACACCGATCCGGGCGTGGTGCAGGTGATGGAGAAGTGGAAGTCCCTCATTGACGCCGGATATTTCATCAATCCGGGGGACAAGACGGACCCTGGTGACGTGCTGAAGAGCGGCAAGGCCGCGATGGTCTCCTTCGGCACCTGGTTCAACACCAGCATGACCCAGCGGAACATGAAGCCCGGCGAGGACTACGACTTCTTCGTCATCCCCAACGTCAATCCCGCGCTGCCCAAGACCTCGATGATCTTCGAGAGCGGCCCGCTCTGCTCGCTGACCAAGGCGGCCGACCCCGCGGCCAACCAGAAGTACCTCAAGTGGTGGACCACCTCCGAGGCTCAGGAGAAGTGGGCGAGCAGCAGGGGCGACGTGAGCGCCAACCCCAAGGTGGCCATCGCGGACAAGGTGCTCGGCACCGTCACGAAGGACGCGGGCGGCGGCCAGTACCGCCTGGTCAACCGGTACTTCGAGGCCACGCCGCCACCGGTCCTGACGGCCGCGCTGGACGGGTTCGGCAAGTTCGTGACGGAGCCGGGCAGCTACAAGGAGGTCCTCGACACCATCCAGAAGGCCGCCGATGAGTACTGGAGCACGCATCAGTGAGCACGCGCGCTCCCATACTCGGCCGGTTCGGGTACGGATACGTGGCGCCCGCGGTGCTCCTGGTCGCGGGCCTGCTCTACGCGCCGTTCCTGTGGACGGCCTACCTCAGCTTCACCCGGTACGACGGCCTGGAGCCCGCCCAGTGGATCGGCGGGCACAACTTCGGCAAGCTGCTCGAGGACCCGGCCCTGCTCACCTCGATCCGCAACACGCTGCTCTGGGTCGTCGGCACCATGGTGCTGCCCGTCGGGCTCGGCCTGCTGGTGGCGGTGCTGTCGTACGACATCAAGGGCGGCGTGTGGTTCCGGGTGCCGTTCCTGCTGCCGTACGCGCTGAGCGGCGCCGGCCTCGCCATGGTGTGGAGCCCGATCCTGTCGCATGACGGCATCGCCAACCAGCTGCTCGGCGTGGACACCGCGTTCCTGCAGGACGCGCCGGTCAACACGCTGGCCATGCTGCTGGTCTGGACGTGGCAGCAGCTCGGCGTCAACATGCTGCTGTTCGTGGTGGGGCTGCAGTCCATCCCGAAGGAGCCGATCGAGGCCGCCCGGCTGGACGGGGCCGGGGGCTGGCGGCTGTTCAGGTTCGTCATCTGGCCGCTCATGAGGCCGCTGACGGCGGTCGTGGTCGGGCTCGCGCTGGTGGCCGGCCTGAAGACGTTCGACATCGTGTGGGTGCTGACGCAGGGCGGCCCGGGGCGCAACTCCGAGACGCTGGCGGTCACCATGTACAAGGAGACGTTCGTGGCCAGCGACTACGGCTACGGCTCGGCCGTGGCGGTGATGCTGACCGTCGTCACCGGGCTGGCGTCCTACCTCTACCTCAAGCGGCAGGTGGCCTCGTGATCAGGCGTGCCGTCCTCGTCCTGCTCGGGCTGCTCTGGCTGGGGCCGACGTACCTGCTGCTCGTGAACGCCGCGCGCCCGGCCGGCTCGTACGATCCCGGCCGCGCGTGGGTCCCCTCGCCCGATTTCGCGCTGTTCGAGAACTTCGGGCGGGCCCTGGAGAGCGCCAACCTGACCCAGAGCCTGGCCAGCACCGCGCTGTACGCTGTCGTCTCGCCCCTGCTCGGAGTGATCATCGGCGCGCTGGCCGGGTACACCATCGTGGTGCTCCGGCTCCGCCACGGCTTCTTCTGGTTCATCCTGATCTTCGGCGGCACGGTCTTCCCCTCGCAGATGCTGCTCGTGCCGCTGTTCGTCGGCTACAGCGACGCCGGCCTGTACGACAGCCGCCTGGGCATGATCCTCGTCTACACGGCGATCAGCGTGCCGCTCGCCGCGTTCGTGCTGCGCAACTTCTACACCGGCGTAGCGTTCTCGATCTTCGAGGCGGCCAGGATGGACGGCGCCTCCACCTGGCGCATCTTCTGGGGTATCTATCTGCCGATCTCGCTCAGCGCGCTGACGGCGGTGTTCATCCTGGAGTTCACCTTCGTCTGGAACGACCTCATCTTCGGCCTGACCCTGACCCAGACCGAGGACGTGCGGCCGGTGATGACGGCCATCGCCGGCCTGATGACCGACGTGTACGCGGGCACGCCCGTGCCCGTCGGCCTGGCCGCGGGGCTCGTGGTCTCGCTGCCGACCGTCGTGCTGTTCCTCGCCACCCAGCGCCTCTTCGCCAGGGGCCTGTCTCTAGGGAGTGTTTGATGACGAGCCGGTTGCTCCAGCGGAGCCTGGGCAGTCCCGACTACGACGGGATCAGGCAGGCGCTGCGCGACGACACCTCGACACCGGTGATCAGCGTGCGCGGGCTGGAGGTGCGGGTCTCGGTGCTGCCGCTGTTCACCCACGACGGCCGCCAGGCGGTCAGGGTGTCGAGCACCGAGCCGCTGACCCACGTGCTGGTGGGCGTGGACAGCGCGTCGGGCAGCGACGTGACGCTGCTGGTGCCCGAGGTGCAGGCGCCGCGCGTGCTCACGCTCGAGTGCCGCGACGACGCCGGGGTGGTCGGCAGCGCGCAGGTCACGGTGACCCCGCAGCGCAAGTGGAGCGTCTTCGTCGTGCACCACTCGCACCTGGACATCGGCTACACCGACCCGCAGGGCACCGTGCTCCGCCACCACCTGGACTACCTCGACGCGGCGCTGCGGCTGGCCGAGGAGACCGCGTCCTGGCCGGACGACGCGAAGTTCCGGTGGTCGGTCGAGTCGTCGATGCCGGCGCTGAAGTGGCTCGACGCGCGGCCCGCCGACATGGTGGAGTCCTTCGCGCGCAAGGCCCGCGAGGGCGTGATCGAGGTGACCGCGCTGCCGTTCCAGCTCCACACGGAGGCGTGCTCGACCGAGGAGCTGCACCGCCAGCTCCGCTTCATCGCCCAGCTCAAGGAGCGGTACGGCTTCGCCACCAAGTCGGCCATGCACACCGACGTGCCCGGCGCGGTCGTCGGCCTGGTGGACGCCCTCAACGCGGCCGGCGTGCGCTACCTGGCCGCGGCCCACAACTGGGCCGGGCGGTCGGTGCCCTATCTGCACGGCGGCGACAAGCTGACCAGGCCGTTCCGGTGGCGGGCGCCGAGCGGGAACGAGCTCATCGTCTGGTTCACCGACACGCCGCACGGGATGGCGTACATGGAGGGGAACACGGTCGGGCTGACCGACTCCTACGAGCTGGCCGACGACCTGCTGCCGCGGTACCTGTCCGCCCTGGCCACGCGGGGCTACCCGTACGGGCCCGGGACCTTCGGGTGGCAGGGGCCCGACGCGCCGAAGGAGCCGTACGAGCTGGACGTGCTGCACCTGCGGGTGCAGGGGGCGCACGCCGACAACGCGGGCCCCTCGATCGTGCCCGCCACGATCGCGCGCCGGTGGAACGAGAAGTGGGCCTACCCGCGCCTGCGCTCGGCCGTCAACAGCGACTTCTTCGAGCATGTCGAGGAGCGTTACCACGACCGGCTGGCCGTGCACGAGGGCGACTGGACCGACTGGTGGGCCGACGGGCTCGGCTCGGGCGCGCGCCCCCTCGGCTACGTGCGCAGGGCGCAGTCCGCGCTGCGGGTGGCCGAGACCCTGCACACGATCGCGGGCGTGGACGCCACCGAGAAGATCGACGCGGCCTACGACAAGGTGGCCCTGTTCAACGAGCACACCTGGGGTGCGGCCAACCCGTGGGAGGACGCCGAGGAGGCGGGCGACTCGGGCGGGCTGCAGTGGACGCGCAAGTCGTCCGGCGCCTACGACGCCCAGGACGACGCGGCCGACCTGCTGCACGCCGCGACCCGCAGGTTCGCCGCCGCGCTCTCCGAGGCGGGCACCGAGGGCGGCGCGCTGGCCTCGTTCGCCGTCTTCAACCCGGGCACGTGGGCGCGGACCGACGTCGTCCGCGCGTTCCTGCCGAGAGACGTGGTGGGCATCGACGTGCCGATCGCGCTGGTGGACTCGCGGACGGGGGAGACGCTCGCACACCACGAGGAGTTCGTGCATCCGGAGGACTGGCCGACCCGGCCGATCGGGCGGCACG
This sequence comes from Nonomuraea sp. NPDC050786, assembly GCF_040654115.1. Lineage (NCBI taxonomy): Bacteria > Bacillati > Actinomycetota > Actinomycetes > Streptosporangiales > Streptosporangiaceae > Nonomuraea > Nonomuraea sp. NPDC050786. The sequence continues at coordinate 54,244 of NZ_JBFAHJ010000026.1, forward strand.
TGCAGGCGGTCGTCCCCGACGTCCCCGGCTTCGGTTACGCGCGCGTCGACGTCGTGCCGGGGGAGACCCAGGCCCCCGAGCCGGTCGAGCTCGACCTGAGCGGGGTGATCGAGAACGAGTTCTACCGCGTGGCCTACGACGTGCGGGAGGGCTACATCAGCTCGATCTTCGACAAGCGGGCCGGCCGCGAGCTGGTCAACGGCGACGCGGCGGCCGGCTTCGGCCAGTACGTCTACGACCAGTACGCCACCGCCCCGCATTTCAACCATCTGTCGGGACATGTGGGGGCGCACGACCGTACGCTCCTGGGCGACCGGGCCATCGGCAGGGGCGCCACCATCACCAAGGCCCAGCGCACGGCCGTCGGCGAGAAGCTGGTCGTGGAGCTGCACGGCAAGGGCGTCGACTGGATCCGCACGACGATCGAGCTGCACAGCGGCGTGCCTCGGCTGGACCTGACCTACCAGCTCGCCAAGCAGGGCACCCCGGCCAAGGAGGCGGTCTTCCTGGCCTTCCCGTTCGCGACAGGTCCGGCGAGCGCCTGGGAGCTGACCGGCGGCGTCGGCGGCCCCGACGTGCCCCGCGTGCCGGGCTCGGCCGAGTACATGCTGCCGATCAGGCACTGGATCGCGTTCGAGGACCCCGAGCTGACCGTCGCCTGGGCCACGCTGGAGGCGCCGCTCGTGCAGCTCGGCACCATCCACATGCCGTACGCGCCGTTCCCGCCCACGCTCGACCAGGAGGACGGCACGGTCTACTCCTGGGCGCTCAACAACATCTGGGACACCAATTTCCCGGCCCAGCAGCAGGGCGAGACCACGTTCCGCTACGCGGTCACCTCGACTCTCAATGTCGCCGGGTCCGCGACGACTCCCAATGTCGCCGGGGCCGCGACGGTTGCGGGGGCTCAGGGGCGCAGGCTCGGCGCGGCGGCGGCCTCCGGGCTGACCGAGCCGTTCGTCGGCGCGCTGATCACCGACAGCCCCGACGTGACCGAGACGTACGCGTCGGTCGACCACCCCGACGTGCTGATCACGTCGATCGGACGGTCGGGGGACGAGCGCGTGGTGCGGCTGCAGTCGCTGGCGGCCGAGCCGGTCGAGGTGTCGCTCCGCCTGCCCGGGCTGCGCGCGGCCCGCGGGCTCGACGTCGTGGATGAGACGGTCGTGGATGAGACGGTCAAGGTACGGCTGCCCGCCTGCGGGGTGGCCGCTGTTTGGGGGACGTGCTCGTGAAGATCGTTGACATCAGGGCCACGACGGTCGCGGTCCCGCTCGAGGCGCCGCTCCGGCACAGCAACGGCGCGCACTGGGGCCGGTTCGTCCGCACGATCGTCGAGGTCGAGGCCGACAACGGGCTGGTCGGCCTGGGCGAGATGGGCGGCGGAGGGGAGAGCGCCGAATCGGCGTTCCGGGCGCTGATGCCGTACCTGAAGGGTCATGATCCCTTCCAGCTCGAGGCGCTGCGCTTCAAGATCGCCAACCCGACGGCCTCGCTCTACAACAACAGGACGCAGCTCCTCGCGGCCATCGAGTTCGCCTGCATAGACCTCATCGGGCAGCACCTGGGCGTGCCCGCTCACGACCTGCTCGGCGGGCGGGTCCGCGATGCCGTGCCGTTCGCCTCGTACCTGTTCTTCCGGTACGCGGCCGAGGGCCACGGCGAGATCCGCACGCCCGAGCAGCTCGTCGAGCACACCAGGCACCTCAAGAAGGCGCACGGGTTCACCGTGCACAAGCTCAAGGGCGGCGTGTTCCCGCCGGACTACGAGCTGGAGTGCTACCGGGCGCTGGCCGAGGCGTACCCCGAGGACCGGCTCAGGTACGACCCGAACGCCGTGCTCTCGGTGGCCGAGGGGCTGCGCTTCGGCCGGGCCATCGAGGGGCTGAACAACGACTACCTGGAGGACCCGGTCTGGGGCCTGGAAGGGCTCAGGACCGTCCGCGAGCAGGTCAGGGTGCCCCTGGCGACCAACACCGTCGTGGTCAACTTCGAGCAGCTGGCCTCGAACGTCATGCGCAGGGCCGCCGACGTGGTGCTGCTCGACACGACGTTCTGGGGCGGCATCAGGCCGTGCGTGAAGGCGGCGGGCGTGTGCGAGACGTTCCAGCTCGGGGTGGCCGTGCACTCGTCAGGGGAGCTGGGCATCCAGCTGGCGACCATGCTGCACCTCGGCGCGGTGCTGCCGAACCTCACCTACGCCGCCGACGCGCACTACCACCAGCTCAGGGACGACGTGATCGAGGGCGGGAAGATGGCGTACTCGGAGGGCGCCATCGCCGTCCCGTCGGGGCCCGGGCTCGGGGTACGGCTGGATCCGGAGAAGGTCGCGCGCTACGCCGAGCACTACCGGGAGACGGGCGGCTATCCGTACGACCGCGACCCCGGACGGCCCGACTGGTACGCCACCGTGCCGAACGAGCGTTTCGCTGATCCCTCCGTATCTGTCGAGGTAGCTCCATAATTGGGCGATATGTCTGAAGCTACCCAGCCGGCGCCCCCGGCCGACAACCTTGTCACCACCTCGCACGCCCTGCCGGCGGGGCAGGCGTACACCGCCACCACCGGCACCATGGTGCTGCGCGAGGAGGTGATCGACGACGGCAGGTTCGAGGGCCTGCGGCCGAAGGCCGAGATGTTCGTCACCTCGTACACGCTCGACGGGGCCGACCCGCTGAGCCGGCCCGTCACGTTCGCGTTCAACGGCGGCCCCGGCTCCTCGAGCGTGTGGCTGCACCTGGGCGTGCTCGGGCCGCGCCGGGTCGTGATGGGGGACGCGGGAGCGCTCCTGCCTCCTCCGTACGGCCTGGCCGACAACGAGGAGAGCCTGCTGGCCGTGAGCGACCTGGTCTTCATCGACCCGGTCTCGACCGGCTACTCGCGGGCCGCCGAGGGCGAGAAGGCGGAGCCGTACCACGGCTTCACCGGCGACATCGAGTCCGTAGGCGAGATCATCCGGTTGTGGACCACCAGGAACGGGCGGTGGATGTCGCCGAAGTTCCTGGCGGGGGAGTCGTACGGGACGATCAGGGCGGCCGCGCTGGCCGACCACCTGCAGTCGCGGTACGGCATGTACCTCAACGGCGTCATGCTGATCTCCTCGGTGCTCGACTTCATCACCGGGGATTTCAACCAGGGCAACGACCTGGCCTACGCCCTCTATTTGCCGACTTATGCCGCTATTGCGCACTATCACGGGCTGCATGGGGAGCGGCCGCTGGCCGACGTGCTGCGCGAGGCCGAGGCGTTCGCCGAGCGCGACTACCCGTGGGCGCTGGCGCGCGGCAACCGCCTCAGCGCCGAGGAGCGCGCGGCCGCCGTCTCCACGATCGCCTCGCTGACCGGGCTGAGCGAGGAGTACGTCGACCGCGTGGACCTGCGGATCGAGCACGTCCGGTTCTTCACCGAGGTGCTGCGCTCGCGCCGCCAGGTCGTCGGGCGGCTCGACGGGCGGTTCATCGGCTGGGACCCCGACTCGGGGCGCGAGCACTTCTCGGCCGACCCCAGCATGAACGCGATCATGGGCCCCTACAGCGCCGCGCTCAACCACTACCTCCGTACCGAGCTGGGCTACGCCAACGACCTGCCGTACGAGGTGCTCACCTCGCGGGTGCAGCCGTGGTCGTACAAGGAGTTCGAGGGCGCGCACGTCCAGGTGGTCGACAAGCTGGGCGCGGCCATGCGCGCCAACCCGCACCTGCGCGTGCATGTGGCCTGCGGCTACCACGACGGCGCGACGCCGTACTACGCCGCCGAGCACGCCTTCGCCCACCTGCCCGTGCCCGCGGAGCTGGCCGCGAACGTGGAGTTCAGGTACTACGAGGCAGGCCACATGATGTACGTCCACGAGCCGAGCAGGCTGCGCCAGTCAGCCGACCTGGCCGCGTTCGTGCTCGGCCAGCAGTCCTGACGCGCGGGCCAGGCGCTGCTTGAGGTTGGCGCGGAGCTCGGCGAAGCGCTCGGGGTTGTCCCGGATGAGCGCCCGCTGGAGCTCCGCGTCGGCCGCGAACCAGGCGGCGATCAGGCCCGACGACCACTTGCAGGTCGTGTCCGCGTACGCGACCTGCTTCTCCTCCTCGCTGATGGCCGGTTTGTCGAGCTTCCAGCGGCCGTCGGCGATGGCGGCCTCCGGAGTCGGGTACGGGTGACCCGCCTGGCTCATGCACGACTGCCAGCGTTCCGCCGCCGCCGTCACGGACGGGTGCTTGGCGGCCTGCTCCAGCGTGAGCGAGTCCTGCAGGGTCAGCCACGGCCAGTCCGCCTTCTGGGCGCCCTTGCCGAGCGCCTGCGTGGCCCTGTCCAGGCAGCCGCGGTCGACGGCGTTGCCGTACAGGCGGTGGCGGGCCGGCTTGGAGAGCCGGCCCGTCCAGGAGCCCGTCGTGTCGGGAGAGGGCAGGCGGGCCAGGTGGTACCCGAAGTTCTTGGTCGCCACGGTGTCCGCGACGCCGTACCGGCGGGAGTTGCCGGGGTCCACCGCGGCGATGGTGACGGGGTCCTCCTCGGGCAGGTCGATGGCGATGCCCTTCTTGCGCATGCACCCTTCGACCAGCCGGTTGTGGGCGTTGCCCAGGATGGCCCGCTGCTCGGGAGTGGTCTTGTAGGCGTCGAACGGCAGCACCAGTTCCGACACCGAGGAGACGCTCTTCACGGGCGCCCGTGGGGCGGGCTCGTCGGCGGCGCAGGCGGCGGCGGAGATCAGCAGCAGCGTGCCCGCGAGGAGTCCGCGGCAGCCGGCCTGCGGCGGCCGGACCCGGCTGTTCACCGACACCAGATATCGAGCGCGCTGGCGCGGTTGTTGGAGACGGCGTTGTTGACCAGGAAGCCGTCGTTCGAGTCGTGCGTGAACGTGCTGTGCGCGCCGGTGTACCCCGGGTGCTGCCAGAGAGTGGCGCTGCAGCCGATGCGGTTCCTGATGGAGCTGGTCTCGTTGTTCATGCTGTGCCAGGAGTCGGTGAAGTCCCAGTTCAGCCAGTTGTTGTCGGAGAAGTCGGAGTCGTCCTGGATGAAGTCGCGCCAGAGGTCGGCGTGGCCGCGGTTGAAGTCGAAGCCGGCGTAGAGGCAGACGCGACCGCCGTAACACGTCGAGCGGGGGCTCGCCACCGCGGCGCCGGCTGGGGCGCCGGCTGGGGCGACCGCGGTGAGCATCGCGGCCGCGGCGACGAGGCCGGCCGCCTTTCTGGATAGCCTCACAGGTCTCTCCTCGATCAGTGGTCGTTTCGAGGGTCCGTGCAGGGGCTGCTCGCCCGGCACGCCGAGGACCACTGGTACCAGCGGTACGACCTGGGAGATCGCCGCGTTGGCGCAACTCTTGCCGGCTTGGTGCGGGACCTTGGGAGTCCGTGGGCTATTCGGGGAGGGCGGCCGGGTTCTGCGCGAGCAGGCCGCCGTCCACGCGGTGCTCGGCGCCCGTGATGAACGACGAGCGCGGCCCCGCGAGGAACGCCACCAGCTCGGCCACCTCCTCGGGCCGGCCCACGCGGCCCAGCGGGTGGGAGCGGCCCCACTGCTGGATCTGCTCCTCCTGCGACAGCTCGCCCCGCCACAGGTCCGCCGCCCAGCGCAGCATGGGGGTGTCCACCGAGCCCGGGCAGACCACGTTCACGCGGATGCCGTCGGCGGCGTGGTCGAGTGCCATGGCCCTGGTCAGGCCGTTGAGCGCGGCCTTGCTCGCCGTGTACGCGGCCACCTGCGCCTGCGAGGAGAACGCCTGCACCGACGACATGATCACGATCGAGCCGCCGCCCCTGGCCCTCAGCTTGGGAATGGCCGCCTTGCAGGTGAGATAGACGCCCTTGAGGTTGATGTCGAGCACCTCGTCCCAGACGTCCTCAGGGGTGTCCTCGACCGTGCCGTAACGCTGCACGCCCGCGCAGGTGACCACGACGTCGAGCCCGCCGTACTTGGTCACCGCCAGGTCCACCAGGTCGCGCATCTCGTCGGCCCGGCGCACGTCGGCGACCACACCGGTGACGCTGTTGCTGTCGAGCGCCGCGTCCTTGTCGACCCCGCAGAACACCACGGACGCCCCGCCGTCGGCCAGCCGGTCGACCACCGCCCGCCCGATGCCCATCGAACCGCCCGTCACGAGCGCCACTTTCCCGCTGAACTCGCTCATGCCAGCACCTCCGCGCGCAAGCGCATCACCTTCGTCTCGTGCGGGTCCAGGGTCAGGGCCGTGCCGTTGGCCACGGCGGCGGCCAGGCCGTCGGTCGGCATGCTGGAGAACGGCTCGAGGCCCACCGTGTACGCCCGTCCCCACCAGGGATAATCGGTGGACGCCCCGAGCTCCTGCCACATCCACAGGTACGGCAGGAGAGCCGCATCCCATTCCACCCGGATACCGATGTCCCCCGAGATCTCGTACCAACCCTCGTCGAAGCCGGTCAGGTAGACGATGTCGCTCGGCGCTCCCGGCTCCTGGACCACGCTCAGATCGGTCTCCCCGCCCTGATCGGCGGGCACCCGCGGCCAGTCCCAGGGGCCGCCCGCCTTCACCCGGCGGCCCTGCGCCGGATTTATCGCACTCTCATGGGGGATGACCTTCACGCCTTCCGGCAGCCGGATCCTGGCCCCGGGGCGCAGGAACGGCAGGCCGTACACGATGTGCTGCCCCCACATGGCGTGCAGCGGGAGGCCGGCCTCGTTGGTGGCCCGGCTCTCGATCTCCAGCGCCGCCGTCCCCGACCTCAACCTGAAGACCTTCTCCATCCGGTACGGCAGCCGCCGCGTGCGCACGCTGAGCCGTACCGCGACCTCCTCCTCGGAGTCGGCCACCACCTCGGACCGCCACGGCAGCCCGGAGACCTCCCCGTGCTGCGCAAGCCGGGCGCCGCGGTACTCGCTCGGCGCGCCGCCGCTGGGGAAGATCTCCTGCCAGCCGCCCTCGTAGTGGTCGACGAACTGGGCGACGTCGTCGGCCGCGCCGTGGAGGTGGTCGTGCGGGTTGCGCAGGCCCTGCGGGGAGAGCCAGACGAAGTCCGTGTCGGTGGGCTTGTGCAGGAACTCCACCACGTCGCCGCCCTTGTCCGGCACGACGGTCACGCGCAGCCGCTCGTTCTCCAGCACGACCGCCCGCAGTCCGTCGATCGTGACGTGCCGCAGGCGGGCCGCCCAGTTACGCCTCACTGGAAGGTCACATCCAGGAACCTCGGCCGGTAGATGGTCACGTCCCGGTAGTGGTCGGTGTTCACGAAGCTGTTGACGTTGTAGGAGATGACGAGCCCGTTGCCGGCCACCTCGGGGTGGGCGTGGGCGTTGTAGGTGAAGATGTTCCCGCTGGTCTCGGGGGTCGTGTAGACGTGCTGCTTGGCGGTGAACGGGCCGGCGGGCGAGCACGAGGTGTAGGCCACGATGTTCGGGCTGAGCACCTCGGTCGTGTCATGGGTGATCAGGACATATCCGGGTCCGACCTTGGTGACGCTGTACTCGTTCGCCACCCCGCTCATGATCCGCGCCGAGTCGGCCTCGTCCCGCGACCAGGCGCCGTCGGCCTTGAGGAACTCCCACGTGCCCAGCAGGCTCTGTCCCTTGACCCTGGCGACATGCATGTACTTGGGCGAGCCGAGGTCCTCGACGCCGTACACGTAGGTGTATCCGCCGTCCTTCAGGATCGCGGAGGCCCACGAGATGCCGTGCGCGGACGGCAGGTCGGTCACGCTGACCGGCTCGTTCAGCCGGCCGGGGGCGAACCTGGCCACCACGTTCCTGTGCCAGCGCCAGTCCCAGGCGCCGGTGCCGTACCGCTCGTACTCCTGGTAGGTGACCTCCACGAGCCCGCCGGCCACCGTCGCGTCACCGGCCCAGAACCAGTGGTTCTGGTCGCGCGGGGGCATCACGGCGGTCGGCTGCTGCGCGGTGCCGTCGTGGATCGTGGAGAGCTTGCCGTCCCGCTCGACGGCGAAGGAGTTGTTGAGGAAGACGGTGTCGCCGCCCTCCCCGACCACGGGCGGGCGCGTGCCGCCGGGGTTGACCCGGCCGAGGAACGTGTCCGAGAAGATCCACAGTTCCTTGCCGTTGGGCAGCTTGACCGAGTAGGTGCCGTCGGCGCCCGTCCAGTCGTCCAGCCTGCTGTTGTCGTTGCCGTAGTTGGTGAACAGGCTGGTGAGCCGGGTGTCGGTCGTGGTTCCCTTGACCGTCGGGGTGGCGCAGGCGGTGGCCGGCGTGGCCTGCTGCTGCTCTTGGACCACTGACGGGACGGGCTTGGGCGGGGCCGCCCACGCTTGCTGCGGCGCGGCCGTGAGGCCGGCCAACGCGATGGCCAGGGGTGCTAAGGCGGAGCGGAATCGCGTCATCACTGGTCCTTGGGGGAGGCGAGTTCCCTACAGTTCTAGTCATTAGATCACTTACTGTCCAGGGCCCTCTCGGAGGATTGTGAGGAACCACCGATCGTTCTCAGCCGACTGCACTATGGTGATGACTTCCTGAAAAGTCCGTAAATATCCGTTATGGAGGTCGTATGACGGTCACTCGCCGAGATCTGCTCAAGGTCGGCGCCGGAGTCGCGGCGACGGTCGTGGCGGGCACGGGGACGGCTGCGGCCGCCTCCTCCGGCCGGTTCGACCTGGCCGCGCCCGCCGACCCGTTGATCTGGAAGAAGGCGCTGTACGACGAGACCGTGCTGCAGTCGTTCGCCTTCGACAACGTCAACGGGCACATCTACGTGGCCCAGCTGAAGAACGGCTCGGGATCGGCGGCGGCCGGGGATCTCTGCGTGACCAAGCTGAGCCTGTCGGGGTCGGTGCTCGGCCACATGTATCTCCTGGGCTTCGGGCACGGCGTGCAGATCGGCGTCGAGCCGTCGGGCGGCTCCGCCTACCTGTGGACGGAGACCGACGCGGTGAGCGACGGTGCGGGGAACGCGTGGGGGAGGCGGCTGGCGAGGTTCAAGTTCGTCAACGGCCAGACGCTCAGGCCGTCGTCCTCGGCGCTCACCAAGTACACGTTGATCTCCGGCGCGACCAGCACCACGTGCGCGATCGACCCGTCGACCAACCGGCTGATCATGCGCTGCCGGGTCGACGGCCAGGCGCGGTTCGTGGCGTACTCGCTGGCGGCGGTCAAGGCGGGCACGGCCAAGGTGCTGTACGACGTCGCGCAGCCGTCCGGCCTGGGCGTCTTCCAGGGCTACACGGCTTACGGCGACTACCTCTACCTGCTCGACGGGACGGCTTACGGCCCCTCCAACCCCGCGCCGGGCAACACGTACCTCACCTGCGTCGACCTGCGCACGGGCGCCAAGGTCCAGCGCTCGCTCAGCCAGGCGGGCAAGTCCCTGGACTACCGCGAGCCGGAGGGCCTGGCCATCCAGATCGCGTCGGGCCGGCCCAGACTCTGTCTCGGCCTCGCCTCAGGCACGGCCGGCGCGCGCAAGGCCAGCATCTTCTATAAGGACGCCCTGGTCTGAACCGCGACCCCGGCCGCGGAAATGCGAATGGCGCGATGGGAGGCGGACGTAGACTGCCGGTATGAGCGCGATGCGTGAAGAACTTCACTCGCTGGTTGATCAGCTCCCTGACGATCGGGTGCAACCGGTGATCGCGCTCGTTCGTGAGAGCCTCCTGGCGAGCCGTCGGACGCAGGCAGCCGCGGCTCTGGAGAGGATCCGAGAGCGGATGCGCGGTGTGACGGGTGTCGATGAGGAGCTGGACCAGCTTCGGGAAGGGTCTCGTGGCTGACGCCTACATCGTCGACACCGGTGTGTTCCTGCGGTGGTTCGTCGATCAGCCGGGCTACGAACATGCTCGCGAGATGCAAGACGCGTTTCTCCGCGGGCAGGTCATGCTGGAAACGGCGGATTTCGCACGCATCGAGGTGGCTGGGGTTCTCCGGAAGAAGGGGCTGCTCTCCGGCCGGCTCATCGCATGTATGACGCAGTCTTCGCCCAACTGGCCGTCGATCGAGGCATTCCCCTTCTCACCACCGACGTAAAGCTGTGTCACGCCGTGGAGGGCGTCGTGGGAACGGAGATTCTGCGCGGCGTGGTGACCGCCTGATCGGCGGAAAATGTGATGCCCGCGCCGGAAGGGGCGGTTACGCTGCCTGAATGGGCCACGTCGAAGTAGGACATCTCACGTACGTGCTGCCCGACGGGCGGCCCCTGCTCAACGATGTGTCCTTCCGGATCGGTGAAGGCGTCAAGGCCGCGCTCGTCGGGCCCAACGGCGCCGGCAAGACCACGCTCATGCGGCTGATCGCCGGTGACCTCCAGCCGGTCGACGGCAGCGTGGCCAGTTCCGGCGGGCTCGGCGTGATGCGGCAGTTCATCGGCAGCGTGCGCGACGGCAGCAGCGTGCGTGACCTGCTGCTCGGCGTCGCCCCGCCCGCCGTGCGCGCGGCGGCCGAGCGGCTGGACGAGGCCGAGCTGGCCATGATGGAGCGCGACGACGAGAAGACGCAGATGCGCTACGCGCAGGCGATCAGCGACTACACCGACGCGGGCGGCTACGACATCGAGGTGTTGTGGGACACCTGCACGGTGGCCGCGCTCGGGGTCTCGTACGAGAAGGTGAAATATCGGGACGTGGCCACGCTGTCCGGCGGCGAGCAGAAGCGGCTCGTCCTGGAGGCGCTGCTGCGCGGCCCCGACCAGACGCTGCTGCTCGACGAGCCCGACAACTACCTCGACGTCCCCGGCAAGGAGTGGCTGGAGCAGCAGCTCAGGGAGACGCCCAAGACCGTGCTGCTGGTCAGCCACGACCGCCAGCTCCTGGCGAACGCGGCCGACCGCATCGTGACCGTCGAGTCCGGCAACATCTGGATCCACGGCGGCGGCTTCGCCACGTACGCGGAGGCCCGCAAGGCCCGCAACGAGCGCCTCGACGAGCTGCGCAGGCGCTGGGACGAGGAGCACGCCAAGCTCAAGGCCCTGGTCAACATGCTCAAGAACAAGGCCAGGTACAACGACGGCATGGCCGCCGCCTACCACGCCGCCCAGACGAGGCTGCGCAAGTTCGTGGAGGCCGGGCCGCCCGAGGTGGCCCCGAGCGACCAGAACATCAAGATGCGCCTGCGAGGCGGCCGCACCGGCAAGCGCGCGGTCATCTGCGAGGGGCTGGAGCTCACCGGGCTCATGCGCCGGTTCGACCTCGAGGTCTGGTACGGCGAGCGCGTCGCGGTCCTCGGCTCCAACGGCTCGGGCAAGTCCCACTTCCTGCGCCTGCTGGCCGGGGAGCCGGTCGCCCACGACGGTGTCGCCAGGCTGGGCGCCCGGGTGGTCCCCGGCCACTTCGCCCAGACCCACGCCAGGCCCGACCTGCTGGGCCGCACCCCGGTCGAGATCGTCATGACCGAGCACGCCAAGCTCAAGAACGAGGCCATGAAGACGCTGGCCCGCTACGAGCTGGCGGGACGCACGGCCGAGCAGCGCTTCGACTCGCTCTCGGGCGGGCAGCAGGCGCGGCTGCAGATCCTGCTGCTCGAGCTCTCCGGGGCCACGCTGCTGCTGCTCGACGAGCCGACCGACAACCTCGACCTGGCCAGCGCCGAGGCGTTGCAGGCGGGGCTGGACGCGTTCGACGGCACGGTGGTGGCGGTCACCCACGACCGCTGGTTCGCCGCCGACTTCGACCGCTACCTGGTCTTCGGCTCCGACGGCACGGTCTACGAGTCGCCGGAGGCGGTCTGGGACGAGGCCAGGGTCGTCCGTCCTCGTTGAAGGGCTCCCGCTGAAGGGCTCCCGTCGAAGAGCCCCGTTAAAGAGTTGGTACACCTGGCGCGTGTCACCCGCGATCCGTGCCCATGCACGGGTTATCACGGCAAAGTGATCCCGCGTAGCCGAACCGCCAGCCTGCTCGCACTCGGGGCACTCGGGGCGATCTGCCTCTCCGGGTGCTCCAGCGAGAAACGACCAGTACAAGAGCTCAAGCCCCTGGCTCTCAAGGAACAGGTCTCGAACATCGTCAAATCCGCCGACGGGTACGCCGTCACCTGGGCAGGCGTGCTCAGCAACGCCAACCCGTGGCACTTCGGCGAGCACGTGGTGGCCACGATCGTCGGGCACGACGCCAAGGGCACCGAGGTGGTCAGGATGGACCAGCCGCTCGACGCCGTGCCGCCGGGCGGGTCCCTGGCCTTCACCGGCCAGGCGACCTCCGTGGAGAAGCCGGCGAAGGTGACGATCCAGTACCGTCCCGCGCGCTGGCGGATGGCCGCGCGCATCCCTTCGGCGTTCCAGAGCTTTCCCATTACGCGAAGCCAGACTTTGCGCCAGAAAGATGGCTCATACCTTATTACTGGATATGTCGGAAATCCCTATCAAATGCCCGCCAGCAGTCTCGTAGTGAACGCGCTGGTGCGCGACAAAGCGGGCAAACTCCTCGGCGGTGGTAGCACGTTCGTGGATGACGTCAAAGCGGGCAGCCCGCCGCGATTCATTCTCACCGTTTCCGGCCTGCCCGCCGGGGCCACCGTGGCGAGGACCGACATCACGGCGAGGACCTGGGGATCCACCGGCCGGCCTTACGAGGATCTGGCGCTCGCCGGCGCCGTGCCGATGCACACGGTGAAGCCCGCCACCGAGCCGTTCGCGGTGGACCGGAGCACCCAGGTCGTTAACGAACATAAGCAATAATTCTCCGCAAATTCAAAGGCGTCGCTATGCCGTAGGCGTAAACCGGTAGAACTACTAGTTACCAATCAATTACCTTCGGTCATATGAATGACCGCGTCCTGGTCGAAGCACTCCGCGCCCGTGATCCAGATGCGCTCTCCGCGCTCTATGACACGTACGCGGAGAGCATCTACCGCTACTGCTGGTCCCTCCTCCTGAGCGCGGACGGCGCCCAGGTGGCGCTCCGCGACACGCTGATCGCCGCCGAGGCGCACGCGGACGCGCTGGCCGAGCCCGACAGGCTGCGGGCCTGGCTGTACGCGCTGGCCCGCGCGGAGTGCATGCGCCGCAGGGCCGCCGCGCCGCCGGGCGCGGCCGAGGCGCTGGCCGAGGCCCCGCCCCTCGACGACCCCGCCGACGGCGACCTGCGGATCATGGCCTGGAACGCCGTCCAGAGCCTGCCCGTCGCCGAGCGCGAGGTCCTGGAGCTCACCTACCGGCACTCGCTGTCCGCGTCCGAGCTCGTCCTGGTGCTCGGCACGCGGCAGGTGGAGCCGCTCCTGGAGGGCGCCCGCGAGCTGCTGAGCGACGCGATCACCGCCGAGATCCTCGCCAGGAAGGGCCCGTACGACTGCCCGCGGCGGGCCGCGATGCTGGCCGGGTTCTCCGGCGAGCTGACCCAGGACATGCGTGAGCGCCTGGTCAGGCACCTGCCGCGGTGCGAGGTCTGCGCGCCGCACCGCCATCGCGAGGTGTCGCCCACCAAGGTCTTCGGGCTGCTGCCCGGCGAGGCGCTGCCCGACTCGCTCCGCATCCGGGTGATGAGCTGCTTCGTCGACCCGGAGCTGCTGCCCTACCGCCGCTACGTCGCCAGGCGTACGGCTGCCCTGGGCGCCGCCGGGTTTCCCGTTTCCGCGCAGAACGGCGCTCAGGGGTGGACTAAGGCGCTGGCGAGCGCGCTGGCGGCGGTCGCGGCCGTGGTGGCGATAGTGGTGATCTTCCAGCAGCTCGACGCGGGCGGCGGCGGCGTCTCCGGTGTGGCGACGGCCGCGTTCCCCGCGACGGGCCAGCCGCCCGGTATCCAGCTGCCCTGGCATTCCGAGTCGCCGGACGCCCAGGTGACCGGCGGGGCGGTGCTGGATCGCAGGACCACTCAGCCGATCGGCGTGACCGGCGCTCCGATGCTCCTGCCTCCCGTCGTGCCGGTCAACGACGCGGTCCGCACCACCCATGGCGCCCAGCCGTCCTCCGGGCCGCCCCTGCCCCAGGAGCAGCCGCCCGGGTCGGATGCCCCGCCGCCCACGTACGTTCCGCCTCCCACCCAGGCCCCGCCGGACGGTGGCCCCCAGCCTGGCCACCCGCCCGGCCATCAGTCCGGCCACGCGTCCCCGCCCGCGACCCCCACCCGCACGCCCTGCCCCACGCCCACGGCGACGCAGCCCCCGCCTCCCACCACCCCGGACGCGACGCCCACGCAGACGACCACCCCCACCAGTGAGGAGCCCACACCCGCCTCGACCGGTTGATCGCCGACACGCGGGTGCTGACTACGTTACGTAAGCGGACTGCTGGGAACCGTGTGCATAGAGTAGCCATGTGTTTCCAGGGGGACCAATGCGTGCATTTCGGACAGGGCTGCTGGCTTGCTGCCTGATAGTCGCTCTATGTCCGCCCGCCGGGGCCGAACCCCCCTCCTCGCGGGACGTGAAAAGGGCACGCCAGACCGCACGTGACCGTTCCAAGGAGCTGGGGGCTGTCACCGCCAGGCTGGCCACGGCGCAGTCGCAGCTGGACGGGCTGGCGGCCGAGGCGGAGCGCCTGGTGGAGGCGTACAACGGCGAGCTGGTCCGGCTCCGGCAGGCGGAGCAGTTGTACACGCAGTCCATGGCGCGGCTGGCGGCGGCGGACGCGGAGGCCGAGCGGGTGCGGCAGGAGGTCGCCCTGCTGGCCACGGAGAGCTACGGCGGGATGGCTCCGCTGGCGCCGATCATCGGCATGATCACCGATCGGGGCGACCGGGATGGTGCCCTGCACCGGGCCGGGGTGCTCGCGCAGCTCTGGGGGGAGCGGGCGGCGGTGCTCAGCCGGATGAACGACGCCCAGCAGGTGGCCGCCATCCTGCGTACTGAGGCCGCGAACGCCTACGACGCCCAGCAGGCCGCATCGGAGCGCGCCGGGGCGGCCAAGAGCGCCGCCGAGGCGGCCGTGGCCAGGCAGCAGGAGCAGACGAAGGAGCTCAGGGCCCGCACGGTGGTCCTGCGCCATCAGGTCGACAAGGCGCGCAGCCGCGCGAAGCTGCTGGCCCAGCAGCGGGCCGCGGCGCTGCCGAGGCTCGTCTCAGGGGGTTCGGCCACGGGGGACGTGGCGGCCAACTGGGCGCTGACCCAGCTCGGCAAGCCGTACGTGTGGGCGGCCGCCGGCCCGGACACCTACGACTGCTCGGGGCTGACGATGCGGGCCTGGGAGCGGGCGGGCGTACAGCTCGACCACTGGACGGGCACCCAGTGGACGGCGGGCCCGCACGTGCCGCTCGACCAGCTGAAACGGGGAGACCTGCTCTTCTTCGGCTACGACAAAGACGATCCGAGCACCATCCACCACGTCGGGCTCTACGTCGGCGACGGTCAGATGGTGCACGCCCCGCAGACCGGCGACGTGGTGCGGGTGGCCTCGATCTGGAGAGGGGACCTGGTGGGCGCCACCAGGCCCCAATGAGGCATCAGTGATGCCCGCCGGACTCCTTGAGCCGCTGGAAGGAGCGCTCGATCTCGGCCTCGGCCTCGATGCGGCCCACCCAGTTGGCGCCCTCGACGGACTTGCCGGGCTCCAGGTCCTTGTAGACCTCGAAGAAGTGCTGGATCTCCAGCCGGTCGAACTCCGAGACGTGATGGATGTCCTGGATGTGGTGCATGCGAGGGTCGGTCGAGGGGACGCAGAGGACCTTGTCGTCGCCGCCCTTCTCGTCGGTCATCCTGAACATGCCCACCGCCCGGCAGGTGATGTAGCAGCCGGGGAACGTCGGCTCCTGCAGGAGCACCAGCGCGTCGAGCGGGTCGCCGTCCTCGCCGAGGGTGTTCTCGATGAAGCCGTAGTCGGCGGGGTACTGCGTGGAGGTGAACAGCAGCCGGTCGAGCCTGATCTTGCCGGTCTCGTGGTCCACCTCGTACTTGTTCCGTTGCCCCTTCGGAATCTCAACGACGACGTCGAACTCCACCGCGGTCCTTTCTCATGGGTCGATCCCGCCTACCCAGGCAGCGCCTGGTCAGGCATCGTCTCCCGCACTCAAGCCCCCCGGCACCCCCGGGTGGGCGTTAATGTCTCGTAGGCGAACACACAAGAGAGGGCAGGCGACGTGGCGCGGCACGACCGGTGGGTGATGTTGACCACTCTCGCCGTGCTGCAGGCCCTGACGATCGTCATCGGCGTTTACGCGATGACCACCGACTTCAGCCTGGGCGCGTTGACGAGGCAGTCTTCACCGACCAAGCCGACGGCGTCCCCGCCGGAAGGGTCTCCTTCCGTCCCCGTGGTCACCTCGGGGCCTGTGCTGGCCCAGCTTTCGGTGAAGCCGGGGGACGGACCTCTCCCGACTAAGGGTACTTTGACGCGGCAGCTCACGGACGCGCTGGGTGACGAGGCGCTCGGCGATCGGGTCGGCGCGGTGGTCCTCGACGCGGTCACCGGAGAGCGGATCTTCGCCTCCAACGCCGACACCCCGATCGTCCCGGCCTCCACCACGAAACTCGTCACCTGCGCCGCCGCCCTCGCGTCCCTGGGGCCGGACACCCGCTTCTCCACCAGGGTCGTCCAGGGGGCCAGTCCGGGCACGGCCGTCCTGGTCGGGGGCGGCGACCCGTTGCTCGCCGGCCCGTCGGCCAAGCCCACGTATCCGAAGCAGGCCAGCCTCGCCACGCTGGCGGCACGTACAGCTGCGGCCCTTAAAGCGCAAAATCTTCGAAAAATCACCCTTTCGTACGACTCATCGCTTTTCGTTGGGCAGCCCATCCCGCCGGGGTGGAAGCCGAACTACGTCCCGGACGGCGAGGCGGCGCCCGTCTACGCCCTGGCCATGGACGAAGGCCGCCAGAACCCGCGCAACCGCCAGCCCCGGGTCTCCAACCCGCCCCAGTACGCCGCCGCGGCCTTCGCCAAGCTGCTGGCCAAGCAGGGCGTCACGGTGGCGGGGTCCGTACGGCCCGGCAAGGCCCCCGCGGGCGCCCCGGAGCTCGGCCGCGTGGACTCCGCCCCGCTCTACTCCCTCGTGGAGCACACGCTCACCCACAGCGACAACGACATGGCCGAGGCCCTGGCCAGGCACGTCGCCGTCAAGGAGGGCAAGGAGGGCTCGGTCCAGGCGGGCACGAAGGCCGTGATCGCGGTGCTCCAGCGGCTCGGGGTCGCGCAGGGCGTCTCGCTCTCCGACGGCAGCGGCCTGTCCACCCTCAACCGCATCAGCCCGAGCGCTCTCGCCACGGTCATCGCCATGTCGGGCTCCGCGAACCAGCCCAACCTGCACGCCATCGCCTCGGGCATGCCCATCGCCGGCTTCTCCGGCACCTTGGGCAACGGCCGGCGGTTCACGTCGCGTGACAGCCGGGGCCAGGTCGGTCTGGTCCGGGCCAAGACCGGGACGCTCAACAACGTCAACACGCTGGCGGGCATGGCGACCACGAAGGACGGGCGGCTGGTGACGTTCGCGTTCATGGCGGACCGCGTACCGGTCACCGCCGAACCCGTACTCGACCGCCTGGCGGCCATCGTCGCACGCTCATGAGGACGCTCCTTCGCGGGTTCGGTGTGGAGCACGTACGGTGGACGGTATGCAGGTGATCGACTGGGATCTGGCCGTCACGACCGGCACGCGCCTGGTGCGCCCCGGTCCTCAGGTGAGCCGGGAGGAGGCCAGGCAGGCCGTCACCGAGCTCCGCACCCTGTCACGCGAGGCCGAGGGCCACGTGCGCAGCTTCACCAAGATCCATACTGAGACCGCGCCGCAGGCCGCGACCATCGTCGACCGGCCCGGCTGGATCAAGGCGAACGTCGAGGGCTTCCGCGTGGTGCTCGAGCCGCTGACCCAGCGCATGAGCAGCGGCGCCAACCAGCCGCCCGCCATCGTCACGGCCGTGGGCTCCCGCATCACGGGCGTGGAGGTGGGGGCCGTCCTCGCCTTCCTCGCCTCGCGGGTCCTGGGGCAGTACGAGCTGTTCCTCCCGCCCGACCCGACGGGCCAGGAGCCCGCGGGCCGCCTGACGCTCGTCGCCCCCAACATCGTCCACGCCGAGCGCGAGATGGGCGTCGACCCGCACGACTTCCGCCTGTGGGTGTGCCTCCACGAGGAGACGCACCGGGTGCAGTTCACGGGCGTCACGTGGCTGCGCGAATACGTCCGGTCGCAGATGACCGAGTTCCTGCTCGCCTCCGACCTCGACCTGCCCACGCTGCTCGAACGCCTCCGCAACGCCGCCGACACGGTGGCCGACGTGGTGCGCGGCGGCGAGGGCAACCTCATCGACGCCATCCAGTCGCCCGGCCAGAAGGAGATCCTCGACCGGCTGACGGCCGTGATGACCCTGGTGGAGGGGCACGGCGACTACGTCATGGACGCGGTGGGCCCGTCCGTGGTGCCCTCGGTGGCCGACATCCGCGCCAAGTTCGCCCAGCGCCGCGAGGGCGGCTCCCGGCTCGACCGCACGGTGCGGCGGCTGCTGGGGATCGAGCTCAAGATGAAGCAGTACGCGGAGGGGTCGGCGTTCGTGCGGAAGGTGGTGGACCGGGTGGGGATGGATGGCTTCAACCGCATCTGGACCTCCCCGGAGACGCTGCCCACTACACCAGAGATCGCCGACCCGGACGCCTGGATCAACCGCGTCATCGGCACCCCGGCACTCCCGGCCTGACCTCCCGAACCACCACCACACCGCGCCCGCGGAGCGCCGCGCGTCGGCGGGACAGGGTGCGGGTGGCGGGTGGTGGCACGGGACAATGGCACCCGTGGGTCCACATCCAGCCGTAGCCGACGTGCGCAGGGCAGTGCGTGAGGCGCTGGCCGACGTCCAGAAGGGCGCGCTGGTCATGGTGGCGTGCAGCGGCGGAGCCGACTCCCTGGCGCTGGCGGCGGCGCTGGGGTTCGTGGCGCCCCGGATGGGGCTGCGCGCCGGGCTGCTCACCGTGGACCACCAGCTCCAGCCGGGCTCGGCCCAGCGGGCGAGGACGGTCGTGGACATCGGGGAGACGCGCCTGGATCTCCACCCCGCCGAGGTCCTCACCGTGACGGTGGGCACCGAGGGCGGCCCCGAGGCGGCGGCGCGGGAGGCCCGCTACCAGGCGCTGGCGGAGGCGGCCGACAAGCACCAGGCGCAGGTGGTCCTGCTCGGCCACACCAGGGACGACCAGGCGGAGACCGTGCTTTTGGGGCTGGCCAGGGGGAGCGGCGTCAGGTCGCTGTCCGGGATGGCGGCCCGCAGCGGCCGCTACCGGAGGCCGTTCCTCGAGATCCCCAGGGCCACCACCGTCAGAGCGTGCCAGGCCCTGGACCTCGTCCCCTGGGACGACCCGCACAACGAGGACCCCCGCTACACGAGGGTCCGCGTCAGGAACCGGGTCCTCCCCGTGCTGGAGGCGGAGCTCGGCCCGGGAGTGGCCGAGGCGCTCGCCAGGACCGCCAGGATGGCGCGCGAGGACGCCGACGCCCTGGATCAGTGGGCCGAATCGGCGTACCAGAATTGCGCTCTTAGCGATATTCCGGGCTCGATGACGCTGGCCGTACCGGAGCTGGAGAAGCTGCCCGACGCCGTCAGGCGGAGGGTGCTGCGGCGGGCGGCCATCGCGGCCGGGGCACCGTCGGGAGCTCTGTCCGCTGCTCATATCCTGGCCGTGGACGCACTGGTCACGCGGTGGCACGGGCAGAAAGCCGTTGACCTGCCGGGGGGTCTGTCCGTCGTGCGGCGATATGGCACCCTGATAGTCGCCATCAGTCCCATCGCATAAGGAACCACAGGTGGACGCTGCCGACATGGGCAATGACCTGGAAAAGGTCCTCATTCCCGAGGACGAGCTCCAGGCGAAGATCAAAGAGCTTGCCGGGCGGATCGACGAGGACTACGCGGGTAAAGACTTGCTGCTCGTGGGCGTGTTGAAGGGCGCCGTCATGGTGATGGCCGACCTGGCCAGAGCCCTGCACGTGCCCGTGCAGATGGACTGGATGGCGGTGTCGTCGTACGGGGCGGGCACCAAGTCGTCCGGCGTCGTGCGCGTGCTGAAAGACCTCGACACCGACATCATGGGCCGCCACGTGCTGATCGTCGAGGACATCATCGACTCGGGCCTGACCCTGCACTGGCTCCTGGAAAACCTGAAGTCGCGCAATCCCGCGTCGCTGGAGATCTGCACCGCGCTGCGGAAACCGGACGCGGTGAAGGTGCCGATCGATGTGAAATACGTGGGCTACGACATTCCCAACGAGTTCGTCATAGGTTACGGACTGGACTACGCCGAGCGATACCGCAATCTGCCCTTCATCGGCACTCTGGCCCCACACGTTTACAAGTAGCAATCTGGAACGCGGCCGGGAACACCGCACAACGTGACGTACGTTGATAGGGCAAGACCGGTGTAGCGGGCGGGTCCCCCCGTGCGCTCTGCCGGTGTACCTTCAGACTCCTGGAGGGTGACCGCGCGTCGCCTTCGGGTAGTCAGAAGTCGCGGTGTCGGATGCCGCGGCCCCGGGGCAGCCCGGGGTTCCAGGCCATGTTCAGGAAGGGACGGGCCCGCAAGGGGTTCCGCATCGGATGGATCTCAAGCGATTTACACGTGGGCCACTGCTGTGGATCCTGGGCATCGTCGTGCTGCTCCTCCTCGTCACTCAGCTCTGGAGTGGCGGTGGCAATTTCAAGCAGGCCGACACGTCCTTGGTCCTCCAGCAGATTCGCGCCGGAAACGTCAGCAACGCCAAGATTGTCGACAAGGACAACCGGATCGAGTTGACACTGGTCAACCCGGTCACGGTCAAGGCCGGTGATTCGCCGACGAGGCTGATCCAGTCCAACTGGGTCACGGGTTACGGCAGCAAGCTGACCGACGAGCTTCAGGCTCAGTACGACGCCGGCAAGACCAAGAGCTTCAACACCGAGGTGCCGCAGGAGAACCTCCTGGTGAGCATCCTGGTCAGCTTCCTGCCGATCGTCATCATCGTGCTGCTCTTCCTGTTCATCATGAACCAGATGCAGGGCGGCGGCTCGCGGGTGATGAACTTCGGCAAGTCCAAGGCCAAGCTCATCACCAAGGACACCCCCAAGACCACCTTCGCCGACGTCGCGGGTGCTGACGAGGCCATCGAGGAGCTCCAGGAGATCAAGGAGTTCCTGCAGGCCCCGGCCAAGTTCCAGGCGATCGGCGCCAAGATCCCCAAGGGCGTGCTGCTGTACGGCCCGCCCGGCACCGGCAAGACCCTGCTGGCCCGCGCCGTGGCCGGCGAGGCGGGCGTGCCCTTCTACTCGATCTCCGGTTCCGACTTCGTCGAGATGTTCGTCGGTGTCGGCGCGTCGCGTGTGCGCGACCTGTTCGAGCAGGCGAAGGCCAACGCCCCGGCGATCATCTTCATCGACGAGATCGATGCCGTCGGCCGCCACCGCGGCGCCGGCCTGGGCGGCGGTCACGACGAGCGCGAGCAGACCCTCAACCAGCTGCTCGTCGAGATGGACGGCTTCGACGTCAAGGGCGGCGTGATCCTCATCGCCGCGACCAACCGGCCCGACATCCTCGACCCGGCGCTGCTGCGTCCGGGCCGCTTCGACCGGCAGGTCACCGTCGACCGCCCCGACCTCGAGGGCCGCAAGGGCATCCTCAAGGTCCACGGCCGCGGCAAGCCGTTCGCGCCCAACGTCGACCTCGACGTCATCGCGCGCCGCACACCCGGGTTCACCGGCGCCGACCTGGCCAACGTGATCAACGAGGCCGCCCTGCTCACCGCGCGGGCCGACCAGAAGCTGATCACGATGGACGTCCTCGAGGAGTCGATCGACCGCGTCATGGCAGGGCCCGAGCGCAAGTCGCGGGTCATGTCCGACAAGGAAAAGAAGATGATCGCCTACCACGAGGGCGGTCACGCGCTGGTGGCGCACGCGCTGCCCAACTCCGACCCGGTCCACAAGATCACGATCCTGTCCCGGGGCCGCGCGCTCGGCTACACGATGACGCTGCCCATGGAGGACAAGTTCCTGGCCACCAGGTCGGAGATGATGGACCAGCTCGCGATGCTGCTCGGCGGCCGCGCGGCGGAGGAGCTCGTCTTCCACGAGCCCACCACCGGCGCCTCCAACGACATCGAGAAGGCCACGGCCGTCGCCCGCCGCATGGTGACCGAGTACGGCATGAGCGAGCAGCTCGGCGCCCGCAAGTTCGGCACCGGCCAGGCCGAGGTGTTCCTGGGCCGCGAGATGGGCCACGAGCGCGACTACTCCGAGAAGATCGCCTCCACGATCGACGAGGAGGTCCGCCGGATGATCGAGACGGCGCACGACCAGGCGTGGGACATCCTGGTCCAATACCGCGACGTGCTCGACAACCTCGTGCTCGAGCTCATGGAGAAGGAGACCCTCTCCCGCGAGCAGGTGCTCGAGATCTTCTCCCCCGTGGTGGTCAAGGAGCACCGCCCGTCCTACGCGGGCTACGGCAAGCGGCTCCCCTCCGACCGCCCGCCCATCCTGACCCCCAAGGAGCAGTCGGCCAACGGCTCGCTCACCGGGGGCCACCAGGACGCCCTCCCGTCCGGAGAAAGTGCGTGACTCAGCACGACGTAGACCTGGGCCGGATCGAGAAGGCCGTACGCGAGATCCTCTACGCGATCGGCGAGGACCCCGACAGGGACGGCCTTCTCGACACCCCCGCCAGGGTCGCCCGAGCCATGGCCGAGCAGTATTCAGGGCTCGGCCAGACGCCCGAGGACGTGCTGACGAAGGTCTTCGACGTCGACCATGACGAGATGGTGCTCGTCAGGGACATCGAGGTCTACAGCACGTGTGAGCACCACCTGGTCCCGTTCCACGGCGTGGCCCACGTGGGCTACATCCCCAACGACCGCGGCCAGGTGACCGGCCTGTCCAAGCTGGCCCGCCTGGTCGACGTGTACGCCCGCCGCCCCCAGGTCCAGGAGCGCATGACGTCCCAGATCGCCGACGCCCTCATGCGGGTCCTGGAGCCGCGCGGGGTCATCGTGGTCGTCGAGGCCGAGCACCTGTGCATGACGATGCGCGGCGTGCGCAAGCCGGGCGCCAAGACCGTCACCTCGGCCGTCCGCGGCGACTTCCGCACGAGTGACAAGACCCGATCCGAGGCGATGGCGCTGATCCTGGGCCGCTGATGGCCGAACGGGGACCCACGATGTCAACATGTGTGGGGAAGCGCCTAGGCTTGGCCCATGACTAGCGTGCCCATCAACGTGCCGGGAGGTGCGGATCGGTGCCTCGTCATGGGTGTGGTCAATGTGACCCCCGATTCGTTCTCCGACGGCGGCCGGTGGTTCGACGAGAGAGCCGCCATCCAGCACGGCCTTGACCTGGTCGAGGAGGGGGCCGACCTGGTCGACGTGGGCGGGGAGTCCACCCGCCCCGGCGCGGCCAGGGTGTCGCTGGAGGAGGAGCTGGCCAGGGTCGTGCCCGTGATCAGGGCGCTCGACGCCGAGGGAGTGGCGGTCAGCGTCGACACGATGCGGGCCGAGGTCGCCAGGGCCGCGGTCGAGGCGGGCGCGCGGCTCGTCAACGACGTGAGCGGCGGCCTCGCCGATCCCGAGATGCCACGCGTGGTGGCCGAGACCGGCATCCCGTACGTCGTGATGCACTGGCGCGGCCACAGCCACGACATGGAGAGCCGGGCCGTCTACGCCGACGTGGTCACCGAGGTCCGCGAGGAGCTCAGCAAGCGGGTCGACCTGGTCCTGGCGGAAGGCGTCACGGAGGAGCAGATCGTGCTCGACCCGGGCCTCGGCTTCGCCAAGAACGCCCAGCACAACTGGGCGCTGCTGAACGGGATCCCGCAGCTGGCCGAGCTGGGCTACCCGCTGCTCATCGGGGCCTCGCGCAAGCGCTTCCTCGGGCGGCTGCTGGCCGATTCCGACGGCACGCCCCGGCCGTTCAGCCGTAGTGACGACGCCACGCTGGCCGTGACCGCACTGGCCGCGCAAGCGGGCGCCTGGTGCGTACGTGTCCACCACGTGGCCCCCAATGCCGATGCCGTGCGCGTGGCTGCCGCATGGAAGAGAGCCGGAGCAGGCACATGAGCGTCGACACCGCCGCCATCGAGACGGTCAACCAGGAGTTCTACGCCGCGATCGAGAGCGGCGACCTCGACAAGATGACCGAGGTCTGGGCCGAGGACACCGCCGACGACCAGGTCAGCTGCGTGCACCCGGGCTGGACCCTGCTCGCCGGCCGGTCCGAGGTGCTGCGGTCCTGGGCCCTGATCATGGCCAACACCACCTACATCCAGTTCGTGCTGACCGACGTCAGCACGACCGTGCTGGGTGACGTGGCCGTGCTGACCTGCGTCGAGAACATCCTCACCGCCGGCGAGGAGGGTGAGGCCAGCTTCGCCGCGGGCAAGGTGGTGGCCAGCAACGTCTACATCCGCACCGCGCAGGGCTGGCGGCTGTGGATGCACCACGGCTCCCCGGTGCTCCAGAGCGACGACGACGAGGAGGAGGACGGCGAGCTTGAGCGCTGATCGCATCGCTCTCAAGGGCCTGCGGGCCAGGGGGAGGCACGGCGTGCTCGCTGCCGAGCGGGAGCTCGGGCAGGAGTTCGTGATCGACGCGACGCTGTTCCTCGACACCGCGCCGGCGGCGGCCGGCGACGATCTCACCAAGACCGTCCACTACGGCGAGCTGGCCCAGGCGCTGGTCGAAGTCGTGGAGGGCGAGCCGGTCGCGCTGATCGAGACGCTCGCGCAGCGGCTGGCCGACGTCTGCCTGGCCAGTGAGCTGGTGAACAAGGTCGAGGTGAGCGTGCACAAACCGGCGGCGCCGATCCCGCTGCCGTTCGACGACGTGGTCGTGACCATCGAGCGGAGCCGCGTATGAAAGTCGTCCTGGCTCTGGGCAGCAACCTGGGGCCCCGGTTCCAGACGTTGCAGGGCGCCGTGGACACCCTGTTCGACGCCCCTGGGCTGGAGTTCGTCAAGGCGTCCCCGGTCTACGAGACCGACCCCGTCGGCGGTCCCGCCGGGCAGAAGCCGTACCTCAACGCGGTCGTGATCGCCGAGACCACCCTGGCGCCGCGCACGTTGCTGGAGCGGGCGCAGAGCGTGGAGAACGCCTTCGGCCGGGTGCGCACGGAGCACTGGGGGCCGCGCACGCTCGACATCGACCTGATCGTGGTGGGCGACACCGTCTGTGACGACCCCGAGCTGACGCTGCCGCATCCCCTCGCCCACGAGCGCGCGTTCGTGCTGGTGCCCTGGGTGAAGGCCGACCCCGACGGCGTGGTGCCCGGGCGCGGCCGGGTGGCGGAGCTGCTGGAGGGCGTCGACCAGGCAGGGGTACGCCTGCGCGACGACCTGAAGCTGCAGAGGCCCGATTGAAGCTCACCCATCCCGGCCACCTGGTCGGCATCGTCATCGTTGTCGCGTTGATCGCGTGGGCGCTGGTCAGACCCGTCTACGCCGACCTGCCCCTCATGCCGTGGACCGCGATCCCCACGGTGCTGCTGCTGGCCATCGGTGAGGGCTACAGCGCGTGGACGACCAAGGCCAGGATCGCCAGGAAGCCGGGCACCAAGCCGGTGGAGCCCCTGGCGGTGGCCCGGCTGGCCGCGCTGGCGAAGGCGTCGGCGTACGTGGGGGCGGCGTTCGCGGGGTTGTTCGCCGGATTCGCCCTCTACACGGTGCAGATCTTCGACCGGGAGACGCCGCGGTCGGAGTTCTTCATCGCGACCGGGTCGTTCCTGGCCTGCGTGGCGCTGATCTGCGCCGCCCTCTACCTGGAGCGCGCCTGCCGCATCCCCAAGGACTCGGACGACCAGCAACAACGCGACTAAGCCCGTTTGCGCCCGAACAGGTAGATGACCGGGGTGGTGCAGATCAGCGGCCCGATGATCGCGATGGGGCGCTCCAGCCACCACTTCAGGTCGGGCGGGATCTCGGTGCCCAGGTTGCCGAAGAGCCACCACGACAGCCCCAGCGCGATGGCCATGCCGGTCGTGTGGAAGAGGAAGAGCGGCAGCGCGTACCGGTTGATGAAGCCGTTCACCCGGCGCCAGCCGGGCCGCTCGAGGACGCGCTCCATCGACGGCCGCAGCACCTCCACCAGCCCGATCTGGAACAGCAGCAGGGCGACGATGACGAACGTGGGCGGCGCCATGTTCGACCACTTGTCGCCGGGCACGCCCACCATCGAGCCCGGGTAGATGCCGGAGTAGACCAGGCCGAAGAGGGCGAAGAGACCCGTCCAGAGCAGCGCGACGTCATAGCGCCTGGGCAGGATGACGATCCGGTCGTAGAAGAACCCGGCCTGGTGGGCGAGCCCCCAGACGATGATCATGTTGAGCCAGCCGACCCACTCGACCCCGTACCGGAAGCGCACCACATCGACCACCAGCGACGCGCCGCCGAGCCAGATCAGCGCCAGCACGTCGTAGCGGCGGTGCAGCCAGAGCGCCACGGGGAGCAGCGCGATCAGCACGAGGTAGACGCCGAGGAACCAGAGCGGGCTGAGCACCAGCAGCACCACCCGCCACATCCAGTCCACCCGGAACGTGAACGTGACGACCGCGCCGATGGAGATCCACGCCCCGGAGAGGAACAGCGCCGGTAAAGCCAGCGCGCGGATGCGCCGCCAGACGAAGGAGCCGATGCCGACGCCGCGCGCCCGGGCCCGCTCCCAGGACAGCAGGTGCACGTGGCCGCCCACGTAGAAGAAGAGCGGCAGCACCTGCAGCAGCCAGGTCAGGATCCACAGCCCGGAGGTGAAGCCCAGCGGGCTGGTGGGCTCGGGGCCGGTCGGCTTCCACTGCAGGATGGTGAACGCCCAGTGCCAGACCACCACGACGCAGAGGCTCAGGGCACGGAGCCAGTCGACGTACTTGTCGCGCTCGACTTTCACTTGTCGATGTCACCCACGACGAAGAACATCGAGCCGAGGATGGCCACCATGTCGGCGACCAGGTGGCCGGGGAGCATCTCCCGCAGCACCTGGATGTTGCTGTACGAGGCCGAGCGGAGCTTGAGCCGCCACGGGGTCTTGTCGCCCTTGGAGACCAGGTAGTAGCCGTTGATGCCGAGCGGATTCTCGGTCCACGCGTACGTGTGCCCCTCCGGCACCTTCAGCACCTTCGGCAGGCGCTGGTTGATGGGACCGGGCGGCAGCGAGCGCAGGTGCTCGACGCAGGCGTCGGCCAGGTCGAGCGAGACCTTGAGCTGGTCGAACAGCACCTCGAACCGGGCGTGGCAGTCGCCCGCGTGCCGGGTGACCACCTTGACGGGCAGCTCGCGATAGGCGAGGTACGGGTCGTCGCGGCGCAGGTCGAAGTCGACCCCGGAGGCCCTGGCGATGGGGCCGCTGACGCCGTACTGCATGATCTGCTCGCGGGAGAGCACGCCGACGCCCTTGGTGCGGGCGATGAAGATCTCGTTGTGCAGGATGAGGTCCTCGATGTCGGGCACCCGGCGGCGGGTCTCCGCGATCGCGGCGGACACCCGGTCGAGCCAGCCGAGCGGCAGGTCCTCCTTGAGGCCCCCGACCCGGTTGAACATGTAGTGCATGCGCCCGCCGGAGATCTCCTCCATGACGGCCTGGATGCGCTCGCGCTCGTCGAAGGCGTAGAAGAGCGGCGTGATCGCGCCCAGCTCGAGCGGATAGGAGCCGAGGAACATCAGGTGGTTGAGCACCCGGTTGAGCTCGGCCAGCAGCGTGCGCGCCCATACGGCCCTTACCGGAGGCTCCATGCCGAGCAGGCGCTCGGCGGCGATCACCACGCCCAGCTCGTTGGCGAAGCCCGAGAGCCAGTCGTGCCGGTTGGCCAGCATGATGATCTGACGGTAGTCGCGGACCTCGAACAGCTTCTCCGCGCCCCGGTGCATGTAGCCGATGATCGGCTCGGCGGCGGTGATGCGCTCGCCGTCGAGCGTCAGGCGGAGCCTGAGCACCCCGTGGGTCGACGGGTGCTGCGGGCCGATGTTGAGGATCATGTCCTCGGTGGCCAGCTCTTTCGCGCCCGCACCGATTCCGACCACACGTTCCGTCATATGGCCATGCTGCCACCGCGCTGAACGGTGATCCAGCCGGGGGGCGGGTCAAGGAATCGTATGAAAGCGCATCCCCAAGCCGGACAAGGGGAGAAATAACGGGAACGGGGGGAGAAAACACCATGAAGAGAGCTGTTTTCGATATCGCGTTCCTGATCGCGCGGGTCGTGACCGGCGTGATCTTCCTGGCGCACGGCTTGGAGAAGTGGTTCGGCGGTATCGCCGCCCAGGGCCGGGCGTTCAGGGGCATGGGCGTCCCGATGCCCGAGTTCGCCGCGACCTACGCGACCGTCGTGGAGACCGTCGGCGGCCTCTTCCTCATCTTCGGCCTGCTGGTACGGCTGATGGCGCTGCTGTTGCTGCTCAACATGCTCGGCGCGATCGCGTTCGTGCACTACGGGCACGGCGTGCTGGCCACCACCGGCGGCTGGGAACTGCCCGGCCTGCTCGGGGCGCTGAGCCTGCTGTTCCTGGCGCTCGGCGGCGGGCGGATCGGGCTCGACGGCCTGTTCAGCGCGAGGTTCCGCAGACGCGGGGAGCGCCGGGCCGCCGAGGAGGAGCTCGCCGCGTACGCTCCGGGCGCGCGCGCTCCGGAGCCCTCGAACGTCACGCCGGTGACCGGCGAGTCCACCAGGCCCGTGCCGTCCCAGGAGGTCACCGGCGAGTCCACCAGGCCCCTGCCGTCGCAGGAGCCGCGCGTGCCCAGGCAGCCCCATGAGCACCGGGCGGGCATGATCGACGACGACGACATGCGGGACATCGACGCCCTGGTCTCCGACGAGCCGCCGCCGCACCACAAGCCCCCGAACAGGGGCTGAGGGGTCAGCGGGCGACGAGCTCCCGGAGGGCCTCGACGAGCCGGTCCACGTGCTCCTCCGTGGTGCCGATGCCGATCGAGGCCCGCACCGCGGAGGCGGTGCCGTCCTCGCAGCCCCCGTCGGATCTTCCCAGCAGGTGCCGGACGAACGGGTGCGCGCAGAACTTCCCGTCGCGCACCCCGATGCCGTACTCGCTGGAGAGCGCCTCGGCGACCTCGCGGGCCGAGTAGCCGTCCACGGTGAACGACACGATGCCGACGCGCGGGTGCTCATCCCCCCACAGCGACAGCTCGCGTACGCCCTCGATCGAGGCCAGCCCGGAGCGCAGCCGGGCGATCAGCCGCTCCTCCTCCCGCACCAGCGCGGTCCAGCCGGTGGCCGTGAGCGCGTCGCAGGCCGCGGCCAGCGCGATGGCGCCCAGCACGTTCGGGGTGCCCGCCTCGTGCCGCGGCTCGGGGTCGTCGTGCCACTCGGTGTCGTCACCCACGGAGCGCACCGCACCCCCGCCCTTGAGGTACGGCTCGCCCTCCGCGAGCCAGTCCCGCCGCCCGACCAGCACCCCGGCGCCGAAGGGCGCGTACAGCTTGTGCCCGGAGAAGGCCACGTAGTCCAGGCCGAGCGCGGTCAGGTTGAGCGGCCGGTGCGGTACGAGCTGGGCGGCGTCCACCAGGATGCGGGCCCCGTGCCGGTGGGCGATGTGGGCCAGGGCGGCGATGGGCCAGAGCTCGCCGGTGACGTTGGAGGCGGCGGTGACCACGAGCAGCTTGGGGCCGTCGATCGCGGCCAGCGCCTCGTCGGCGGCGCGGACGGCCTCGCCGGGGAAGGCGGGCGGGGCCAGCCGTACGGAGTTCTTCCAGGGCAGGAGCGAGGCGTGGTGCTCGGTGTCGAAGACCACGGTGGTCGTGCCGGCGGGCAGGCAGCCGGCCAGGAGGTTCGTGGCGTCGGTGGTGTTGCGGGTGAAGATCACGGCGTCGTCCGGGCGGGCGCCGACGAACGCCCTGACCGTGTGGCGGGCCTGCTCGTAGCGGGCGGTGGTGAGCTGGGAGGCGTAGCCCGCGCCACGGTGGACGCTGGAGTAGGCCGGGAGCGCGGCGGTGACGGCGGCGCTGACCGGCTCGAGACAGGGCGCGCTGGCGGCGTAGTCGAGGTTGGCGTAGCCGACCAGCCTGCCGCCCTTGACCGGCACCTCCAGATCGGCCCCGAGCACTGCGGGGATCGGCCTGCTCGTGACGGGGGAAGCCGCCTCGACGTGCTGGGCGGGGACGGAGTTGAAGATCGTCAAGGTGGACACGGCACATCTCCCTCAGGGTCGTCGGGACCCCTGGAAACAGCCACGGAGCCCGCGCTTGCCCGCCACACCTCGTGACGGACCAGGTCTTCACCCGGGGCACCCCGCCGCGGACGCGAGGGTTGCCGGCCAGCTAGCCGGGGCTTGTCGCTGGCACTCATGACCTACGACCCGCACTATAACCGAAACCTCCCTATGAATCGCAAGTCGCGAACTTCTGCGCCGCGTCACTCGTTGCTACCGGAAATCCCGCCCACGTAGTCATGGAGGTACGCGATGCTGGACTGGGTGACCGACCCACAGATCTGGATCGGCTTCTTCACCCTGGTCGCCCTGGAGATCGTGCTGGGGATCGACAACATCATCTTCATCTCCATCCTGGCCGGGAAACTACCCCCCGAACAGCGCGACAGAGCACGTGTGATGGGCCTCGGCGCCGCCCTGATCACCCGCCTGCTCCTGCTCCTCGGCCTGTCGTGGGTGGTGCAGCTCACCGAGCCGCTCTTCACCGTCCTCGGCCACGAGATATCGGGACGCGACCTGATCCTGCTGCTCGGCGGCCTGTTCCTGCTGGGCAAGAGCGTCACCGAGATCGGCCACAGCATGGACGCCCCCGCGGACAAGGACGGCAAGAAGGCCGCCGCGGCCTCCTTTGCCTCGGTGATCATGCAGATCATGGTGCTGGACATCGTCTTCTCGCTCGACTCCGTCATCACCGCCGTCGGCATGGTGGACCAGCTCGGCGTGATGATCGCGGCGGTCGTGGTGGCGGTGGTGGTGATGCTGTTCGCCTCGGGGCCGATCAGCAGGTTCGTGGACCGGCACCCGAGCATCAAGATGCTGGCGCTGGCGTTCCTGGTGCTCATCGGCGTGGTGCTCATCGCCGAGGGCTTCGGCCAGCACATCCCCAAGGGCTACATCTACTTCGCGATGGCGTTCTCGCTCGTCGTCGAGCTGCTGAACATCCGGGTGCGCAGCAAGCGCGCCCACCTGGAGCAGCAGGATTCCACTTCTAAGATGAAATAGTGCGCTTTGACCCTTGGGATCCGAATTTCGTGGCCCACCCGTACCCCGTGTACGACGAGCTGAGGCGCGAGTCGCCCGTCAGCTACTTCGAGCCGACCGACCAGTGGCTGATCTCGCGCCACGCCGACGTGAACGCCCTGCTCAGGGAGCGCCGCCTGGGCAGGTCCTACCTGCACGTGGCCACGCACGAGGAGTTCGGCAGGCCGCCGGAGCCCGAGTTCCAGGAGCCGTTCTGGCGCGTGATCAGGGCGGGCATGCTCGACGTGGAGCCGCCGGTGCACACCAGGCTGCGCCGGCTGGTCTCCAAGGCGTTCACGCCCCGCATGGTCGAGTCCCTGCGCCCCCGGGTGCGGGCCATCGCCGCGGGCCTGGTGGACGCGTTCGTGGAGAAGGGCGGCGGCGACCTGATCGCCGAGGTGGCCGAGCCGCTCCCGGTGACGGTGATCGCGGAGATGCTCGGCATCCCCGACCAGGACCGCCACCTGCTGCGCCCCTGGTCGGCGGAGATCTGCGGCATGTACGAGCTCAACCCGGCACCCGAGGCCCAGCACACTGCGGTACGTGCGGCGTCGGAGTTCGCCGGCTACCTCAAGACCCTGGCCACGGAGCGGCGCCAGACCCCGGGCGACGACCTGATCAGCGCGCTGGCGGGGATCCCGGAGCTGACCGACGACGAGCTGGTCGGCACGTGCGTGCTGCTGCTCAACGCCGGCCACGAGGCCACCGTGAACGTGACGGGCAACGGCTGGTGGGCGCTGTTCAGGAACCCCTCCGAGCTGGCACGGCTGCGCGAGGACCGCTCGCTGCTGCCCACGGCCGTCGAGGAGCTGATGCGCTGGGACACGCCGCTGCAGATGTTCGAGCGCTGGGTCCTGGAGGACATCGAGGTGCACGGCGTGCAGATCCCGCGCGGGTCGGAGGTGGCGCTGCTGTTCGGGTCGGCCAACCGCGACCCGGCGGTCTTCGACGAGCCGGACCGGTTCGACGTGGGCCGCGCGGACAATCCGCACATCTCCTTCGGCGCCGGCATCCACTTCTGCCTGGGGGCGCCGCTGGCCCGCCTCGAGCTCATCGAGTCCTTCGGCGCGCTGCTGGACCGGGCGGCCACGCTGGAGCTGCGGAGCACGCCGGCCTGGAAGCCCGGTTACATCATCCGGGGGCTGGAGTCACTGGACGTCAGCGCCGCTGGCTGAGCCAGCCGAAGCCGCCGAGGCCGGCCGGATCGATCAGCTCGCCCTCCTCCGAGGCTCTGGCCAGAGCCCGGACGTAGGCCCGCGGATCGGCGTGGGCGAGGTCGATGGGGGGCCGGGTGCCGGTGATCCCCAACGCCTTCAGCGCGTCGCGCTGTGTGGACAAGGTTGTGGATATCGCACCGGCCCGGCGCCCGGCCTCCGCGCACGCGTCGAGCGCCACGTGAGCCGTGATGTCGCAGGTCCCGTCGGGGATCGGGGCGACGACCGCGCCGTCGCGGTAACCGGTCAACGTGCCACAGAGCGGCCGGTTATCCACAGCATGTGCATAATCGATGGCAATCGCCCGGCCGCGGTTGAGGCGTACCAGGACGGAGGCCCAGGCCTCGTCGCGGGGACGGCCGATCTCCGCGCGCGCGCCCACGCGGGACAGCGGCCACCACCGGTCGAGCCAGGCGCGGTCGTCGGGGCACACGGGGCCGCCGAGGCGCTCCTCGCCCGTGTGGACGTCGACCATGATGAGGTGCGGCCCGTCGGCGGTCTGCTCGGCCACGTCGAGCGGCACGTTGTCGAGCCACTCGTTGGCGATGGCCAGGCCGGTGATGCCGCTGGGCACGCTCCGCCGCCAGGCGACCCGCTGGGGCAGGCCCTCGGGCCTGGGGGAGAGCTCCACGGCCGTGACGCGGAGCCGGTCGCGCAGCGCGGGCTTCGCGGCGGCGAGCACCTGGGTGACCAGCGTGCCCTCGCCCGCGCCGATGTCGACCAGGTCGAGCACGTCAGGGCCGCCGAGCTCGGCGTCCACCTCCGCCAGCAGGGCCAGCACCGCGTCGGCGAACGCCGTGGAGGCGCTCACCGAGGTGCGGAAGTGGCCCGAAGGGCGTTCGCGGAGGTAGAAGCCCTCCTCGCCGTACAGCGCACGCTCCGTCGCGGCGCGCCAGGTGAGCCACATGCTCTGGACTATCTCATGATTTCTGAGTGACACGCATCGTTATCAAACGACTACTCATGGTCGCCGAGTTGCGGTAGCTTTACCCCTTGTCATCGGGCGATCACGTTCCGCCAACCCTCAATTGGCGGAGCCATGTCGCTCCTCAGAGCAAGCACGCAAAGCGGCCCCAGGCCGCTCGATCGAGAGGAGCCACCGTGCTCAAGAAGGTCATGGTCGTCGCAGGAGCCGTCGCCATGCTGTCGCTCGCGGCCCCGGCGCACGCCGACATCACCAGCGGCGAGGGCGGCGTGCTCAGCGGCAACCAGGTCCACGTCCCGATCAACGTCCCGGTCAACGTCTGCGGCAACGCCGTGGCCGTCATGGGCATCGCGTTCGCCGGCTGCAAGGGCGGCGCCAACGTCTACGCGCCGAGCCACCACTGACAGCAGGAACCCGGGCCGGCGCTCGTCCGGCCCGGGCTCTTCACCCCGGCTGGCCGGTCGGCGAGCGGCCAGCCGGCGCACCTCCAAGAGGTCACATCCGCGCGGGCGTCGGTCCTGGATGAGGGACTCGGCGCCCGCTGCCATGCGATGGAACCCCTCTCCTCATCTCTTCCGACAGGGGGTGCACGTTTTGTATGCCCTTGTCGCTTTTGTCGTTAACTCAACATGCGGCAAAGCCGCGGTCACATCGGCAGCCGAGGCCGTTACGCTGGTCGGCGGTGCCATATCGACAGAGGTGTGACGTCATGGACGCAGGGGATCGCCCGGCACGGCTGACCGTCGGGGTGCTCGGAGCGGGCAAGGTCGGCTCGGCCCTCGGGGCCGCGCTGGCGCAGGCGGGGCACCGGATCGTGGCCGCGAGCGGTGTATCGGACAATTCACAGCGATGGGCGGGCGAGCGGCTCGGCGTCAAGCTGTCCAGACCCGACGAGGTGGTCGCGGCGGCCCAGCTCATCCTGCTCACCGTGCCCGACGACGCCCTGCCCGACCTCGTCACCGGGCTTGCCGCCACGGGCGCCGACCTGCAGGGCAAGATACTCGTGCACACCAGCGGGGCGTACGGGCTGTCCGTGCTCGAGCCGGCGGCCAGGGCCGGCGCGCTGCCGCTGGCGCTGCACCCGGTGATGACGTTCACGGGCAGGGACGACGACCTCAACAAGCTCACCGGCATCTCGTACGGCGTGACCGCCCCCGACGTGCTCCGGCCGATCGCCGAGGCTCTGGTGATCGAGATGGGCGGCGAGCCCGTCTGGATCGCCGACGCCGACCGCGCGCTCTATCACGCGGCGCTGGCCGGGGCCGCCAACCACATGGTCACGCTCATCGCCGAGTCGCAGGAGCTGCTGGGGCGCATCGGCGTCGAGCACCCGGGGCGGATGCTGGGCCCGCTGCTCGGCGCCGCGCTCGACAACGTGCTGAGGCTGGGCATCGCCGGGCTGACCGGGCCGGTCGTCCGGGGCGACGCGGGCACGGTGCGCAAGCACGTCGACGCGCTGATCCTGGCGGCGCCCGAGGCGGCCGACGCCTACATCGCGCTGGCCCGCCTCACGGCCGACCGGGCACTGGCCGCGGGGCTGCTCAAGCCGGAGGAGGCCGAGCGGCTGCTCGACGCACTCGGGGGGAACATATGGACGTAGAGGCGGAGGATTTATGGAGCTGATCGTCGCCAGGCATCGGGACGACCTGGTCAAGGCGCGTCGTGGTGGTGAGGTGGCGCTGGTGCCGACCATGGGCGCGCTGCACGAGGGTCACCGGTCGCTGATCAGGCAGGCCCGTGCCCGCGCCGATCAGGTCGTGGTCAGCATCTTCGTCAACCCCCTGCAATTCGGTCCAAGCGAGGATTTTTCCCGCTATCCCCGTACGTTCGACTCCGATCTTGATGTGTGCCGGGCCGAGGGCGTGGACGTCGTCTTCCACCCGGACGTCGAGGTGATGTACGCGCCCGACCGCCAGGTGAGCGTCTCGGCGGGCCACATGGGCACGATCGTCGAGGGGGCGTACCGCCCGGGCCACTTCGACGGCGTGCTCACGGTCGTGCTCAAGCTGTTCAACCTCGTCCAGCCCGATCTCGCGGTCTTCGGCCAGAAAGACGCCCAGCAGCTCGCCCTCATCCGCCGCATGGTGGCCGACCTCGACCTGCCGATCGAGATCCTGGGCGCGCCCACCGTACGCGAGCCCGACGGCCTGGCCCTGTCGAGCCGTAACCGCTACCTGTCCGACGACGACCGGCAGGTGGCGCTGGCGCTCTCCCGCGCCCTGCGGGCGGGCGCGGCGGAGCTCACCCCGGCCAGGATCCGCGCGGCGGCGCAGCAGGTGCTCGACGCGGCCGGGCACCGGCTCGAGGTCGACTACCTCGCGCTGGTCGACCCGGCCACGTTCGCCGACGTGGACGAGACGTACCGGGGGACGGCCGTGCTCGCGGTGGCCGCCAAGGTCGGCACGACCAGGCTGATCGACAACGTCACCCTCACCTTGAACCCCGCCTCCTAGAGAGCCGGACCCCGGGGCATGGGCATGCCGCGCCAGGCGTTATCGTCATGTTGACGAAATCGCCTCAGTGAGGAGACCCCTGATGAGTGCACCGGCGATTCCCCTGCGGCTGACCGCGCCCGCACCCGGCTGGACCGTCGAAGCGGACGTGGTGGTCGTCGGCTCGGGTATCGCGGGCCTGACCGTGGCCCTGCGCTACGCCGAGCTCGAGCCGTCCGCCAAGGTGCTGGTCGTCACCAAGGACGTGCTCTCAGCGGGCTCCACCCGATGGGCGCAGGGCGGCATCGCGGCCGTGCTCGATCCCCGCGACACCCCCGACGAGCACCTGAACGACACGCTGCTCGCCGGCGTCGGGCTGTGCGACACGCGGGCCGTGCGCACGCTCGTCACGGAGGGCCCCGGCGCGCTGCGGCGGCTCATGGCCCGTGGCGCCCGCTTCGACCGCACTCCCGAGGGCGAGCTCCAGCTCACGCGGGAGGGCGGCCACCGGCGGCGCCGGATCGTGCACGCGGGCGGCGACGCGACGGGGGCGGAGGTGCAGCGGGCGCTCGTCGAGGCGGCCCGCGCCGAGCGGCGCATCGAGGTGATCGAGCACGCGCTGGTGCTCGACCTGCTCAAGGACGCCAGGGGCCGGGCGACGGGCGTGACGCTGCACGTCATGGGCGAGGGCGCCCGTGACGGGGTGGGCGCGGTGCGCGCCAGGGCGGTGGTGCTGGCCACCGGCGGCATGGGCCAGGTGTACGCCGCCACCACCAACCCCGCCGTCTCCACCGGCGACGGGGTCGCGCTCGCGCTGCGGGCCGGGGCCGTGGTGCGCGACATCGAGTTCGTCCAGTTCCACCCGACCGTGCTCTGGCTCGGCGAGGGCTCGACCGGTCAGCAGCCGCTGATCTCCGAGGCGGTCAGGGGCGAGGGCGCTTACCTGGTGGATCACGAGGGTGTCCGGTTCATGCAGGGCGTGCACGAGCTGGCCGACCTGGCGCCGCGCGACGTCGTGGCCAAGGCGATCATGGGCAGGATCCAGGAGACGGGTCGCGACCACATGTACCTCGACGGCCGCCACTTCGGCCGCGACAAGTGGGAGTCCCGTTTCCCGACCATCTACGCGGTCTGCCGCGAGCACGGCATCGACCCGGCGACCGAGCCGATCCCCGTCGCCCCGGCCGCCCATTACGCGAGCGGCGGCGTACGCGCGGACCTGCACGGTCGTACCTCGATCGAGGGCCTGTACGCGTGCGGCGAGGTGGCCTGCACCGGCGTGCACGGCGCGAACCGGCTGGCCTCGAACTCCCTGCTGGAGGGGCTCGTCTTCGCCGAGCGCATCGCCGAGGACATCCACGCGGTACGCCCGGCGCCCGGCGAGCCGGTCGAGGACCCGGCGGCGACCGGACTGGTGGACCCGAGGGTCCGGCCCAGGATCCAGGCCCACATGAGCACGGGGGCGAGCGTGCTGCGCAGCCGCGAGTCGCTGCTGGCCACGGCCAGGGCGCTGCGTGACGCCCGCTGGACGCCGGTCGAGGTGGCCGCCTGCACCGAGTCCTGGGAGGCCACGAACCTGCTCACCGTCGCCACCGTGCTCACCGGCGCGGCGGCGGCCAGGCTCGAGACCCGTGGCTCACACTGGCGCGAGGACTACGACACCCGTGACGACAACGACTGGCTCGGCCACCTGGACGTGACCCTGACCGAGGAGGGGCCCCGCATGACGTACACGCCTCATGGAGATGTGCTGCCGCCGCGCCTGGCGCAGGAGCTCACCGCCGCGGGGCTGGACCCGGCCGAGGTGAACGCGCTGATCGACCGGGCGCTGGCCGAGGACCTGCAGGAGGCGGGCGACGTGACCAGCCTGGCGACGATCCCGGCCGACCAGGTCTGCGCGGGCGACGTGGTGGCCCGCAAGGACGGCATCGTGGCGGGGCTGGCCGTGGCCGAGGCGGTGTTCGTCCGGCTGGGCGCCGCCCGTACGGAGCGGAAGGCCAAGGACGGCGAGCGGGTGCGGGCCGGGGACGTGCTGATGACGGTCGAGGGGCCGGTGCGGGCCATGCTGACGGCCGAGCGCACGGCGCTCAACCTGCTCACCCACCTCTCGGGGGTGGCCACGCTGACCGGCAGGTGGGTGGAGGCGATCAGCGGCACGGCGGCGCGCGTGCGTGACAGCCGCAAGACGCTGCCCGGCCTGCGAGCGCTGGAGAAGTACGCCGTGCGCTGCGGCGGCGGCGTGAACCACCGGATGTCGCTGTCGGACGCGGCGCTGATCAAGGACAACCACGTGGTGGCGGCCGGCGGGGTGGCCGAGGCGTTCAGGGCGGTCAGGGAGCGCTACCCGGACCTGCCGATCGAGGTGGAGATCGACCGGCTCGACCAGCTGGAGGCGGTGCTGGACGAGGGGGCCGAGGAGATCCTGCTGGACAACTTCACGATCGAGGAGACCGCCCATGCCGTACAAGTGGTGAAAAATCGGGCGAAAAACAGGGTTGCACTCGAGGCCAGCGGGGGATTGACCTTGGAATCGGCTCGTGGTGTGGCCGAAACTGGCGTTGACTACCTGGCGGTGGGGGCGCTGACGCACTCTGCGCCGGCCCTGGACATCGCACTGGATCTGCGGGGGTAATTGATGCTGCTCACGATCGACGTCGGCAACACGCACACGGTGTTGGGCCTGTTCGAGGGCGAGGACGTCATCGAGCACTGGCGGCTGGCGACCGACGCCCGCCGCACCGCCGACGAGATCGCGGTCGTCCTCCAGGGCCTGCTGGCGCAGTCGCCGCTGCTCAAGGGGGCCGACATCGACGGCATCGCCATCTGCTCCACGGTCCCGAGCGTGCTCAACGAGATGCGCGAGATGTGCCGCCGCTACTACGGCGACGTGACGGCGGTGATCGTGGAGCCGGGCATCCGCACCGGGGTGCCCGTACGCATGGACAACCCCAAAGAGGTCGGCAGCGACCGCATCGTGAACGCGCTGGCGGCCATCGACCAGTACGGCGGCCCCTGCATCATCGTCGACTTCGGCACCGCAACATCGTTCGACGCGGTGTCGGCCAAGGGCGAGTACGTCGGGGCGGTCACCGCGCCGGGCATCGAGATCTCGGTCGACGCGCTGGCCGCCGCCGGGGCGCAGCTGCACAAGGTGGAGCTGGTCAGGCCGCGCTCGGTGATCGCCAAGAACACGGTGGAGGCCCTGCAGGCCGGGATCATCTACGGGTTCGCGGGCCAGGTGGACGGCATCGTGGAGCGGATGGCGGCCGAGCTGGCCGACGACCCCGACGACGTGACGGTGGTGGCCACCGGCGGGCACGCGGGGCTGGTGGTGGGCGAGTCGCGCTCGATCGACGTCCACGAGCCGTGGCTGACGCTCATCGGGCTGCGCCTGATCTACACCAGGAACACGGCCTGACGCGAAGAAGCGGCCCCCGCCTCCGTAAGGGGGGCCGCTCACTCGTATGCGTCACTCGCTCTCGGCGGTGTAGATGTACGACCAGGAGCCGCACTTCGTCGGGTAGCTGCTGTACTGGCCGATCTGGCAGACCTTCACCCGCATGCTGTAGACGTCGTTCTCCTGGAAGGAGAACTTCTTGTAGCCGGGGTAGCCGCAGTACTTCTTGGAGTAGACCGGGGACCAGTCGTGGTCGAAGTCGCTGGCCTCGAACTTCACGAACGCGCACTTGCCACCCTCGTCGGCGTCGCGGTTGTCCAGGTCGTAGAGCCGGCCCCGCACGGTGACCTCGTTCGACTCGCCGTCCTCGTCCCAGTTGACGCCGATCCAGCCCTGCGACTTGGCGAGGTAGTGCTTGGCGTAGACAGGACCCCAGGAGGTGGAGTAGTCGTCGTCGTGGTGGGCCGTGGTGGCGCTGGCGGCCGAAGGAAGCGCAAGGGCGACTGCGCCGGTGGCGGCGACGGCGAGCAAACCGGTCGCGATCTTCTTCAACATCTTCTCTCCTTGAGCTCCCCTTGGACCGGCTCCCTGCCGGTTCCCCCCTGAGCTCGTGAGACATTGATAAGCCGAGGCCCTTGCACAGATCCTGCAGCGCTCCTGCAGCGCTCCTTCAGCGGACCGACGATGCCTTGCAGTTCGCCATATCCCCTACTCTTTGATGGTGTGAGCGACGAACTTCCCGAGCAGATGCGCATCCGGAGGGAGAAGCTCGACCGCCTTCGCAGCGAGGGCGTCGACCCTTACCCGGTGAATTTCCCACGTACGGCGACCAACGCCGAGGTCAGGGAGAAATACCAGGGCCTGGAGCCCGACACCGCCACCGGTGACACGGTCGCGGTCGCGGGGCGCGTCATGCTCAACCGCGTGGGCGGCAAGCTCTGCTTCGCCACCATCCGCGACGGCGGCGCCGACCTGCAGGTCATGATCTCGCTCGACAAGGTGGGCGAGGAGTCGCTGGCCGCGTGGAAGCGCGACGTCGACCTGGGCGACCACGTGGGCGTCACCGGCGAGGTCATCACCTCGCGGCGCGGCGAGCTGTCGATCCTGGCCGACAGCTGGCAGATCACCGCCAAGTGCCTGCGCCCGCTGCCGGAGAAGCACGTCGGCCTCACCGACCCCGAGGCACGCGTCCGCCAGCGCTACGTCGACCTCATCGTCAACGACGAGGCGCGCAAGATGGCCCGCCTCCGCAGCGCCACGGTGCGCGCGGTGCGCGACTTCTGGCACGAGGAGGGCTACCTCGAGGTCGAGACCCCGATGCTGCAGCCCATCCACGGCGGCGCGACGGCCCGGCCGTTCAAGACCCACATCAACGCCTACGACATGGAGCTCTACCTTCGCATCGCGATCGAGCTCTACCTCAAGCGGCTCGTGGTCGGGGGCATCGAGAAGGTCTTCGAGATCAACCGCAACTTCCGCAACGAAGGCGCCGACTCCACGCACAACCCCGAGTTCACGATGCTCGAGGCGTACGGCACCTACCTCGACTACAACGACATGGCCGACCTGACCCAGCGGATGTACCAGAAGGCCGTGGTGGCCGCCCTGGACACCTCGGTCGTCGTCCATGACGGGGTGGAGGTGGACCTGGGGATCGCGGCCTGGCCCCGCATCACCCTGTACGGCGCCGTCTCGGAGGCCGTCGGCGAGGAGATCACCACCTCGACCTCCTTGGAGGAGCTCCGCAAGCTCGCCGACCGCCGCGAGATCCACTGGGATCCGAAGTGGGGCGCGGGCAAGCTGGTGCAGGAGCTCTTCGAAGCCCTGGTGGAGCACACGATCGTGCAGCCCACGTTCGTCATGGACTACCCGCTGGAGACCTCGCCCCTGACCCGCCAGCACCGGGAGGACCCGCTGCTGACGGAGAAGTGGGACCTGATCGGCTTCGGCACGGAGCTGGGCACGGCCTACTCCGAGCTGATCGACCCGATCGAGCAGCGCCGCCGCCTCACGGAGCAGTCCCTCCTGGCCGCCGGTGGCGACCTGGAGGCCATGCAGCTGGACGAGGACTTCCTGCAGGCCCTTGAATACGCCATGCCGCCCACGGGTGGTGTCGGCGTGGGGATCGACCGCATGATCATGGCCTTCACCGGCAGGAACATCCGGGAAACCATCCTGTTCCCGCTGGTCAAGCCCACCCACTGAGCCCCGGCGGCCCCCTGTGCGGGGGCCGTCGCATCGGCCGGTCAGGGGATGAGGACGAGGCGGCCGCGCAGGCCGCCGGCGGCCAGGCGGGCGTGGGCGTCGGCGACCTTCTCCAGGGGGTACGTCTCCGCCACCCGCAACGTCAGCCGCCCCGCCTCCACCAGTCGTACCAGCTCCGCGAGCTGGGCGGCGTCCGAGCGGAAGAACACCGTGGCGACGTCGGTCCCGCGCAGCGCCACCGGTGCGACACCCGCCGAGAGGGCGATGAAGGCCCCGCCGTCCCGCACCGCGTCCA
Organism: Nonomuraea sp. NPDC050786; assembly: GCF_040654115.1. NCBI lineage: Bacteria > Bacillati > Actinomycetota > Actinomycetes > Streptosporangiales > Streptosporangiaceae > Nonomuraea > Nonomuraea sp. NPDC050786. The sequence continues at coordinate 95,640 of NZ_JBFAHJ010000026.1, forward strand.
GGGCCGCCAGGCCGAGCACGGCCGCGTCCACGACGGCGTCCACACCCCCGGGGACAAGCGCACGTACGGAGGAGGCCACGTCCTCACCGCGCGGCACGAACCACTCGGCCCCCAGCCCCCGCACCAGCTCCTCGTCCCCGGCCCCCGCGACGGCCACCACCCGGGCGCCGCGCAGGGCGGCCAGCTCGACCAGGTAGCCCCCGACGGCCCCGGCCGCCCCCGTGACGAGCAGCGTACGGCCGGGGCCGATACCGGCGCGGTCGAGCGACTGCCAGGCCGTGAGCGCGTTGAGCGGGATCGTGGCCGCCTCCGCCGCCGTGCGGCCGCGCGGCGCCCGAGCCACCGCCGAGGAGTCGACCACCACGTACTCGGCCTGCGCCTTCACCGGCAGCTCCAGTCGCGCCACGAGCGCGACGACCTCGTCTCCCACGTGGAACGCGGCCCCGTCGCCCACCTGGTCGACGGTCCCCGCGGCCTCGAAGCCGAGCCCGTAGGAGTCCAGCTTGCGGGCCACGCCGTAGTCGGCGAGCGTCCCCGCCGCCACGGCGAGGTCGAACAGGTTCACCCCGGCCGCCGCGACCTTGATCCGCACCTGTCCGGGCCCTGCGGTGGGCACCGGCACCTCCACCAGCCGGGGAGCGCCGGAGCCGCCGATGAGTGCACGCATGTTGTTCGTCATGCGGACGATCGTAGGAAGAGCTACTCTCTTCTGGTAAGTAGGCACCTGCAGGTGCGTAACCCACTCACAAGAAGGAGCGCACAGAGTGGCGACGAAGACGGCGGCGGAGCGGCGCGAGGAGGCCAGGCAGGCCTTCGACGCCTACTTCTCCGAATGCCCCTCCAGGAAGCTCCTCGACCGCCTCAGCGACAAATGGGTCACCCTCGTGCTCAGCGCCCTGGCGGCGGGGCCGCGCCGCTACAGCGACCTGGCCAGGCGCATCGCGGGCGTCAGCCAGAAGATGCTCACCCAGACCCTGCGCGGCCTCGAACGCGACGGCCTGGTCTCGCGCACGCTCACTCCCTCGGTGCCGGTACGGGTGGACTACGCGCTCACTCCGCTGGGCGAGAGCCTGATGCCGCTGGTGGCCGCGATCAAGGGCTGGGCGGAGACGCACATCGGCGACGTCGAGGCGGCCAGGGACCGCTACGACGCCGCCAGCGCCTGATCCCTCGCCGGAAGCGGTGCCTTCCGGCTCGCCTGTTTTCCGATAGGAGGGCGGTTGTAAGCATCGGGTCAAGGCCGCCGGTGACGGTACCGTTCCAGTCGCGCGAGCACCCATGATCGCCATGATGGGCACCGGGCACGCGCACCCCGGAAAGAGGCCCCTCGGCGTGGGCTGTGATGCGAGAAAACCCGCGCCGGCCGATCGGTGAGCCGCGAGCCCATCGGTTCGTGCGTCTCCGAATGATCCGGTGCGCCGATCCGGCCGGCCATTCCGACGGCCTGACCTGGATCTCCCTATAAGAAGTGAATCGCCGAACAAAGCGAGCGATTGGTGGTTTGCCGGGGAGGCGGAAGATCGCATATCGGGCGCTCGGCCGGCAATGCCCGGCTTATGGATCACGCCGAAACTCCGCGCCGAACGGATCAAAATCGGTAACGTCCGAAGCACTCATTGATGGCGCCCGGGAGAGCCCCAGAGATCACTGTCGGCCGCCGGGAGTCCTGACATATCGCGAGTGCGTCATATATAAGGGGTCATGTCAATACCGCCCGTCAAGTGCGGCGATTGTCATGCTTGACGACCTTTCCGCGATGCGTTTACCGTCTGCGAGGAGCGGCTTTGGCCCATCTGTGAGGTCCGAGTTCTGCTGTTGGGGGGAGGGCTCCCGATGGATGTGCTCACTGAAGACGTTGAGCTGACCCATGCTGATTTGGCGCTGCTGGCGGAGCTGGCCAAGGGAGTCACGGTCGATCGGGTAGGGCGGCGTCTGGATATCAGCGGACGCACGGTACGCCGGAGATTACGGGGCATCTGCGACCGCATCGGCGTGGCCACGGGGATCGAGGCCGTGGCCTGGGCCGCGCGCCGCCAGCTGATCTAGCGCCGGAGGAGGGCTCAGTCGGCGATGCGCACCGCGCCGGCGAAGGGCCGCCTGGCGATCGACGCGATCCGTACGACATCACCCGTCTGGGGGGCGTGCACCATCATGCCCCCACCGATGTAGATGCCCACGTGGTGCAGGTCGCCGTAGAAGAACACCAGGTCGCCGGGGCGCAGCTCCGAGCGCGAGATGTGCCTGCCCGCGGTCCACTGGTCGCCTGTGTAGTGCGGCAGCGAGATGCCCACCCGCTGGTACGCGGCCATGACGAGCCCGGAGCAGTCGTACGAGCTCGGGCCCTCGGCGCCCCAGACGTACGGCTTGAGCTGCTGCGTGAGCGCCCACCGCGCGGCCTCCGCCGCCTTGCCGGCGCCCGCGATGGGCAGGTTGACGCGCACGGCGCGCGTGCCGGGCTGTCCCGCCTCGCCGAGTGCCCGCTTGAACAGGCTGCTCTCGACCTTGGCCACCAGTTTGGTGATCTTGTCGCGCTTCGTGTCGAGGTCGTCCACGATCTTCTGGACCTCGGCGATGCGCTCCTTGGCGCCCGCCTGGGCGCGGGCGGCCGTCTCCATGGCCTTGGAGAGCTGGTTGATCTCCTCGCCCTGCTCCTGCTCCAGCGCGTACGAGGTCGCGGCGCGGTTGAGGAACTCCTCGGGATCCTCGGAGGTCGCGAACTGCAGGGTCTTGGTGAAGCCGCCCGTGATGTAGGCGTTCTGGGCGAGCAGGACGGCCTTGGCGCGCTTGGCGGCCAGATCCGACTGGCTGGTCGCCAACGTCTTCTGCGCGGCCTCGGAGGTCTTCTTGGCCGTCTTGAGCTTCTCCCGCTGGCCGTTGTACTGCTCGGTCAGCGTCTCGATCTCGGTGTGCAGCTTCTCGGCCTGGGAGGCGAGCTCCTTCAGCGAGGGCTTGGGGTCCGCGGACGCCGAACCGACAGGAACGGCGAACAGCAGTGCGGCGACTGTGAGACTCACCACACCGACGTGGCGCGGGCGCTTCACCTACCAGCTCCTCTCATGGAACGCCTACCGGGTTAGCTGACGGGTTCGGGCCGGAGCAGCCCTACCGAGAGACTCGGACTCACCCCTGTGATGGCGTCGCAGGTCGCCACCGGTGGATCCCCGGCTCCCCTTGCGGGAATTGAGCGTGCCTCCCGCGCGACACACGGGGGACATTGTCGCTGGACATTAATGCACTCCGGGTTCCTGCTCAACCAGAACTGCCAAGTCTGTAGAGGTTTCACAACCGAAGAGTCACAAGGGGATCTCGTGATCACCTGGGCAGAAGAGACCTTATGCCCTCTATGTCCGTGCTGCTGCACAAACCCCGAGCGGGCCGAGCTCCGTGCTCGTCCGGCCACGAGATGTAACAGGATGGGCCGAGACGTGGGAGTTAGGTCCGAGCCGTAATGAGATCTGTACTCTGGAGAACCATGGAGCAGGTGGCCGAGCTGACAGCGCCCGAGACCGCGGTGGTGGTCCGGCGCGCCCGTACGCCCGACGTGCGCGCGGTCAGGCGCCTCGTGGACGCCTACGCGGGCGCGGGGCGGCGGCTCCTGGAGAAGGCCACGGTGACCCTGTACGAGGACGTACAGGAGTTCTGGGTGGCCGAGCGGGGCGGGCAGGTCGTCGGCTGTGGCGCGCTCCACGTGCTCTGGGAGGACCTCGCAGAGGTCCGCACGGTGGCCGTGGACCCCGAGTGCCGGGGAATGGGCGTCGGCTACCGGATCGTCTCCGCATTGATCCAGCAGGCCAAAGATCTTGGCCTGCGACGTGTATTTTGTCTCACTTTCGAGGTCGACTTCTTCGCGAGGCTCGGATTCCGCCCGATCCAGGGCACACCGGTCTCACCCGAGGTCTACGCCGAACTGCTGGCCTCGTACGACGAGGGTGTGGCGGAGTTCCTCGACCTGGAACACGTCAAGCCCAACACCCTGGGCAACACCCGCATGCTGCTCCATCTGGCCTCGGGTGACGTGGATCTTGACCAGATGGAAAGGTGATTGTTGATACCTATGTCGATACGTTGGGCAGCACAGGCATGTGTCCTGACACGTGCCACATGCGCACTCGAAGCGAGGTGACACGGTGAGCACCGGACAGCCGCCGTATCCGCAGGACGACTCCGGCGACAACCCCGCCGGCACTCCGGAATACGGACAACAGAACGCGGGTCGCCACCCAGGCGAGCCCGACCCCGACGTGACTGTGGTCGGCTACCGGGCGGACGATGCCTACGGTCAGCAGCCCCAGTACGGCCAGCAGGGCTACGGCCAGCAAGGCTACGGCCAGCAGCCCCAGCACGGCCAGCAACAGCAGTACGGCCAGCAGCAGCAGTACGGGCAGCAGCAGCAGTACGGGCAGCAGCAGCAGTACGGGCAGCAGGGTTACGGCCAGCAGCCCCAGTACGGCCAGCAGCCGCAGTCCCAGCCCGGCTACGGCCAGCAGCCGCCTTCGGGCCAGCAGTACGGCCAGCAGGGTTACGGCCAGGAGCAGCAGTCGGGCCAGCAGGGCTACGGCCAGCAGCCTCAGTACGGCCAGCAGCAGCAGTCCCAGCCCGGCTACGGCCAGCAGGGCTACGGCCAGCAGGCCCAGTCGCAGCCCGGCTACGGCCAGCAGCCTCCCTCGGGCCAGCAGTACGGCCAGCAGGGTTACGGGCAGCAGCCCCAGTCGGACTACGGGCAGCAGCAGTACGGTCAGCAGCCCCAGTCCCAGCCGGACTACGGGCAGCAGCAGTATGGCCAGCAGCCGCAGTCCCAGCCGGATTACGGGCAGCAGCAGTATGGCCAGCAGCCCCAGTACGGCCAGCAGCAGCCGTCGCAGCCTGACTACGGCCAGCAGGGCTACGGCCAGCAGGCTCAGTACGGGCAGCAGCCGCAGTCCCAGCAGGGCTACTCCCAGCCCGGCTACGGCCAGCAGTACGGCGACCAGCAGTACGGGCAGCCCGGCTACGGCCAGCCCCAGCAGTACGGCCAGCCCGGCTACGGACAGGCCTACGGCCAGCCGGGACCCGTGGGCGTGCAGCCGCCCGGCGCGCCGGCCCCGCTGGCGGAGTGGTGGCAGCGTCTGGTGGCGCGGATCATCGACTTTGTCATCCTCTTCGTCGTGAACTTCGTCATCGGCCTGATCCTGGTGGCGGCGTTGGCGGTCAGCTACTCCTCGCTCGACGGCAGCACCAGCGGTCTCCTCCCGGGGACGGTCGTGAGCATCATCACGGCGCTCATCGTGACCGCGCTGTGGATCGCCTATGACTTCTTCCTGCTGAAGATGAACGGCCAGACCGTCGGCAAGATGGTCATGGGCATCAAGGTCGTCCCCGTCGGCCAGGGCATGCCTCCGAAGGGCCTGCCGACCGACCTGGCGCTCAAGCGTGCCGCGGTGACGTGGGGCGGATGGGTGTTCACCGCCCTCCCGCTGGCCTTCATATCCTCGTTGCTCGGCTACATCGCCGTGGGGCTCAACGGCGCCTCGCAGCTCTGGGACAAGCCGCTGCAGCAGTCGTTCGCCGACAAGGTGGCGAAGACCGTGGTGGTGAAGATCAAGTAGTTCACGCACCAGGTAAAAGCAGGGGCCGGCTTCGTGCCGGCCCCTGTTTTATGTGTGGTGGGCGTACCAAAATGGGGGCCTGGGCCGCTGATGACGCGAGGTGGGGGTTATGGCCGGGTCGCCGTCGTGGGCGGACACGCTGCCCGCGGAATGGTGGGAACGGCTCGCCGCCCGGGCGATTGAAGCGCTCGTCTTCGGGGTGTTCTATTACATTCTGTTCATCGCGCTATGGGGCATCTTCCGAACTGTCGGGATGCTGGAGGTGTTCGACGGCCGGCTGCCGGGTGTGTTCGCGTGGCTGGCCGCGGGACTGGGTTATGCGGCCTACGACTGGCAGGCGCATTCCAGGCGCGGCAGGACGTTCGGCAAGGCGATCATGAAGATTCGCCTGGCGCCGGGCGACGTTCCGTCGGGGGCGCTGCTCAAACGGTCCCTGGTCTATCCGGGGCCTGTCATGCTGATGGGCATTCCCGTGGTCAATCTGCTCGCCGGAATGCTCCTGTTCTGCGTGGGCTTGCTGATCCTGATCGACAAGCCCCTGGAGCGAGGGCCGCACGACAGGCTGGCCGGAACGCGCGTCGTAAAAGATCTTCGTTGAGCCATCCGCACCAGGCAGGATGCCAATTCTGAAGATTTTCCCTTGATCCGGTAAGGACTCTGGAGAGACTGGCATTAGGCTATGGGGCGTCCGGGTTGCCGGATGTTGGCGTCCCACGACCCGTACGGCATCTCTGCGCCGCTATGGTCGTGTCTGGGTGGTAGTCGCCTTGTGCGGCACGAGGAGCACCGGCGCTCCTCCTGGTCGCGCTCCCATCCGCATAATGCGCCCCCGAAACCCTGCGAGCCGTGGAGGCGAGGACGAATGGAAGCCCTTACAGACGTATTGTCAGCGCTCATCCCCCCGGTGGTGGTGGGCGGCGCCTTCATCTTTGGCGTAGTGAAGTTGGTCCGATCCGAGGCCCTCGGAGGCCGCCGAAACCGTGAGGATCCGGCCGAGGGGCCAGAACTGAGCGGCCAGTCAGCGGAATCCCCGCAGCGCTGAATTGTCTCCGCGCCTTTCCGGGTATATGTTTGGGCAGGCGAATGAAACAATGCTCCGCGAAAGGATTGCGTAGATGGCCAAGCAGATCCAGGAGATTCTCATCGATGACCTCGATGGGGGCGAGGCCAATGAGACGGTCAGCTTCGCTATTGACGGCTCGTCCTATGAGATTGACCTCAGCGACCTTAACGCGAAGAAGCTGAGGGACGCGCTCACGCCTTTCGTGCAGCACGCGCGCAGGGCAGGCGCCGTCTCCGCGCGTCGCCGCGGTCGCGGCGGCAGCAGGGCGATGAGCCGCGAGAAGAGCTCCGAGATCCGGCAGTGGGCCAAGGCTCACGGCCTGCCGGTCAGCGAGCGCGGCCGGATCGCCTCCACGGTCGTCGAGAAGTACGAGGCGGCTCACTGAGCGAGCCGACTATCGACCATGCGCTTATGCCGTTCGCCTAGGACCCCGGCGGCCGCCATAAGCGCATGATCGTATCTGGGGCCGGTTCTCGAATGCCGGGCGCCCGGATAACGATCTTCCCCTTGCGCATATGCGGGCGTTTTGGTCGGGCGCTCCGGTCCATGCCCGGCACCGTTTCACCGGCCGGCGCCCGCATATGTGGTTACGCCCCGTGCTGCGCCCGGAAAGCCGGTGGGGCGGTCATACCCCATTCAACGTACGTTCGCGTCCGTACGTCACGAGTGAGCGCCACGCTCATGGAACGCGCCATCCCCGTAAATCACGGCCACCTATAGCCGAAGGCGATCTCCGGCGCCCTCCGCCCCTATAGCGGTGATCTCTCCGAAGGTAAACCCGCCGCCGCTACCGTAAGTAAACCCGCCACCGGCCGGATGGACGCCGCCGGGCAATACCGGCGGTCCGCAGGCTCCCCGGTGCCGGGTAAAAACCGCTAACCCGAGCAGGGCTCGCACAAAGCTCGTTCCCCGGCATGTTCGCACAATGCCCGGCCATCTCGAGTGCAGAGAAGTGACGCGAAAGCGGCCTCCCGGGGCGGAAGTGGTCTCATGATGCGAGATGAACGCGGTAACCGGCCTGACCAGATGGCAGGATTCCCTTGGCGTTGCGGCCCGTGCCGCGTTGTGCTCACGGCGTAGCGCGACCGTTTGGACGGGCGGCCCTCCCGTACATAGGATGATTACGCAACGATACGGACGCGGCATCTGTGATGTGCGGGCGAAGGGGCGGTCCCCAACGCCTACTCTGCCCCGGCGCGTCCGATGGCCGATCCGTGTGGATCCGCGTGCGTCGTGAGGGGCATTTTTCTGGCGCTTCGGTGAAGCGTCTTAAACATCGTTCGCTTGCGGCGTATCGGGAACACGTCACCCCCGAACAGTAGTTGGATGGAGGGTGAACGCCCTGCTCTCGGGGAACGTCTCTGCTATAGAGCGTGTCAGTGGCAGTGGGCACGGTTCGCCGAGCCAGGGCTAGCATGCGGGATGACGGGACCGGATTTACCGGCCTGACTGACCGCTCTGTGAGGAGCGACGAGATGTTCGAGAGGTTCACCGACCGAGCGAGGCGTGTTGTCGTCTTGGCCCAAGAAGAGGCCAGGATGCTCAACCACAACTACATCGGCACTGAGCACATTCTTCTTGGCTTGATCCACGAAGGTGAGGGCGTGGCCGCCAAGGCTCTGGAGAGCCTCGGCATCAGCCTTGAGGGTGTGCGCCAGCAGGTCGAGGAGATCATCGGCCAGGGCCAGTCGGCTCCGTCGGGGCACATTCCGTTCACCCCGCGGGCCAAGAAGGTCCTCGAGCTGTCGCTCCGTGAGGCTTTGCAGCTGGGCCACAACTACATCGGCACCGAGCACATCCTGCTCGGGCTCATCCGCGAGGGTGAGGGTGTGGCCGCCCAGGTGCTGGTCAAGCTTGGAGCTGATCTCAACCGTGTCAGGCAGCAGGTCATCCAGTTGCTCCACGGTTACCAGGGCAAGGAGCCGGCCGCGGCGGGCGGTCCGCAGGAGTCGGCCCCCTCGACCTCCCTGGTGCTCGACCAGTTCGGCCGCAACCTGACCCAGGCGGCCCGCGAGGGCAAGCTGGATCCGGTCATCGGCCGTGAGAAGGAGATCGAGCGGGTCATGCAGGTCCTCTCCCGGAGGACCAAGAACAACCCGGTTCTCATCGGCGAGCCCGGCGTCGGCAAGACCGCCGTCGTCGAGGGCCTGTCGCAGAAGATCGTCAGGGGCGAGGTGCCCGAGACGCTGAAGGACAAGCAGCTCTACACGCTTGACCTCGGCGCCCTGGTCGCCGGCTCCCGCTACCGCGGCGACTTCGAAGAGCGCCTGAAGAAGGTGCTCAAGGAGATCCGCACGCGCGGTGACATCATCCTGTTCATCGACGAGCTGCACACGCTCGTGGGCGCGGGCGCCGCCGAGGGCGCGATCGACGCGGCCAGCATTCTCAAGCCGATGCTGGCGCGCGGCGAGCTGCAGACGATCGGCGCGACCACGCTCGACGAATACCGCAAGTACCTCGAGAAGGACGCCGCGCTGGAGCGCCGCTTCCAGCCGATCCAGGTGGCCGAGCCCTCGCTCAGCCACACGATCGAGATCCTCAAGGGTCTGCGCGACCGCTACGAGGCGCACCACCGCGTGTCCATCACCGACGACGCGCTGGTGGCCGCCGCGCAGCTGGCCGACCGCTACATCAGCGACCGCTACCTTCCCGACAAGGCGATCGACCTCATCGACGAGGCCGGCTCCCGGATGCGCATCCGCAGGATGACCGCTCCGCCGGACCTGCGCGAATACGACGAGAAGATCGCCAACGTCCGCCGCGACAAGGAGTCCGCGATCGACGCGCAGGACTTCGAGAAGGCCGCTGCCCTCCGCGACCAGGAGAAGCAGCTCCAGCTCAAGCGCGAGCGGCGGGAGAAGGAGTGGAAGGCCGGCGACATGGACGTCGTGGCCGAGGTCACTCAGGAGCTCATCGCCGAGGTCCTGGCGACCGCCACCGGCATCCCGGTCTTCAAGCTGACCGAGGAGGAGTCGCAGCGCCTGCTCCGCATGGAGGACGAGCTCCACAAGCGGATCATCGGCCAGGACGACGCCATCAAGGGCCTGTCGCGCTCCATCCGGCGCACCCGCGCCGGGCTGAAGGACCCGCGCCGTCCCGGTGGCTCGTTCATCTTCGCGGGTCCCTCCGGTGTCGGTAAGACCGAGCTGTCCAAGGCTCTGGCGGAGTTCCTCTTCGGCGACGAAGACGCTCTGATCAGCCTGGACATGTCGGAGTTCATGGAGAAGCACACCGTCTCCAGGCTGTTCGGCTCGCCTCCCGGCTACGTCGGTTACGAGGAGGGCGGTCAGCTCACCGAGAAGGTGCGGCGCAAGCCGTTCTCCGTGGTCCTGTTCGACGAGATCGAGAAGGCCCACCCCGACATCTTCAACTCGCTGCTGCAGATCCTGGAGGACGGTCGCCTGACCGACGCCCAGGGCCGCGTGGTCGACTTCAAGAACACGGTCATCATCATGACCACCAACCTCGGCACCCGTGACATCTCCAAGGGCATCGGGGTCGGGTTCGCGAAGTCCAACGACACCGAGTCCAACTACGAGCGGATGAAGGCCAAGGTGCAGGAGGAGCTCAAGCAGCACTTCCGGCCCGAGTTCCTCAACCGTGTCGACGACATCGTGGTCTTCCACCAGCTGACGCCGGCCGAGATCATCAAGATCGTGGATCTGATGCTCGCCCAGGTCGACGCCAGGCTGAAGGACCGCGACATGGGGCTCGAGGTCTCGCCGGAGGCCAAGCAGCTGCTGGCCGACAGGGGCTACGACCCGGTCATGGGCGCCCGTCCGCTGCGCCGTACGATCCAGCGCGAGCTCGAGGACGCGCTGTCGGAGAAGATCCTGTACGGCGAGCTCCGGCCGGGCCAGGTCGTCAAGGTGACGATCGAGGGTGAAGGCGACAACGCCAAGTTCATCTTCAAGGGCGAGTCCGCCTCCCAGGTCCCGGACTCGGCCGCGGCCATCGCCGCACCGATCCAGCACTGACGGATCCCCGAAAGCCCCCGTGTGAGATGCCTCACACGGGGGCTTTCGTATGTTTGCCAAGACGCCCACAGTCCTTCCCCCTCCGGGGAGCGCGGTGGCCCTGCCAGGCGGGCCTCCCGGAGCCGCGGGCTGCTCGGTGATGGGTGTTCTCCCAGGTGGGGCCGGTAGCCGGCGTCGGCCTGGCCGCTGATATTCGTGCGCTGTGGTGGGCATGGCGAGGTGACGGGGACTTTCCTGGGGCGCCTGCCGCGGGCGGCGGCTCACGCACTCCGGCCGTTGCGTAATTGTTGGGGCACCGGGTGTACCGCCACCACCGCGAGTAGTACTACACTGCGTAGAGCTTCGCCAAGTCTCATCCAAGCGACTCACAAGAGCGTGTTCCTAGGCTGAGGCCTGCTCCCCTGGGAGTAGTGCGGAATCAACTCAGGGCGGACGCGCGACCCACCATCGAGCAGGCAAGCTCGCAAGGGCCGGCACGTCCCGAGGGCGGACGACGGAACACCAAGAGCAAGCCGTGGAGGAAACCGATGCGCCTACGTCACGATGACGGAACGCTCGTTCACCTCGCCTACAACGCAGGCGTCCACCCCGCTGAGGACCTGGAGAACCTGATCGCGCACCTGACCCGTTACGCGGTCCCGGTGCGCAAGCGGCTGGGCGTGGAGCGCATGGGCATCGGGCTGTGGCTCTCGCCGAGCGTCGCCGACCACCTGACGGCCGACCGCATCGAGCTCGTACGGCTGCGCCGCTCCCTGGAGGAGCGCGGCCTGGAGGTCGTGAGCCTCAACGGCACCGGCGGCCGCAACCAGGAGGTCCCCGGCCCCGACTGGGCCAAGCCCGAGCGTTACCGCTACACCATGGCCCTGGCCAAGATCCTGGCGTTCCTGCTGCCGGAGGATGTGCGGTTCGGGAGCATCTCGACGATCCCGATCGGGTGGCGGCGCGACTGGCCGGCCGATCTGCACACGATCGCGACCCGCCGCCTCGAGCGCCTGGCGCGCGAGCTGCGCGGCATCTACAGCGTGACCGGCAAGACGATCAGGGTCGGGTTCGAGCCGTGGCCCGGATGCGTGCTGGAGACCACCGAGCAGGCGCTCGAGCGGGTGTGCGGCATCGACTCCGAGCACCTGGGCGTCTGCCTGGACGCCTGTCACCTCGCCTGCGGCGCCGAGGAGTGCGGTACGGCACTCAAGGGGCTGGCCGCGGCCGGCGCGCCGGTGGTCAAGCTGGGGCACGTGCACAACCACACGGGGGAGACGCCGAGCACCGGTGCCGTGCTCCACGACACGCTCACGGCGATGCTGTCGGGAGCGGTCAGCGGCAACGCGCACATCGAGGTCGAGACGCACAACCTGACCGTGCCCGGGCGGGCCAAGGGGCCGGGGGCGCTGGTGTCGCTGCTGGCCGACGAGCTGGACTGGGCCCGTACGAACCTCACCAGCCTGGGCCTCCAGCTGGCCGCCTGACCTCACAGCGTCCCGAACCAGCCGGGGATGTCGAGCCGCCAGAGGTTGGCCGGGGTCATCCTGCGCAGATCGGACTCCAGGGCCAGCAGGCGCTCCTCTCCGAGCTCCTCGGCCCAGCGGGCGCGCAGGGTGTCGAAGATGCGCGCCGAGCGGTTCAGGGCGTCGATCCCGTACGGAGTGAGCTGGACGATCTTGCGTCTGGTGTCGTGCGGGTCGGCGGTCCTCTCCACGTAGCCCACGCGTTCCAGGGTCTCGATGGTCTTGCCCGCGGCCTGTTTGGAGACCCCGAGGATACGCCCCAGTTCGACGGCCGTGGAGCCGCCCCGGCCGATCGCCTGCATGACGAACCCGTGCATGGGGCGCATGTCCGGATGCCCCTGCTGGGCAAGCTCGGCATGGAGTTCGTCGATCAACATCCTGAACGCGAGCAGCAGTCGCAGCGGTAGTTCGAAGCCTTCGCTTGACATGATGGACAACCTGATTGACTATATGGACAACGTAGTTGCCTATCTTAGGAGATGCAGGGCATGACTGTCATACGTGCGGCGGAAGCGCGGCGATCGGAGACTCCTGCCGGGGTCATGACGACGTTCGCCTCGCCGACGCAGGGAGGGGCCTCGCGGTCGCTGTGGCGGGTCGACGCCCGGCCGGGGGCCGAGGGGCCGGTGCACGACTTCGACAGCGAGCAGGTGTGGAGCTGGGTGGCCGGCGCGGCGACCGTGGAGCTGGGCGGTGACACGTTCAGCGTGGCCGCGGGCGACACCGTCGTCATGCCCGCCCGTACGGTGCGGCGGATCGTCGCCGACCCCGCCGGTTACACCGCCATCGTCACGGCACCGGCCGGTGCGCGGGCCATGACCGCCGACGGGGCCGATTTCGGCGTCCCGCCGTGGATTGTGTGAAAGGAGATCCTGATGTCTGTGATTCTGTCCGGTGATTCCCGTAAGACCGAGACGCCCAACGGTGTCATGACCACGCTCGCCTCGCCGACCCAGGGCGGCGCGGGACAGGCGATGTGGCGGGTGGACGCCAGGCCCGGCATGGTCGGGCCGGTGCACGCGTTCGACGCCGAGCTGGTGTGGACCTGGCTCGACGGGACCGCCGTCGTCGAGCTGGGCGGCGAGCGGGTCGAGGTCGGCGCGGGGGACACCATGGTGCTGCCCGCGAACGTGAGCAGGCAGATGTTCGCCGATCCGGTACGCGGCTTCGTGTCGATCGTGGTCGCGCCCGCCGGGACCGAGGCCTACAACCCGGACGGCGTCTCCGACCCGGACGCGTGCGACCTCGCACCCAAGGGCACGGAGCGCACCGTGCCCCCGTGGATCAGGTGACAGGAAGCCGGTACGTGCCGTCGTCCAGGTGCTCGGCCAGGCCGTCGGCGATGAGGCCGTCCAGGGCGCGCTCGCGCTGCACCGCGTCGTCCCAGACCACGTCGAGCGCGGCCTTGGGCACCGGGCCGTGAGCCGACCGCAGCACCTCCAGGAGACGGCCGCGGCACTGGCGGTCGGTGCCCGCGTACGTCTGGCCCTTGCGCGCGGGCCCGGCGTGCGGCGGCTTGCCCGCCAGCCGCCAGGCGCACAGGTGGGTGATCGGGCAGTCGGCGCAGCGCGGGGCGCGGGCCGTGCAGACGAGCGCTCCCAGCTCCATCACGGCCACGCCCCAGCGGGCGGCGCCCAGCTCGGGCAGGAGGGCCTCGGCGAGCCGCCGCTCGGCCGCTGAGGTGGCCGTGGGAGGGTACTCCTCCGCGCGTACGGCCCTGGCGAAGACCCGCCGGACGTTGGTGTCAAGGATGGCGTGGCGGCCGCCGTACGCGAAGCTGGCGACCGCGGCGGCGGTGTACTCGCCGATGCCGGGCAGCGACAGCAGGGTCGCGTGGTCGGAGGGCACCTCGCCGCCGTGCTCCTCGGTGATGGCCCGCGCGCAGGCGTGCAGCCGGAGCGCCCTGCGCGGGTAGCCGAGCCGGCCCCAGTGGCGTACGGCCTCGCCCGGCTGCTCGGCGGCCAGCGCCTTGGGGGTGGGCCAGCGGGCCATCCAGTCGTGCCAGACGGGCAGGACGCGTACGACCGGGGTCTGCTGGAGCATGATCTCGCTCACCAGCACACCCCACGGGGTCGCGTCGGCGGCACGCCACGGGAGGTCTCGGGCGTTGTCCTCGTACCAGTCCAGAACGGGGGCGTGTAGGAGGTTCGGCTCAACCACGCGGTCAAGCGTATTCGTAGAAGGCCGCCTTCGGCGTGTCGTCACTCTTCGTAGCTGCCGTGGGAACCATCCTGTGCGTATGGATCCGGATACTATGCGTGGCGACGGCGGTGACGTCTACTGGCGGCGCCGGATGAGCGTCCTGGTGGCGGTCCTCGTCGTGGTGGCCGTCGTGGCATGGGCGTGCTCCAGTGGGGGCAGCGGGCCGGAACGCGCGTCCAGCGCGCAGACATCACCGAGCGCTACCCCCGTCGTCGATCCGCTGCTGGCGGGGCTCCGCACGCTCGCCATGGGCACGGCCAGCCCGTCACCGACCCCCACCACCACCCCCACGGCCACCTCGGCGGCGCCCCCCAGGCGCCCCGGCGAGCCCTGCGCCACAGAGGACCTGGTGCTCAGCCTCCAAGGCGGCAAGGAGGAGATCTACTCGGCCGGCGCCCGCCCCACGTTCATGGTGACGCTGGTGAACACCGGCCCCGTGATGTGCACGACCGACGTCGGGCCGCGCGCCATGGAGGTACGCATCACCTCGGGGGAGGACCGCATCTGGTCCACCGCCGACTGCGTCAGCGGGGTGAGCTCGGAGATCAAGAAGCTGCAGCGCGGGGTGCCCTACGTCCGGGCCCTGGAATGGGACCGGCACCGCTCCAGCACCGACTGCCGGGCCACCCCTGCCACCGCGCTGCCGGGGACGTACGTGGCCACGGTGCACATGGGCGAACTGCGCAGTCCCAAGGGCGTCTTCCACCTCCGCTGAGCTCGCCCGACCCCTAGGCGCGGTCATAGCGCATGACCACGACGCTCGAGTCGCAGGTGCGTGACTCGACGAGCCGCAGGCCGATCCGCTCCTCCCGGGGCAGGAACAGGCGCCTGCCGCCGCCCAGCACGACCGGGTGCACGGCGACGTGGTACTCGTCGATCAGGCCGTGATCGGTGAGCGTGGCGGCCAGCCGGGAGCCTCCGGTCAGCAGCAGGTCCTTGCCCGGCTTCCGCTTGAGCTCGGCGACCTCCTCGGCGACGTTCTTCCTGATGACGGCGGCGGCCCACTCCGTCTCGGCCAGGGTGGTGGAGAAGACGATCTTCGGGGTGCTCCGCCAGATCGGCGCGTAACTCAGGACGTGCGGGTGGTCCGACATCGACTCGGCGGTGGGCCAGAAGCTCACCATGCCCTCCCACACGCCGCGCCCGTACAGGAGGGTGTCGACCCGCTCGGTGAGCGCGTCGGAGTACGCCGAGAGCTCCTCGCCCATCACCGGCCAGTCGAACTCGCCCCGCGGCCCGTCGATGTGCCCGTCGACCGAGGTGTGCACCCAGTAGATGATCTTGCGCATGTCCGGCTCCTCATGTCAGCTGTTCCGCTTTCATGGAGGGGTCGGAGCGGCGCGCCCGTTCTTGACATCCTCGCCGAAGAATTTCTCGGGCTAGACGTAGCGCTCCAGGATGGAGGATTCGGCCAGGCGGGAGAGGCCCTCGCGGACGCTGCGGGCGCGCGACTCGCCGACTCCGCCCACCGCCTGCAGGTCGTCGATGCTCGCCGCCAGCAGCTTCTGCAGCCCGCCGAAGTGGTTGACCAGGCGGTCTACCACCGTGGCCGGCAGGCGGGGGACCTTGGCCAGCAGGCGGAAGCCCCGGGGGCTGACCGGGCTGTCCAGCTTGTCGGCGCCGTTGTGGCCCAGGACGTGGGCGACGGTCGAGAGGTCCAGCAGCTCGCTGCCCGACAGCTGGTCCAGGTCGTGCATCGCGTCGATCAGGCGCCGCTGGCGGCGGCCGGAAGGGGCCGGGAGATAGTCGCGGACGACGAGCTCGCGCTCCGAGTCGACGCCGGCCACCAGCTCGTCCAGCTGCAAGGAGAGCAGGCGGCCGTCGGTGCCGAGCTCGACCACGTAGCCCTTGATCTCGTCGGCGATCCTGCGGACCATCTCCAGGCGCTGGGCGACCGCGGACACGTCTCTGACCGTGACCAGGTCCTCGATCTCCAGGGCCGACAGGGTGCCGGAGACCTCGTCCAGGCGGTGCTTGTAGCGCTCGAGGGTGGCCAGGGCCTGGTTGGCCTTGGAGAGGATGGCCGCCGACTCCTCCAGGACGTAGCGGATGCCGTCGAGGTAGAGGGCGATGATGCGCATCGACTTGCTGATGGCGATGATCGGCAGGCCCGTCTGCCTGGCCACGCGCTGGGCGGTGCGGTGGCGGGTGCCGGACTCGTCGGTGGGGATGGACGGGTCGGGCACGAGGTGCACGGCGGCGCGTACGATCTTGTCGTCGTCGCTCAGCACGATGGCGCCGTCCATCTTGGCCAGCTCGCGCAGCCGGGTGGCCGAGAAGTCGACGTCGAGCTCGAAACCGCCGCTGCAGACCTCTTCGACGACCCTGTTGTAGCCGAGCACGATCAACCCGCCGGTCTGCCCGCGCAGGATCCGTTCCAGGCCGTCGCGCAGAGGTGTGCCCGGGGCCACCGCGGCCAGGGCTTCGCGACGGCGATCGTCCAGACTCCTATCCACATGACCCCCGTGTCGATCGGTCACGCCCAGCTTAGCCGCGCTTATGTCACGTGTGTGAGGGCGTCCCAGACGTTCTCTGCCTGCACCACCTCGAACCCGGGCGCGAACGCCACCGGCCCCACCGGCACCAATGCCCGCTGCCCGGTGCGCCTGCGGCCGCCTTCTTCGAGTGATCCGGCCGGCACGAGTGCCCGCTTGAAACCCAGCCTGGCCGCCTCCGTCAGCCTCCTGCGTACGTCCTTGACCGGCCGCAACTCGCCCGCCAGGCCCACCTCGCCGAGGGCCACCAGCCCGGGCGGCAGGGGTTTGTCACCGGCGGCGCTGGCCACGGCCAGCATGACCGACAGGTCCACGGCGGGATCGGCCAGCTTGATGCCGCCCACGGTGGCGGTGAAGACGTCGCAGCCGCCCAGCCGGGCGTTGAGCCGGCGCTCCAGGACGGCGAGGATCATCTGCACGCGGTAGGTGTCGAGCCCCGACGACGTGCGCCTGGGCTGCTGCGCCTCCGTGCGGGCGACCAGGGCCTGGACCTCGGCGGGGAGCGGGCGCGTGCCCTCGACGGTGACGGTGACGCAGGTGCCGGGCACCGGCTCGCTGCGCCGGGAGACGAACAGGCCGCTCGGGTCGGTGATGCCCTCGATGCCCCGCTCGTGCAGGTCGAAGCAGCCGACCTCGTCGGTGGGCCCGAACCGGTTTTTGATCGCCCGCACCATGCGCAGCCTGGAGTGGCGGTCGCCCTCGAAGTTGAGCACGACGTCGACCAGGTGCTCCAGGGTCCGCGGGCCCGCGATCGAACCCTCCTTGGTGACGTGGCCGACGAGCACGGTGGCCATGTTGCGCTCCTTGGCCAGGCGCACCAGGTTGGCCGCGACCTCGCGGACCTGCGTCACCCCGCCGGGCACGCCGGTGGCCTGCGCGGAGCCGACCGTCTGCACCGAGTCCACCACCAGCATCCTGGGCTGGACCTTCTCCACATGGGCGACCAGGGCCGACAGCTCGGTCTCCGCGGCGAGGTAGAGGTGGTCACGGATCGCGCCGATGCGGTCGGCGCGCAGCCGCACCTGGGCCGCCGACTCCTCACCGGTGACGTAGAGGACCGTCTCGCGCTCGGCGATGCGGGCCGCGGCCTCCAGCAGGAGCGTGGACTTGCCGATGCCCGGCTCGCCGGCCAGCAGCACGACCGCCCCGGGCACCAGGCCGCCGCCGAGCACCCGGTCGAGCTCGCCGACGCCGGTCGTGCGCGCGGCCGCCACCTCGGCCTTGACCTGGCCGATCGGCACGGCGGGGGCAGTGGTGGCGCCTGCCTGGACGACGTTGACGCCGGCGCGCGCCCCCTCCTCGTCGACCGTGCCCCACGCCTGGCACTCGCCGCACCTGCCCACCCATTTCGTGGTGCGCCACCCGCACTCGGCACAGCGGTATCCGGGCTTCTGGGCTGTCTTGGCCATGCGGAGCAGGCTAGCGGCACGGACTGACAATCTTCGACGGGTACGGCCCGCGTCACACCACCATCTCGCGGAACACCGTCGTCCTGGGTCCCATCGCCACAGCGCCAGGAATGGGCTTATATCCCGGCACGACCGACAAATCGTAGGCTTCCTCAAAAATCCGGATCCGTGCCGGAGCGCCGGCCCGTACCACCATCGTGACCTCCAGCGGCCCTGCAGGCGCGTGGTAGGCGAACCCCTTCCCGGTACGGAGCTCACGCCCGTCCACCGTGAGAGGCCCGGCCGGTGACGCGCTGAGCCCGACCACAGGCGCCCGCCCGGTCGGCGTGAGGCGGAGGGTGAGCGTGCGCCGCCCGCCGGACGTCACGTCCTTGACCACGGAGAGGAACGGAGACCGCAGCGCGGTCGCCTTCGGGGCGGGCTCGGTCTCCCAGCCCTGCTCGCCGAACCACCGCTCGCCGCCCCCGCCGCCGGACCGCCGCCCCCAGACAGCCTGCCCGGTGCCCGCGTCCATGGCGTACGCCAGCCGTACCTGCCGCGGATGCCCGGCGTCGAACCGGTCCACCACCAGCCCCGCCGCGACCAGCCCGACCGCCGTCACGCCCGCCACCAGAGCCGCCCACCGCGGCCGCGCCCGCTCGATCAGCGGGAGCAGGAGGATGAGCATGAGCGCGAAGTACGGGGCCGCGATGACCCCGCCGATCCCCAGACCCACGTCCAGCGAGCCGACCGCACCCGCCCCGAGCAGCACGACGGCCGGAGCCGAGCCCAGGGTCAGCGCCAGCACCTGCCACCCGTCCCCGCGCACGCGCCCCGCGACGATCATCCCGGCCGCGGCGAACAGCGCCGACCAGGCCAGCGGGTGCGACCCGCCGGGCAGCAGCACGGCGGACACGACTCCCAGCAGCGCCACCAGCAGCACGCCCGAGGCCCCGGAGACGAGGCGGCGGGCCGCCAGGACGAGAGCGCCCGTGAGTACCAGCAGGCCGGCCTGATACAGCCACGGCCGGTAGGGGTCGCCGGTCATCATGTCCGCATATTCCGGGCGGATCAGGGCGAGAAGGGGCCACAGACCGTATCCGGCAGCGGCGGTGACAAGGCCCAGGACGAACGCCGCCAAGGTTCCCCCGAGGGCGCGAGGGAGTGAGGTCCGACCGCGCAGGATCCAGAGCGCGACGCACGCCAGCAGCAGCGCCCCCGCCGCCACCGGCAGCTCCAGCCACGCCGGATACCGCACGAGCACTCCCGGCACGTTGAAGTACACCGACTCGGCGCCGGACCTCAGCGCGGCCAGGTCGGCCCCCGCCAGCGCCCGAGTGAGAGCCAGCGTGTTGTCGCCCATCTGCTGCAACGACCTCAGGTCGATGTGCGCGACGTCGTCGAGCGGCGAGTGGTAGTAGGCGCCGCCCCCGACGTACGCCGCGTCGAGCCCCATCCACCTGGCGCCCCCGAAGACGTGGAAGTCGGTGTTGTTCGGCAGGACGCTCATCAGTGAGGCGAACGCGGAGTCCGCCGCCGGATGCGGCACGACGGAGCCGTACAGGGAGATGAGCGGCGCGGCGCCCGGCGAGGCGCGGAACGTCTGCACGACGCCGCGGTTGCCCCGCGCCTCGTGGTTGAGCACCACGACCGTCCCGGGTGTGGCCTGCCTGGCGAACGCCTCCGCGCCGAGCAGCCCGGCCTCCTCGCCGTCGGTGAAGAGGAAGACCACGTCGTTCCGTGCCGAGGGGGGCAGCGCCCTGGCGACCTCCAGGAGGGTGGCCACCCCGGCGCCGTCGTCGGAGGCGCCGGGAGCGGCCGCCACCGAGTCGTAGTGGGCGGCCAGGACCACCTGGCCCGTCGGGTCCGTGCCGGGACGGGTGGCCACGATGTTGCGCATCCTGCCCATGGGGACGACCCCGTCATGGTCGATGGGCAGGACGCCGACGCCCTCCTGGACGCGTACGTCCAGGCCGAGGGCGCGCAGTGAGGAGACCAGGTGGTCGCGGACGCGGGCGTGTTCGGCCGAGCCCACCGGATGCGGGGCCCTGGCGATGGTCTCGAGGTGTTCACGAGCCCTGGTCGCGCTGAACGAGTCGGCCGGGGAGTCCGGACCGCGGGGAGCGGGCGGCGCGAGATCGAGCAGCGCGAACGCGAGCAGTGCCGCCAGCGCCAGCAAGCCCCCGACGGCGTTGCGGATGATCATGGGATCAACGCTAGGAGCGTCCGGTCCCGCGATTATCGGCCCATGGAACGATTTGTCCCGTAAGCCGAAGGGATTACTCCAGGCCCAGCTCCGCGACGAGCATGCGCTTGGGCTTGGCGCCGACGACCTGCTTGACCGGCTCGCCGTTCTCGAACAGCAGCAGCGTCGGAAGGCCCATCACCCCGTAACGGGACATGATCTCCGGGTTCTCGTCGGTGTTGAGCTTGCCGATGGTCAGCCCGTGCTCCGCCTCGATCTGGTCCAGCACCGGAGCCACCATGCGGCACGGCCCGCACCACTCGGCCCAGAAGTCGACCAGCACCGGCTTGTCGCTCTTGAGCACCTGCTCCTCGAAGTTCTCCGTGGTCAGCGTGATCATGACTATCCCCTTACGAAGCAACCTGGGCATGACTGCGCGAGCTGCGCGGCCACCTCGGCGCGGCGGGCGAGCAGGACGCGGATCTCCTCGTCGATCTCGTTGAGCTTGCGCTCGTAGACCTCGACCGACTCCGCGCACGAGCCGCCCGTGCTGTGCCCGCGGCGCAGGCAGTCGACGAACGGCCGCGTGTCCTCCAGCGTGAACCCCACCTTGAGCAGCGCCCGGATCTCGGACACCAGCCTGACGTCGTCCTCGCTGTAGTCGCGGTAGCCGTTGGCCGCGCGGCGGGCTCTGAGCAGCCCGTGCTGCTCGTAGTAGCGGAGGGAGCGCGTGCTCACCCCGGTCCGTTCCGCCAGCTCCCCGATGCGCATGTCACCACGGTAAACGTTGACACCGACGTCAATGTCAAGGCGTCAGTAGTAACGCCAGCGCAGGACGTTGGGATAGGCGAGCTCCAGGCCCGGGGTCTCGGCGATGGCCTGCTCGGCCACCTCGGGCGCGAACTCGATGCGCAGCACCGCCTCCAGGTCCGCCCGCCGCTCGAAGGCCATCCTGAGGTCGAGCGGCCGCCGCTGCCACCCCTGGCGGACCCAGAACGACTCGACCTCCTGGGCGGAGTACGTCGGCACCGTACGCGAGAACCAGCGGCCGAACGACCCGCGCGTGGCGTCGAGGTCGAGCACGAAGGCCGCGCCGCCGCGGCGTACCACGCGGGACAGCTCGCGCAGGCCCGGCTCGCAGCCGGGCCCGAAGAAGTACGCCCAGCGCGCGATGGCCACGTCCACGCTCGCGTCGGGCAGCGGCAGGTCCTGGGCCGCGGCGGCGTGCACGGTCACGTTGGCCAGCGCGGCGCAGCGGCGGCGGGCGAGCAGCGCGAGGTCACCGTGCGGCTCCACCCCGATCACCGTCCCGGCCGTGGCGGAGAGCGTGGGCAGGTGGTAGCCGGTGCCGCAGCCGATGTCGAGCACCGTGCCGCCGTCCCAGGGGCGCAGCGCGCGCATCTCCGCGTCGGCCGCGCCTTCGGGATCGACGGCGCGGTTCTCCAGCTCGTAGATCTGGGGCGTGTTCCAGATGTTCGGACTGGGGATCGCACCTTTCGCTATCCGTGGCATGCCCCAAAGTTAGGACACCCCCTGAGCGCGGCTCACCAAAGGGGCTTTCGCGCCAGATCCGCTCCACCGGCTTAGGCTGGCAGCGTGGCTGATGTCATCCGCGTGCCCAATGCGAAGATCGCATTGTCCACCGCCTCGGTATATCCGGAACGCACTCCTGACGCGTTCGAGCTGGCCGCGCGCCTTGGCTACGACGGCGTGGAGATCATGGTGGGCGCCGATCCGGTGAGCCAGGACATCGACGTGATCGAGCGGCTCTCCGAGCACTATCACGTCCCCGTCCTGGCCATTCACGCTCCCTGCCTGCTGGTCACCCAGCGGGTCTGGGGCCGCGACCCATGGGCCAAGCTGGTCAAGGCACGCAAGGCGGCCGAACGCCTGGGCGCCGCGACGGTCGTGGTCCATCCGCCGTTCCGCTGGCAGCGTGAGTACGCCAGGGAGTTCGAGGCGGGGCTGGCCAGGATGCGCGACGAGACGGATGTCACGTTCGCGGTCGAGAACATGTTCCCGCTCAAGGCCAGGGGCAACGACGTGGTGCCCTACTCGCCCGACTGGAACCCGATCGACTACGACTTCCCCCAGGTCACGCTCGACCTGTCGCACACGGCGGTGTCAGGCTCCGACGCCATGGAGATGGCGACCAAGCTCGGCGACAGGCTGTCCCACGTGCACCTGGCCGACGGCCTCGGCGTGACGAACAAGGACGAGCACCTCGTGCCCGGCAGAGGCAACCAGCCGTGCGCCCCCCTGCTGGAGCGACTGGCCAACACCGGCTATTCAGGACTGGTGGTGCTGGAGATCAACACCCGCAAGGCGGCCAGCCGCACCGAGCGGATCGACGATCTGACGGAGGGGCTCGCGTTCGCGCGGCTGCACCTGGCGGCCACCTCATGAACATGGGGCCGATCAAGGATCTGGGCAGGGTGTTCGACCGGGTGGCCGACGCCTACGACGTGGGCCGGCCCGCCTACCCCGACGAGCTGTACCGCGCGCTCGGCGAGCTGTCCGGCGTCGAGCTCGACGGCGCGCTCACGGTGGACGTCGGCGCGGGCACCGGCATCATGACGCGCGGTCTGCGGGCGCGTGGCTCCCGCGTCGTCGCGGTCGATCCGGGCGCGGAGATGCTCGCCCGCCTGGTCTCGCGCTCGGAGGGCGGCCCGCCGGCCGTCGCGGCCGTGCTGGCGGACGGCAACGCGCTCCCGCTGGCCGACGGCGTGGCCGACCTGGTGACGTACGCGCAGTCGTGGCACTGGCTCGACCCCGTGGCCTCGATCGCCGAGGCCAGGCGTGTGCTGCGGCCCGAGGGCGCCATCGCGGGCTGCTGGAACTTCAACCACGCGGCCCAGGCCGAATGGCTGGCCGCCTACGAGGCCCGCCTGGCGGAGGCGGTGCCCGCCTACTACGGTCCCGCGGTCGAGCAGTGGTCGGCGCCGCCCATCGCCTCCGCCTTCGAGGTGATCGCGGAGCGCTGGATCCCGTGGACCAGGCTGGTGGGCATCGAGGACTTCCTGCTCGACCTGCGCTCACACTCCTACATGGCGGCGCTCCCGCCGGAGTACGCGGACGAACTGGTCGAGCGGCAGCGCGTGGAGCTGCGCCGGGAGTTCCCCGAGGGCATGCTCCCCGTGCCGATGCGGGTCTACCTGGCGGTGGGCCGGTGACGCGAGGGAGCGCCGTCGCCTGGACTGAGGAGCGTCGGGAGCGTAGCGACCAGAGCGACGAGGGAAGGCGGCGGCTTTGAGCGACCGAGCCGCCTCACGAAGTGAGGCCATAAGCAGGCGCGGCCCTGGGCGTAGGCCGGGGTCGGCCGACACGCGGGGCGAGATTCTGGCAGCGGCCAGGAAGGTGTTCGCGGAGAAGGGGTTCGACAAGGCCACCGTGCGTGCCATCGCCCGCGAGGCCGGGGTCGATCCCGCCCTCGTGCACCACTACTTCGACACCAAGGAGGGCATGTTCGCGGCGGCCATGCAGCTGCCGATCACGCCTGACCAGGTCATCCCGGCGCTGCTCGAAGGCCCGCGCGAGGAGATCGGCGAGCGGCTCGTACGCCTGCTGCTCCAGGTCACCGCCGCGCCGGAGACGCGCGAGCCGATGGTGGCCCTGATCCGCTCGGCCATGACCAACGAGCAGGCGGCCACGATGTTCCGCGAGTTCATCTCCAACGCGCTGCTCTTCCAGGTGGCCGAGCGGCTGACGGTGCCGCACCTGCGGATCGAGGCGGCCTTCGCGCAGATGTACGGCGTGATCATGGGCCGCTACGTGATAAAGCTGGAGCCGCTGGCCAGCGCCGGCCACGACGAGCTCGTGGAGCTGCTCGCGCCGACCATCCAGAGGTACTTGACCGGCTAGAGCATTGTTCTGCATACGCCGACGACCTTAGGGTATGTCCCGTATTCCGGAAATATTACTCGCGGGTAGGATTTCCGGGAGATGCCGGCGAAGCGGGTGACCGTACGCTGACAGCCAACGTCGTCTGTGGGAGGACCCGTGCTCTGGGTAGCCATCATCGGACTAGTGATGACCGTCCTGGCGGTGGCCGTCGCCGGCCGCAGGGTGCTGTTCCTGTTCAAGCTCGCGACCGTGGGACCGCCCGCCCCTGAGCGGATCGAGTACGCCAGGACCCACGCCGGGGACGAGCTCAAGGCGCAGCTCGTCGAGGTGTTCGGGCAGAAGAAGCTGCTGAAGTGGACGCCGTCGGGCACCGCGCACTTCTTCGTCATGTGGGCGTTCTTCATCCTGCTGACCGTCTACATCGAGGCGTACGGCGCGATCATCCAGGGCGCGATCACCGGCAGGCCCGACTTCCACATCCCGCTGATCGGCACCTGGGGCGTGCTCGGCTTCCTGCAGGACTTCATCGCGGTCGCGTGCGTGCTCGGCCTGGTCGCGTTCGCCGCGATCCGCATCAAGAACTCTCCCAAGACGCTCGGCCGCACCTCCCGCTTCTCCGGCTCGCACCTGGGCGGCGCGTGGCTCGTCCTGTTCATGATCTTCAACATCATCTGGACGCTCTTCCTGGCCCGCGGCGCGTCGGCCGCCAACGGCAACTTCCCCTACTCCTCCGGGGCGTTCGTCTCGCTGGCGCTCGGCGACGTGCTGCCGCACAGCGCGCTGCTGGAGGAGATCGCGCTGCTGCTGCACATCGGCTTCATGCTGGTGTTCCTGGTCATCGTGGTGAACTCCAAGCACCTGCACATCTTCACCGCGCCGCTCAACGTGCTCTTCTCGCGCCGCCCTGACGGCCTCGGCGGCGCGCCCGAGATGCGCGTGGCCGGCAAGCCGGTCGACTTCGAGGACGAGGAGCTCGACCCGGAGAAGCTCGGGCGCGGCAAGATCGCCGACACCACGTGGAAGGGCTTCCTGGACTTCTACTCCTGTACGGAGTGCGGCCGCTGCCAGTCGCAGTGCCCGGCGTGGAACACCGACAAGCCGCTGTCGCCGAAGATGCTCATCCTCGACCAGCGTGACCACGCCTTCCAGGTGGCCCCGTACCTGCTGGCGGCCCAGCAGGGCGTCGAGCACAAGGACACCGACGTGCTGGCGCTCCTGGACAAGCCGCTGGTCGGCGAGGACGGCGTGATCCACCCGGACGTGCTCTGGTCGTGCACCAACTGCGGCGCCTGCGTCGAGCAGTGCCCGGTGGACATCGAGCACATCGACCACATCCTCGACATGCGCCGCTACCAGGTGATGGTGGAGTCGTCGTTCCCGTCCGAGGCGGGCGTGATGGTGAAGAACCTGGAGAACAAGGGCAACCCCTGGGGCATGTCCGAGATGAAGCGGGCCGACTGGATCGGGGAGCTCGACTTCGAGGTCGAGGTCGTCGACGAGAAGATGCCCGAGGACGCCGAGTACCTGTTCTGGGTGGGCTGCGCGGGCGCGCTCGAGGACCGGGCCAAGAAGACCACCAAGGCCGTGGCGGAGCTGCTGCACATCGCGGGCGTGAAGTTCGCGGTGCTCGGCCCGATGGAGGCGTGCACCGGCGACCCGGCCCGCCGCCTGGGCATGGAGTACCTGTTCAACATGCTGGCCCAGCAGAACATCGAGACGCTCAACGAGGCCGGCGTCAAGAAGATCGTCGCCACCTGCCCGCACTGCTTCAACACCCTGGCCAACGAGTATCCGCAGCTGGGCGGCACGTACGAGGTCGTGCACCACACGCAGCTGCTGTCGAAGCTGGTGGACGAGGGGCTGCTCACCCCGATCACGCCGATCGAGGAGAAGATCACCTACCACGACCCATGCTTCCTCGGCCGCCACAACAAGGTCTACTCCCAGCCCCGCGACATCATGTCCAAGGTGCCCGGCGTGCGGACCCAGGAGATGCACCGCCACAAGGACCGCGGCTTCTGCTGTGGCGCCGGCGGAGCGCGCATGTGGATGGAGGAGCGCATCGGTAAGCGCATCAACACCGAGCGCGTGGACGAGGCGCTGACCACCGACCCCGACACCGTCTCCACCGCCTGCCCGTTCTGCATGGTGATGCTCGGCGACGCCATCAACGAGAAGAAGAACAGCGGCCAGGCCAAGGAGTCGCTCGAAGTCGTGGACGTGGCCCAGCTCTTGATCAAGTCTGTCAAGGGCGCTTCCTGACCCACGGATGTCGGACTCCCTCACCGTCGCTGTGGGGCAGCCTCCCATGTCAGCGAGCCAAGTGTCCGAAATCCGACATCCACATAACGGGAAAATCACGGTAACCTCAACGTCGCATGGCTCTATTCGACGGGGAGGGGGCTCGTGATGGGCGTCGTCGTCACGGACGCCGAAGTCACCTTGGCCGACGTCCTCGCCCTCCGGCTCGCCATCGACGCACCACTGGAAGACGGCACCGAGCTCGTGCTCAGGCATCGCACCACGGGGGTCGAGCGTGACGTGCGGCTCGGCACGCCGGGCGCGCGGGCCCGTGAGGCCACGCTCGCGGTCTCGCTCGCGCCGCTGGAGCTGACCGCCGGGCGCTGGGACGCCTACCTGCGGCGCGACGGCAAGCGCAGCAGGCTGCGCAGCGTCGATCCCGGCTTCTCCCTCGACCACCTCGACGCGTACGCCCTGTGCAGGCGGACCCTCGCCTACCGCTCGTACCGCACGCGCAACGGCTACCTGGCGCTGAAGATCTCCGACGCCGAGCCGGTGGCCGAGGTGCGAGCTATCTGGTTCAGGGAGGGGCGGTTCGAGGTGACGGGCCTGCTGGCGTACACGGGGCTGGAGGACGACGACTCCCGCCACGAGGCCAGGCTGACCCTCGACCGCAGGCAGACGAACACCCGCCTCCGCGCCACGGCCACCGTGCAGGGCGTGCGGTTCCACGCCGCGGTGTCGCTCGTGGACGTGCTCGCGGCCGACCCCGACACCGGGGCCGACTCGGGCACCTGGGAGCCCGCGCTGGAGGTCGAGGGCGTGCCCACGCCGCTCAGGCTCGGCTCGCGGCTCGACGACGTCGACGGCAAGAGACGCCGGCTGCACTATCCCTCGGCCACCGTGGACGGCGTGCCCATAAGACCCTGCTACACCGCCGACGACGAGCTGCGGATCGAGGTGGGCGGATGAAGGTCAGCCTGCTCCTCGCCTCGGCGTACGCCATGCGGGGCGACGTGCGCGCCGCGCTCAACCTCGCCGGAGCCCTGTCCGAGCGGCACGACGTCGAGGTGATCAGCGTACGGCGGCAGAAGGAGAAGCCGTTCTTCCCCGTCGCGCCCGGGGTGGCCATGCGCAGCCTGATCGACGCCAGGCCGGGCGTCAGGCACCTGCTCCCGCGCGGACAGGTGCGCACCGAGGTGGCGCTCTGGCGGCTGCTGCGCAACCTCAAGTCCGACGTGCTGATCACCACCAGGCCGGGGCTCGGCGTACAGGCCGCCAGGCACGCCCCGCGCGAGACCCTGAAGATCGCCAGGGAGTGGGGCAGGCCCGTCGTGCCGGGGCCGGTGAAACGCCTCTATCCGCGCCTGGACGCCGTCGTGACCGCCACCGAGTCGGCCGGCGAGGAGTGGAGCAAGCTGCTCGCCGACGGGCCCGCCGTGCACTCCGTGCTGGACGCGCTGCCCGACGGCCCCTGGCCGCGCTCGCGCATGGACAACAGGATCGTGGCGGCCGGCGGGCGGTGGGTGCCGGTCAAGGCGTACGACCGGCTGATCAGGGCGTTCGCGATCGTGGCGGACAAGCGGCCCGACTGGCGGCTGCGGCTGTACGGCGGCGGCCCGGAGGAGCGGCGGCTGCGCGCGCTGGTCCGCGACCTCCATCTGCACAACCACGTCTACTTCATGGGCATGACGCCCGACCTGGCGGGCGAGTTCGCCAAGGCGTCGATCGTGGCCACCACCTCGCGCAGCGAGGACCTGGGCATGGCGGTGCTCGAGGCCATGGGCTGCGGGGTGCCCGTGGTGGCCTTCGAGGGGGCCAGGGGGCCGGCGGAGTTCGTGGCGACGGGCTACAACGGCGTGCTGGTGCCCGAGACCCAGGACGAGCTGGAGCTGTTCGCGGCGGCCCTGCTGGCGCTGATCGACGACGAGCGCAGGCGGCGCTCCCTCGCGGCGGGCGCGCTGGACACCGCGGTGCGCCACGCGGCCGGCGAGGTGGCCGAGCAGTGGGAGAAACTGATCACAGACCTCCGCTGATATCGCTTCCAGGTACCGTAGAAACATGCATGGGTACAGCGGAGACAAGCAGGCGTATCTGACGCGTCTCAGGCGGATCGAGGGTCAGATCAGGGGCCTGCAGCGCATGGTCGATGACGATGCCTACTGCATCGACGTGCTCACCCAGGTCTCCGCGGCCACGCGGGCGCTCCAGGCGGTGGCGCTGGGGCTGCTGGAGGAGCACATCTCCCACTGTGTCGCGGACGCGATCAACAGTGGCGGGCCGGAGGCCGACGCGAAGGTCAAGGAGGCCTCGGCGGCCATCGCGCGCCTCGTCCGCTCCTAGTCCTCCTCGGGAAGGACACCGTACGGCGCGATTGACTAGTTATAGGAAACCCCGGAAACCTGTTAACTAGGTTCCCGGGGCTAGTAATCGCGATTGATCCTTCAGCGGCTCGCCGAAGTCCGCAATCCGAGCGCGTCGTCGAGTTCGTCCAAGGTCAGCCGCCGCTCGCTGACAGCCACGGCCGTGAGCACCTCGGCGTAGAGCGCAATCTCGTCCAACGCGACACGGTCGTGGACCCGAGAGTCCAGGTCGTCGTGCCCCACCGCGTCGTCCTTCCTTCCGCAGCCCACACCCTCTACGAGGTTACGGCGATGTGCCTTCCGGCGACATGGCCCATCGGAGTCATTCCTTTCCGATCACCGTGGTCCCGTGGGGATCATTTCCCGGAATCGGAGATCACAATTCGGAGAATTACCTGATCCTCGAGTGTTAGAACGCTATAGGGGAAGTAAGGGACAAATAACGGTATTTGTGGTTTAGGTGAGGTCTGTGTGGTTGTCGTCGCGTTCGTGGACGACTCTCCGTACGAGCGCCGTCTGCCCGGCCAGTCCGCTCTGCGGCACTTTGGCCCCCGTCAGCCTCCCCCATGCGAGGCCGGTGGCGTACGCGGCCCCCAGCACGGCCGCCGCGCTCGCCCGGTCGGGCGGTGTCACCTCCAGGGCCACCTCCAGGGTCGGCGCGGGCTTGGTGAGCACCCTGCCCGGCACGGGGAAGCCCTCGGGCGCGGTCGACTCGCTCGCGGAGGTGCCGGTGAGCCCGGCGCGGTCCAGTTCCTCGTACGCGCGCCTGAGCCGGTGGTCCAGCCGGGCCGGCAGCGCCCTCTTGGAATCGGACAGGTCGGCCAGGAACGTCGCGGCGGCCATGGGCGGGTCCGGCATGAAGGCCAGCGCCTCCACCAGGTCGTAGACGGCGTGTGAGAAGTGCGCCGCCGCGTCGTTCTCGACGAGCAGGGCCCGGCAGAGCCGTCGCGGGCAGCGTTCCAGCCACTCCGCGCGCAGCGCCTCGGCGTCCGTGAGGAGGTCGTCGAGATCCGGCCGGCGCAGCATGGGCTCGACCATCGTGAGCAGCGCCAGCGCCCGCGGCCTGAAACGGGTGTCGGACATCAGGATCTGGGCCGTGTCGGCCATGACGGCGGCGAGCCTCAGCGCGGCGCGCGGGCGGCCCGCCTGTCGCCGCTCGGACACCAGCGTGACGAGGTCCAGCAGCGGCGGCGCCGGCAGCCAGCGCACCCATTCGTCGCCGGGCAGCGGGCGGCGCAGGTATTCGCCGAACACGGTGATCAGCCGCTCGTTGCCGTCGAACGCCGGCGCGTACGCGCACCACATGATCGTGCCCCAGATGGCCGCCACCGTGCTCGGCACGTCGGAGGCGAAGATCTCCTCGAAGGCCGTCAGCGGGTAGTCCAGCTCCGACTTGCGCCCGCTGGCCCGCAGCAGCACGCGGAGCCGCTCGGTGAGGCCCTCCGGCACGTCAGGGCCGATGAACGCCTGGATGGAGCCCGGCTCGGCGTGGAAGTCGGGCCCGTACGGGACCACGTCAGGAGGCAGCTCCGCCGCCGCGCGCCGTACCTGTCGCGCCCGTACGCCCCTCGGAGGCGGCGCGAGGTGCCAGCGGCCGTCAGCCGGGTCGTGCAGGTGCCAGCGCGCGTGCGTGCCGAAGAGCCACCTGTCGCCATCTGGGGTCACAAGAATTCTGGCGGCCAGTACGTGGGCGCGATCGGGCACGGAGAGCCCCTGCCAGCGCGGGTCCGCGACCATCGCGCGGACCTGGGCCTCGGCGGAGGTGAACGCATCCCAGGGTCGCACGGGCGTCATCGTACTTGGTCGGTTCCGATCACCCGCCGGCATTTCACGGCAGAATGTCCACTATGAGGGCGAAGCTAGCGGGGGTGTTGACGGTCGTCGGCGCGCTCTCCGCTTGCGGCGCCACCACGTCCGCACAGCCGTCCCCGACCGGCCCAGGGGTGCTCACCCTGGACAGGGCCCAGCCGCCGACGCCCGGTGGCGAGGTGGGCGAGGCCTCGACGGAGTTCCAGAGCGCGGCGGACATGTCGATGTGGACCAAGCTGAGCGACACGGAGAAGGACGTCGACAGGATCGCCAAGCTCGACGTGAACACGACCGTGAAGGGCTCGCTCTATCTGGAGCCCAGGACGTCGACCTGGTTCGACGGCTTCCGCGGCCCTTTCGTCTATCAGGAGCTGGCGGGGGACATCCTCATGTACGCCCGGGTCAAGGCCGAGGGCAGGAAGGGCGGTCAGCCCGAGCGGAAGTTCTCGCTCGGGGGTCTGATGGCCCGCCAGCCCGGCTCGTACACCAAGCCCAACTGGGTGTCGATCACCACCGGCACGGGCGACGAGAGCGGCCGGGTCGAGGTGAAGTACACCCAGGACGGCAGCTCCAAGCCCCAGGAACTGGCGGTCAAGGCCGGCTGGGTGGACCTCGCGCTCGGCAGGGTCGGCCGCGCCTTCGTCGCCCTCTACCGGGAGGACGGCGGGGCGTGGAAGGTCGGCCGGCGCTGGCCGTCCAACCTCCCCGACGTGCTCCAATGGGGTTTAACCGCCTATACCGACTGGGACAGCTATAACGTGCTCAAGAAGGACGCGACCAAGGCCAACGCCAAGCAGATCAAGGGGGTACCCGACCTGAAGCTGACCGTGGACTTCGTCCGTTTCCTCCGTCCGGAGCTGCCCGAGTACGCCGACCCGCTCAACACCGCATCGGTGTCGGACGAGGTCCTGATCAAAGCGATGACGCCTGCCGGTGCCTGAGCGCCTTGGCCTGGTAGTTGTCCGGCGTGCGGGCGAAGGAGGCCCGGTCGTCGTCGGTGAGCTCGCGTACGATCTTCCCGGGCACACCGGCGACCAGCACGCCGGACGGGATCCGCTTGCCCGGGCTGACGAGCGCTCCGGCCGCCACCAGCGTGCCCGCGCCGATGCGGGCGCCGCCCAGCACGATCGCGCCGATGCCGATCAGCGCGCCCGACTCGACGTAAGCGCCGTGGACCATGGCCTTGTGGCCCAGGCTGACCCGGTCCTCCAAGATCGCGGGCTCGCCCGGATCGGCGTGCAGGCAGGACAGATCCTGTACGTTGCACTCTTCCCCGACCTCTATCCGCTCATCGTCCCCTCTGAGAACGGAGCCGTACCAGATGCTGGACGCCCGTCCCACGCGCACGCTGCCGACCACCACGGCGCCAGGGGCTATGTACGCCTCAGGGTGTATGTCCGGGACCGCCCCGTTATCCAATGCTGCAATGTACATCCGAGACATCGTAATTCCAGGTCCGGCTAAGGCGTTCCGGTTGCGGACGTGGGCAGATGGCAGGAAAGTCGTTTCCTGACGTCTCGTCGTCAGACCCTCACAAGCCGCGCAGTTTCCCCCGCCTCACGCAAACCACCATTAGGTAGCCCCCATGATGAACCAGCACGAGAGCATTCCCGATCTGATGCAAGAGGACACCTTCGAAGTCGTGATGCGCGGTTACAACCGCCGTCAGGTCCACGACTACATGATCCGTACCCGTAACCAGATAAGGGATCTGGAAGAGCGGCTGGCGCGCGCCATCGACCAGGCAGAGCAGGGCCGCATCGAGCTGGCGGAGGCCAGGCGGCGCATGGTCGAGACGCCGCAGAACTACGAGGACCTCAGCCCCAGGCTCGCCCAGATCCTCCGGCTCGGAGAGGAGGAGGCCGCGGCCAAGCGGGAGGACGCCGAGGCCGAGGCCGCCAGCGTGCGCGACGCGGCCAAGTCGGAGGCCGACCGCCTCCTGACCACCTCCCGTGAGACCGCCGACAAGATCCTCACCTCTGCCCAGGCGGAGGCGGAGCGGCGGGTGAACGAGGCCACGCAGGCCGCGGAGGGCATGCTGGCCCAGGCCGGCACGGACGCGGAGGAGCAGCTCGCGGCCGCCCGCACGGAGGCCGAGGACCTGCTGCGCGAGTCGCGCGCCGAGGCCGAGCGCCTGATCACGGCCGCCCAGGCCGAGGCGGAGCAGCTCGTGCAGTCCGCCAACGCGCAGGCCGACAAGCTGGTGTCGGAGGCGCGTGACGAGTCCGAGGCCATGCTCACCTCGGCACGCCAGCGCACCGCCACGCTGGACGAGCAGGCGGGGCGGCGGGTCGAATACCTGACCAACACGCACACGGAGGTCGTGCGGCGGCTGACCGAGATCGGCTCCGTCCTCGGCGACCTGATGCGCAAGGAGTCGACGGCCGGGGCGCTGATCCCCGAGTCCGCCACGCCTCCTGCGTCGCCCCAGGACGATGTGCGGGTCATCGTGGAGCCGGAGGCGGACTCGGGTGGGGACCCGGACGAGACGGTCAAGCTCAAGGTCGAGGGCGACGTCTCCGAGGACACCGACGTCCACGTCGTCCGACTGACCGAAGTCCACAAGTAACCCCGGCCACCTCGCTCCGACGGCACCTTGCCTCGGAGCACCACCCACGCACGGGACGCCGCCCCGGGGCGGGGCCGACCGCCGCCCTGGGGCGCCACCCGGTGTCGTGCCGTCGCGCACGGCGGGAGACGCGGTGGGTGGCTATGACGGGCACAACCGCCGCCGCCCCGACCGGGCGCCGTGGGCGGCGTACCCGGACGGGTGGTGGCGCGCGGGCTGAGGCACGCGGCGCACGGTCGAAGGCGCACGACGCATGTCGCGCGGCGGGTGGCGCAGGACGCGCGGTTAAGACGCACGGCGGTGACGCACGGCGCGGCTGGAGGCGCACGGTGTGTGCGCGTGTTGCAAGGCGCAGGGCGCGTGGTGCGCGGCTGAGACGCCTGGCGGTGGTGCACGGGGCGGAGCGGAAGCCCCCGCCCCCGATAGGGTCGGAGGCTTCCGCGATCGTGGCCCCTCCTGGACCTGGAGGCCCGGTGCCGGGGCCGCCGAGACGCTGGACTCGGCACCGGGCTGCTTGTGGACGCCGGCCGCGAAATGGCCCGCGTCAGGGAGGGGCGGGCCCCGCTTGCCAGGGGTGCTGCTCGCCGGCCCGCCTCTCCTGCTCCCGGAGCTGGTCGCGCAGACCGTCCGGGTCGTCCGCGTCGATGGTCATCGCACATCCGCCGGCGCGCTGCGCCGCGCTGAGCGGATGGTGTCTCGTGGCCCACCAGCGGCCCGCGTCGCTCCGCCAGATGGTCCACTGGGGGTACTCCCGGGCGATCTCGGCAAGATGCCGATCAAAGGACATTGCTGTCCGCCTTCCCGGGTCCCCAGGCGAGGTTCCATCTCCTTCGAAGATGGAGCACTTCTCTAGAGAATTCAATGATCGAGATGGACAGGTCAACCTATCGCTTGACAGATGCTCTTGAACTAGGCGTCGAAGTCGTACTGGAGTACGTACGCCGCCGAGTCGAGCACCATCTCGTTGAGCTCGACCGGCAGCCCGCCCGACGTGTACGCCGTCCTGGCGATCACGATCACCGGGGTCCCGCCGGGCAGGTCGAGCAGTGCGATCTCGCGTGGCGTCGGCATGCGGGCGCGCACCTCCTCGGTGAAGTGGGCAGGAGGGACGCCGAGGTCGCTCAGCCTGGCGTAGACGCCGCCGGGTCCGGTGTCGGCGAGGGTGATCGCGCTGCCTTCGACCAGGTGCGCGGGGAAGTAGGAGGTGGCCAGCTGCACGGGCCTGGTGTCGACCGAGTAGCGGCGCCGGCGTACCCATACCTCGCCGCTCTCCAGGACGCCCGCGACCTCCTCGGCGGCCCGCTCCAACGCCACCTCCACCCGGTCCACCGTGAAAGGCCGGCCCCGCGTGTCCGCGTCCCAGATGGCCCGGCCCTGACCCCACTGCTCTCGTGACAGGCGGCGTGAGCCGTGCCTGCGTATCGGTTTGAACAGCCGCACGTAAACCCCCGAACCTCGTTTAGGTACCGCCAGCCCTTCATTGATCAGTACGGCAAGCGCCTGCCTGGCGGTGGCGCGTGCGATCGCGTATTCGGCCATCAGCGCGTTCTCGCCCGGTAGTCGGTCCCCGTCGCGCAGTTCGCCGGACAGGATCCGGGCGCGGAGGCCGTCGGCGATGCGGCGATAGATAGGGGGCTCGTGGGGTACCGGGGATTCAGACACTATTGATCACCCTCTGTCACCAACCAGGTTGTGGCGTCTCCAGAGAACTTGCCCCGTCTTGTCCACGATCGCACAGATAGAAAGCTTGGTCGTGGGCTTCTTTTGAGCGGATCGTGCCCGAGTGGTGAATTCGACGGGGTTTTAGCAGACCGTTACCGTGGAACGGTCTCGGCCGGTATTCGAACGGCCCACCAGCGCCGCGTAATCAGGGCGAAGATCACAGCACCTGCCGTGTTCAGGAGGACGTCGTCCACAGACGAGAAACGGCCCAATCGCAAGACGTACTGAAGGACTTCGACGATGACCGAAAATGCGGCCGCGACCGCCGCAACGCGCGCCGTCGAGGACATCGCGCGACTGCGTACCGGCAGCAGCGCGCCCAGCGCGGCGAACACCAGCAGGTTCCCCCCGACCTGCACGAACACCGCCTCCCACGGCGCCGTGACCAGGTCCGCGAGGTCGGTGAACGGGATGAGACCGACTCCTGTCTGACCGCTCGACGGCGTGAGGGTCATCCAGATCCAGGGAGCCGTGCCGACCACTATGCCGACGTCGGCGATCGCCGTGCGCAGGGGCGCCGGACGGCCGGCGCGGACGCGGTGGCGGGAGAGCAGCAAGATTGCTAGCAAGGCGACGGGGAGTGCAAACGTACCAGCAATAATGACGGTTCCCCACAATTCCCACGTCCGCGCCATCCGACCATGATGGCGATGATCCGGGGGTACCGGAAGCTGTCTATCTGGACAGGGTCACGGGCAGGTGCTCGGACAGGAAACCGAGCGCCACCTCCCATGTGCGCTCGGCCGCCTCCGGGTTGTGGAACATCGGGGCCTCGCTGTTGTGGAAGGCGTGCCCGGCCGCCTCCTCGACGTGCATGACCACGTTCGGCCGGCCCTTCGCGGCCCCCTCGACGGCGGCCACCCGCTCGCGCTCGATGTACGGGTCGCTGCCGCCGAAGACCAGCAGCAGGGGCGCCGTGATGAGGTCCATGAGACCGGTCGAGTCGGGCACGGCGGAGCCGTAGAAGGAGAGCACGGCGTCCAGCTCGACCTGCGTGGCGAGCAGGTAGTCGATCGAGCCGCCCAGGCAGAACCCCAGCGCCCCCACTCCGCCGCTCACCTCGGGCAGCGAGCGCAGGTGGGAGACGGTCAGCGCGCAGTCGGCCACGCCCTGCGCGAGGTCGAACCCGCTCGCGAGCTCGATCGCGGCGGCCGTGCCCTCGGGAGTGTGCTCGCCCCGCCAGTGGGGGTGGAGGCGCCAGAAGAGGTCCGGCGCGGCGACCACGTAGCCGCGTGCGGCCAGGTCCAGCGCGACCTTCTCGATGTAGGGGCCGACGCCGTAGATCTCCTGCACCAGGAGGATGCCGGGCCCGGTCCCGGCGTCGGGGAGCCACAGATGGACGTCGAAGGTGCCGTCATGGGCAGTCACGTGATCGGTTCTGGTTCGCATGTGCAACAGCATCGCTCATAGCGCTGACGCCGTTCCGGCGAGACGATGCGATCAGAGAGTCCCCGGGCACCACCCGTTGTCCGCCGATCGCTCAGCGATCTATACAGGGGAGAAGAGGAGAGTGTCGTGCTGACCCATTTCATCGGTGGCGAGCCGGTGGGCGCGGGCAAGACGTTCCCGGTCCACGACCCCGTGACGGGCGCGGTGATCAGCCAGGTGCACGAGGCCGACCCCGAGGTCGTCGACCGGGCCGTGCGCGCGGCCAGGGAGGCGGCGCGCGACTGGGCGGCGATGCCCGTCGGCGAGCGCGCCGGGTGGATGCGGCGCCTGGCCGCGGGCATCGAGGCCCGCTTCGACGACCTGGTGACGGCGGAGATCGCCGACACGGGCAAGCCGCTCGACCAGACCCGCACGCTCGACATCCCGCGCGGCATCGCGAACTTCCGCGCCTTCGCCGAGATAGCCGCCCAGCGCCCGGACGACGCCTTCCACCTCTCCGGCGTGCTCAGCTACACCGTACGCAGGCCGCTCGGCGTGGTCGCGGTGATCGTCCCGTGGAACCTGCCGTTCCTGCTGATGACATGGAAGCTCGCGCCCGCGCTGGTCGCGGGGAACACGGTGGTGGTCAAGCCGTCGGAGCACACGCCGGGTTCGGCGGCGGTGTTCGCCGAGATCTGCGCCGACGCCGGACTGCCCCCCGGCGTCGTCAACATCATCTTCGGGTACGGCTCCGCCGGCCAGCTCCTGGTCGAGCACCCGTGGGTGGACGCCGTGACGTTCACCGGGTCCACCAAGACGGGCAGCGCGATCATGCGGACGGTGGCCGACCGGGTCAAGCCGGTCTCGTTCGAGCTGGGCGGGAAGAACGCCGGGCTGGTCTTCGAGGACTGCGATCTCGACCGGGCCATCGACGGGACCGTGAAGTCGGTCTTCACCAACGGCGGCCAGGTGTGCCTGTGCACCGAGCGGCTCTATGTGGAGCGGCCGATCTTCGAGGAGTTCTGCGCCCGGCTGGCGAGCCGCGCCCAGGAGGTCGAGCCGCAGCCGATGATCTCCAAGGAGCACCGCGAGAAGGTGCTCTCCTACTACTCCTTGGCCCGCTCGGAGGGAGCCAAGGTGCTCACGGGGGGCGGCGTGCCCTCGTTCGGCGATCCCCGCGATTCTGGATATTTCGTGGAACCGACAGTAGTGACAGGCTTGTCGGAATGGTCCAGGTTCAACCGGGAGGAGATCTTCGGTCCCGTGTGCCACGTCGCCCCCTTCGACAGCGAGGCCGAGGCGATCGACCTGGCCAACGGCAGCGAGTACGGCCTGGCCGCCACGCTCTGGACGACCAGCCTCGACCGCGCCCACCGCGTGGCGCAGCGGCTGGAGGCCGGCCTCGTCTGGGTGAACACCTGGTACCTGCGCGACCTCCGCACCCCGTTCGGCGGCATGAAGCTGTCAGGCATCGGCCGGGAGGGTGGCATCCAGTCGCTCGACTTCTACTCCGAACCCACCACGATCACCATCAAACTGGAGCAGCCCGATGTATGACGAATGGTCCGAGGCCGTGGACACGCGGACCCAGGCCGCCGACCGACTGGCCGAGGCCGCGCGTTCCGGCAAACCGTGCGCGCCGATCAGGGACCTGGTCGGCACGGCGGCCGACGCGTACGCCGTACAGGAGATCAACACGCGGCGGGCGATCGAGGCGGGGCGGCGGCTGGTCGGCAGGAAGGTCGGCATGACCAACCTGCTGCTGCAGCAGAAGTTCGGCATCGACCAGCCGGACTTCGGCATGCTCTTCGTGGACATGTCCTACTCCGACGGGCTGCCCGTGCCGGTGGACGGGTTCCTGCAGCCGCGGGCCGAGGCCGAGGTCGCGCTGGTGCTCGGCCGGGACCTGACCGGCGGGCCGTTCACGGTGGCCGACGTGCTCAGGGCGGTGGAGTTCGCGCTGCCCGCCATCGAGATCGCCGACTCGCGGATCGCCGACTGGGACATCACGCTGGCCGACACGGTCGCGGACAACGCCTCGGCCGGCGCGTTCGTGCTGGGCAGCACGCCCGTCTCGCTGATGGGGCTCGACCTGCGGGCGGCGGCGATGACGATGACGCGGGGCGGCCAGGAGGTCTCGACCGGCTCCGGCGAGGCGTGCCTGGGCAACCCGCTCAACGCCGCCGTCTGGCTCGCCTCCCGGCTGGGCCCCACGGAGTACGCGCTGCGGGCCGGAGACGTGGTGCTGACCGGCGCGCTCGGCCCGGTGGTGCCCGTCGAGCCCGGTGACGTGTTCGAGGCCCGCGTCGGGGGGCTGGGCTCGGTGCGGGCGGTGTTCTCCAAGTGAGCGGACGTGTCAAGGGGCTCAGGGTGCCCGGCAAGGCCGTTCCCCGGGGCAGGTTCCCGCACGTCAAGCGGGCAGGTGACTTCCTGTACGTCTCGGGTACGAGTTGCCGGCGGCCCGACGACACGTTCGTGGGCGTGGAGGTGGACAAGTATGGGGCGACGAACCTGGACATCCGCGCTCAGACCAGGGCGGTCATCGAGAACATCGGCGACATCCTCAAGGCGGCCGGAGGCTCGCTCGCCGACCTCGTACAGATCACCACGTACCTGGTCAACATGAACGACTTCAAGGGCTACAACGAGGTCTACGCCGAGTTCTTCGACGAGGAAGGGCCCACGAGGGCCACGGTCGCCGTGCACCAGCTCCCGCACCCCCACCTGCTCATCGAGATGCAAGCCGTCGCCTTCCACCCGCAGGAGCGATCATGATTGCGCCCATTGACTTCACCAAGTGGATCGACGAGCACGCGCACCTGCTCAAGCCGCCGGTCGGCAACAAGGTGGTCTTCGAGGGGGCGGACGACTTCATCGTGATGGTGGTCGGCGGGCCCAACTCCAGGACCGACTTCCACGTCGACCCGTACGAGGAGCTGTTCTACCAGGTGCGCGGCAACATGCACGTCAACGTCGTGACCGAGAACGGCCCCGAGACCGTGCACATCCGCGAGGGGCAGATGTGGCTGCTGCCCCCGCGCATGCCGCACTCGCCGCAGCGGCCGGAGGCCGGGTCCGTGGGGCTCGTGGTGGAGAAGATCCGGCCGGAGGGCGAGCTGGAGAAGTTCCAGTGGTACTGCATGGAGTGCGGCGAGCGGGTGCACGAGGTCGAGCTGCAGGTACGCGACATCGTCAAGGACCTGCCGCCGGTCTTCGAGGCGTTCTACGCCGACGAGCGGGCCCGTACCTGCGGCAACTGCGGCGCGCTGCACCCTGGCAAGGGCTAGATGGCCGTCGACGTCCACACGCATTTCGTCCCCAGGGGCTGGCCCGACCTGGGCTGGCCCGGGGCGCCCAGGCTGAGGATCGAGTCGGAGCGTGCAGCCACGATCCTCGTCAACGACCGCGATTTCCGGAAGATTCAGGACGACTGCTGGGACCCGCGGGTCCGGCTCGCGCGGATGGACGAGGACGGCGTGGACCGCCAGGTGGTCTCGCCCACGCCCGTCTTCTTCGGCTACGACCGGCCGGCCGTCGAGGGCATCCGGATCGCGAAGGTCTTCAACGACCTCGCTCTGGACATCTGTGCGGACCCCCGGCTGATCCCGTTCTGCCAGGTGCCGCTGCAGGACCCCGACCTGGCCTGCGGGGAGCTGGACCGCTGCCTGGACTCGGGGCACAGGGGCGTGGAGATCGGCAACCACGTCGGCGACCGCGACCTCGACGACCCGGGCGTCGTCCGGTTCCTCCAGCACTGCGCCGACAGGAACGTTCCGGTCTTCGTACACCCGTGGGACCTGCCCGCGGGCCCGCGCGTCGAGCGGTGGATGGCGCAGTGGCTGGTCGGGATGCCCGCGGAGACGCACCTGTCCATCCTGGCGATGATCCTCGGCGGCGTGTTCGATCGGGTGCCGGACACGCTGCGCATCTGCTTCGCGCACGGCGGCGGCTCGTTCGCGTTCTGGCTCGGCCGGTTCGAGAACGCCTGGCACCGCAGGCGAGACCTGGTCGGCGTCTCGGAGCGGCCGCCGTCCCACTACCTCGGCAGGTTCAGCGTCGACTCTGCCGTCTTCGACGAGCGCGCGCTGCGGCTGCTCGTCGACACTCTCGGGGAGGACCACGTGATGCTCGGCAGCGACTTTCCCTACCCGCTCGGCGAGTCGCCACCGGGCGACCTGATCCGGAACGCCGGCTTCCTGTCGGACACGGTCCGGACCAAGCTGCTCGCCGCCAACGCAGAGGCGTTCCTGGGCTGAGCCATGCGCGCATCCGTGCTGGGGTTGGTCGTGCTGATGGCCGCCGGCTGCGGCGGGGCCGTGCCGCTGTCCGGCGAGGGAGATCCGCTGGTCAAGGTCGGCGCGATCATCTCGCAGACCGGCGTGTACGCCGTGCTCGGCGACGACATGGAGACTGCCATGCGCCTCTACCTGGACGACCACGGCGGCCGCCTGGGCGGCAGGCCCGCCGAGCTGGTCGTGGCCGACGACGCGGGCAGCCCGGAGGAGGGCCAGGCGCAGGCCAGGCGGCTCATCGACGACGAGGGCGTGGACGTGATCACCGGGCTGATCTCCTCTCCTGTCGCCGAGTCGGTGGTCAAGGCGGCCGGCAGCACGCCGGTGGTGATCGCCAACGCGGGTGCCGACACGCTGGGCGGCCCCAACGTCTTCCGCGTCTCGTACACCAACCACGACCACGGCTACGCCGCCGGACGCTACGCCGCCGAGCGGTACGGCAGGGCGGGCGTGGTGCTCATGGCCTCCGACTACTCGGCGGGCGTCGAGACGCTCAGGGGCTTCACCGAGGGGTACGGCGCCCAGCCCCTCAAACGCATCCTGACGCCCTACGGCCGGGTCACGGACCTGGGGCCGTACTTCGCGCAGATCCCGCCGGAGGCGAAGCTCCTGTACGCCTTCTACGCCGGCGGTGACGCGGTCGAGTTCCTGAAGGGGTACCGGCAGCACGCCGCCTCCAAGGTCAAGCTGCTGGCCTGCCAGAGCCTCGCCGACGAGGACGTGCTGCGGGCCGTCGGCAAGGACGCCGAGGGCATCACCAGCGTCGGCATGTACTCGCCCGCGCTGGACGACCCGGACAACACCGCCTTCGTCACCAGATGGCGGGCGAAGACCGGCCGGAACCCGTCCGCGGTGGCGCTCCAGAGCTGGGACGCCATGCGGCTCATCGACAGAGGGCTGGCCGAGGAGGGAGGGATGGCGGCAGTGGGGGAGCTCGACGGGCCGCGCGGGGCGTTCCGGCTCGACGCGACGCACAACCCGGTGCAGAACTGGTACGTCCGCGAGTACCAGAATGGCGTGAACCGGGTAGTTGCCACCATGCCCCCACAAAAGGAGTGAAACATTGGATCGGGACGAGTGCCTCGCCCTCGACGCCGCCGACCCGCTGCGGGACTTCAGGGACGAGTTCGTGCTGCCGGAGGGGGTCGTCTACCTCGTCGGCAACTCGCTCGGCGCGCTGCCCCGCCGCACCGCGGAACGGGTGCGGCAGGCGGTTGAGGACGAATGGGGCAAGGAGCTCGTCGGCGGCTGGAACCACTCCGGCTGGTACGCGCAGCCGCTGACCGTCGGCGACCGCCTGGCCCCGCTGATCGGCGCGGGCCCGGGCCAGGTCGTGGTGGGCAACACGACCTCGATCGCGGTCTTCCAGGCGGTGGCGGCGGCGCTGCGGCTGCGTCCCGAGCGCCGGGTGATCGTCTCCGACGTGCGGAACTTCCCCACCGACCACTACATGGTCCAGGGCCTGTCCCGGCTGCTCGGCGGCTACGAGGTGCGCGACTTCTCGGAGGGGCGGTTCGACGACGCGGCAGTGGTGCTGCTGTCGGAGGTCGACTACCGCACCGGCGCCCGCCACGACGTGCCGTCGGTCACGGCCCGGGTCCACCAAGCCGGCGCGCTCATGGTCTGGGACGTGTGCCACAGCGTGGGGGCCATGGAGGTGGACGTCTCGGAGGCGGACTTCGCGGTCGGGTGCACGTACAAGTATCTCAACGCGGGCCCGGGCGCCCCCGCGTTCCTCTACGTCAACCCGCGCCACCACGCCGCCGCAGAGAACGTGCTTTCCGGCTGGTACGGCCACGCCGAGCCGTTCGCGTTCGAGCCCGGCTACCGCCCGGCGGAGGGCGTCAGGCGGTTCGCGGTGAGCACTCCGCACGTGCTGTCGTTCGCGGCGCTGGAGGCGGCGCTCGACGTGTGGGAGCGGGTGCCGATGCACCTGGTGCGGGCCAAGAGCATGGCGCTGACCTCGCTCTTCGTCGACCTGGTCGGCGACGCGCTGGAGCTGGCCTCGCCCGCCGACCCCGCCGCCCGCGGCAGCCAGGTGAGCTTCCGCCACCCCGACGGCTATCCGGTGATGCGGGCGCTGATCGACCGGGGCGTGCAGGGGGACTTCCGTGCGCCGGACATCCTCAGGTTCGGCTTCGCGCCGCTCTACATCGGCTACGCCGACGTCCACCACGCGGCGACCACGCTGCTCGAGGTGCTGGAGAAGGAGCTCTGGCGGGACGAGCGGTACGCCACCCGCCTGGCGGTCACCTGACCGGGTGCTCGTCGAGCTGCTTGACCGCCCGCTTGGGCGCGATGGCGCGGTAGCTCTCCTCCACCCAGTCGAGCAGCACGTCCGTCTCCGGAAGCCGCGACAGGAACGGCACGGTGACCCATCCCGCCTTGCCCAGCCCGTAGCCGCTGGGCGCCGCCCCCTCGACGGTGAGCGCGTGACCGTGCGCCTCCGACAGCAGCTTCACGCCGAACGACGGACTCCACTTCTCGGTCTGCTCGTCGATGCCGAGGAAGAGGAAGACCTTCTTGTTCACCTTGATGACGGTCTCGCCCCACGGGTGGTCCTCATGCGTC
This sequence comes from Nonomuraea sp. NPDC050786, assembly GCF_040654115.1. Lineage (NCBI taxonomy): Bacteria > Bacillati > Actinomycetota > Actinomycetes > Streptosporangiales > Streptosporangiaceae > Nonomuraea > Nonomuraea sp. NPDC050786. Next base: position 138,818 of record NZ_JBFAHJ010000026.1, read on the forward strand.
TCGGGCAGCCCGAGCGCGTACGCGCGCAGCTCTTCCCGTACGTCGTGCCAGTCGCTCATCGGCGGAATTCCTCCAGCTTGCGCTCGATGCGTTCCCTGACCATGTCCCTGGCCTCCATTCTGGGCACGCCGGACATGAGCAGGCGGTCGTAGTCGGTGTCGAGGTGTCTGATGGAGGCTATGACAGCCAGCGTGATGGCGTTCTCGTCGAGCGCCCTGGCCGCCGCCGTCCTGCCCACCCGGCCGCTGCCGCGCTGTCCGGCGTGCTCGGCGATCTCCTGGGCGCGCCGCTCCGGGCAGCCGGGGAACAGCCTGGCGATCTCGGCCGCCATCCTGGCCTGGAACTCGACGTCCTGCTCCGCCCTGCGGACCCGGTCGCGCTCGCGGCGGCGCAGGCGTACCTCCTCGTCGGCCAGGCACCGCTCCTCGGCGGCGGCCAGCGCGGCCTCCTCGACCAGCAGGCCGGCACGCTGATAGACCTTGCGCCGCCGGTTGTAGCGGACGACCACCGCCGACAGCCCGCTCTCCTTCTTGGCCCGGCGGCTGAGCGCCGCGTCACCCGACGGCAGGAAGACCAGGTGGTCCAAGTCCGCGCAGGTCAGGCAGTGCGGCTTGTCCTCCTCCATGATCAGGTACGGCCCCGTGTCGCCGCACGAGGCGCACGTCCACTCGTCGAGCGGGGCCACCGCCACCAGGTCGGGCACCTTGGGCTCGGTGAGCTTGCGGACCCTGGCCTCGCTGAGGTCGGGCGAGAGCCAGTGCACGCGGAACGGCTCCTGCCCGTGCCCGGCGGTGAAGCGCAGCTCGCGGCGGTCGCGCGTGCCCGCCACGTACGGCGTGTCCACCGGCTTGAGCCCCTTGGCCAGCGCCCACTCCTTCAGCAGGCCGGCCGTGGTGAGCAGGCGGTCGTCGTCGACGGCCGCCAGCTCCGACAGCGTGGCGACCCGGCCCTGCCGCCAGGTGTCCACATGTCTGGAGTGCAGCCAGCGCAGCCCCGTCACCACGTCGATGAACGTCACGTACTTCCGCGCGGTCAACGCGATCTCCGCCGCGTCCGCGACCCTCCGCGCCAAATTCGGCCTACTCACGGGGTCAAGTCTCCCGCGCCTTTGTCGTGAGATGGCGAGACCCGCAGCTTTCCTTTTGGCCATTGCGGCAAGAACACGTCCGGCCCCTCGAGGATCCGGTCGTGGAGGAAATCGTGCGTCTGTTCTGGCCGGCCGTGCTCATGCTCGCCACCTCGTGTGGCCTCGCTGAGGACGGCACGCAGCCCGTAGTCACGGGTGCGTTCGGCACCAAGCCGGTCGTCGCCATCCCCAAGGGCAAGCCGAGCCGCACACCGCAGATCACGGTCCTGTCGACGGGCCGCGGCCGGCGTACGGTGCCGGGCGACGTGGTCCTCGCCGACGTGGACATCCGGCGCTGGTCGGGCAACCGGCCGTACATGAGCACCTATGACGGCAACCAGCCCACCGCGGTCGTCTTCGACGGCAGGCAGGTGGCGGAGACGTGGCGGCAGTCGCTCATGGGCCGGCCGGCGGGCAGCCGGGTCATGCTGGTCAGTCCGGCGTCGGAGGCGCTCGGGCCGGACCTGCCGCTGAGCGGGGTCGCGCCCGGGGACACGCTCGTGCTGGTCTTCGACATCCTGGGCGGTTACCCGCCCGACGCCCGGCTCGTCGGCCGCACCTTGCCGGCGCTCCCGGCCGACTTCGTGCCGGGCTCACCGCCCCGGCTCCTCATCGACGGCTCCGGGAACGAGATCGCGGCCGGCTCCAAGGTGATCATCCAGTACCTGGAGTCGTCCTGGCCGTCCCGGGCGGTGCTGGACTCGTCATACCGGAGGGGCGGGCCGAGCGCGTTCACGCTGACGGAGGGGGCCGTGCCCGACGGGTGGGTGGAGGCGCTGGTGGGTCGGCGGGTCGGCAGCAGGGTCGCGGTATCCGGTTTCGGTGACGAGCCGTCGCTCTACGTGATAGATGTGTTGGACACGTTCACGCACGTGTGAAGGGGCCGGGTGAATCTGTGTCCACCCGGCCCCCTTGTCTCTTCGTCAGTCGCAGTGTTCGAGCGGGCTGTCGTAGGTGGAGGAGCCGGCCTTGCCGCCCCACTTGACGCACTTGCCGGCCGCCGACGCGATGACCGGTCCCGCGTAATAGCCGTAGTTGCCCGAGTCCGTCTTCCTCGTGCTGCCCGCCACTTCCAGGTAGGCCGTGGTGGCGGTGGCAGTGCCGGCGTTCTTGTACTTGATCGTGGTGACGCAGTTGTTGCCGTTGGAGCTGTTGTAGAGCAGGTAGACGGCGCCGTCGGTGCCGAGCGTCGCCGAGTCGACCACGTTGTAGCCCGAGCCGCAGACCGACGTCGGGGTGTAGGGGTTGCCGCAGTTCTTGGAGGTCACGCTCTGCTGCGGGTAGCCGAACGTGACGCCGTTGAAGACGGCCTTCTGGATGTTGTCGGGATAGTTGGTCCCCAGCCGCACCTCATAGTGCAGGTGAGGGCTGATGTTGTTGCCCGGCGCGCTGGTGTTGCCGACCGTGCCGATCTGCTGGCCCTGCGACACCGTCTGGCCCGCGGTGACCGTACGGGTGTTCAGGTGGGCGTAGTACGTGGCCCAGCCGTTGCCGTGGTCGATCTTGACGAGGTTGCCGTAGCGGTTCGTCGAACCCTGGTGCGCGGAGATCACCACGGTCCCCGCCGCGGCGGCCACCACGGTGTCACCCAGGTCGGCGTCGGCGGTGCTGCCGCGGTTGAAGTCGATCTCCCATGACTGGTGTGCGCTGCTGTTGCCGGAGTTGCCGGTCCAGGTCTGGTTGCAGGGGAACGGCAGCTGGAAGTTGGTCGCGAGGATCTGCGCCTGATCCGACTCCGGCACGGGGTCGGCCATGGCGGCGGGGGCGGTACCGAGACCGAGTGCCAACGCGAGGCACGCGATCATGGCTCGGCTGAGCTTCATGGGGGGTGATCCTTTCCCGTGGGATCTCTGAGAACAGCGTCAGGACTGGGTGCACAGGAATCGTCCAGAACTGATACAGGATCTGCCGGGAGCTCCGCGATCGCCCCGATCGGCCCGATCGCGCCGATCGCGCCGATCGCGCCGGTCGGCGCTAAGGCGCCTCGTCGAGGTCGGCGCGGATCATGCTGTAGAGCACGCCGTCCTGCCACCGGCCGGCGCGGAAGCCGCAGCCGCGCAGGACGCCCTCCCGGGTGAACCCCGCCTTCTCCAGCGCCCGCTGCTCGGCCACGTTGGTGATCTCCGTGCTCGCCTCGATCCTGTTGACCGTCGAGTGGTCGAACAGGTAGCGCGCGAGCAGCCGCTGCGCCTCCGTGCCGTGGCCCCGGCCGCGATGCTCCGGCGCCACGATCAGCCCCATCGACCAGTAGTAGCTGGCGCGGTTGGCGACCTGCTTGCTCCACGACACCAAGCCGAGCTCGTCGTCACCGTCGGCGATGATCAGGATGCCGCCGTCGTCGCCCAGCATCCCGTTGTCCTGCCAGCGTTCGCGGAGGCGGTGGGGGTTCTGGAAGCCGTACCACTGGAACTCGCCCGTGCTGTCGGGGTCGCTCGTGAGCCGGTACAGGAAGGGCAGATCATCTTCTTCGACAGGACGCAGGCGTACGGTCATGATCGGGACACTAGCCGACGTACCAGTCGTTTGAGGCGGGACTCCTGGAGCGGCGCACCCTCGAGAGCGCCGAGGGCCTCGGCGGCGGTCGGGCGCTTGGCCGGGGAGTGGTCGAGCATCCTGCGTACGACCTCGGGCACCTCGGGACCGTGGCTGTCGGTGCCATCCGGGAGCTCTCCGGTGAGCAGGTGATAGGCGATGGCGCCGGCCGCGTAGACGTCGGAGGCGGTCGTCATCCGGTCGGGCCGCGCCTGGCACTCGGGCGCCACGTAGTGGGCGTCGAGCACGTTGCCCAGCTCGTGGGCGACGGTGTAGTTGCGCGGCCCCGGCTTGGCGTAGTCGAACCCGGTCAGCACCGCGTGCCCGTCGTCGGTGACCAGCACGGAGGCCGGGGTCAGCGCGCGGTGGACGACGCCGTTGGCGTGGGCGTGCGCCAGCCCGCGCAGCAGGTCCTGGATCACGCCCAGCCGGGCGCCCCTGCCGAGCGACAGGTGCAGCGCCTCGCCGTGCACGTCGTCCAGCACCAGCACGAACCGGCTCTCGTCGTCGATGGCGAAGAAGTCGCGCGAGCGCACCACGCACGGGTGCGGGGGGATCCTGGCCAGCGTCTGGTACGCGTTGGCGATGCGCTGCCGCTCGGCCGCCCGCGCCTCGCTGTCGGCCAGCGGGTCGGCCTGGTAGACCCGTAGCAGCACGGTCTCGCTGCCGGGCAGCGTCACGTTGAAGGCGCGATATTCGGTGACCTTGGCGTCGCCGCCGAGCTGCTCCTCGACCTCCCAGTTGCCGAACCTCGGCGGCGCGGTGCTGCGGCGCACCGTCTGGTTGAGCGCGTCGAGAATCGCGGTGCGGTACGGCTTCGCGTCGGGGCTGCACCCGCGCCTGATCCTGGAGACGTCGCTCAGGGTGGTGAGCAGCCCCGGCAGGTCGGTGACGTTGGCCGCGTCACGTCCCGCCGGATCGACCAGCTCGGCGTCGGGCGAGGTGAGCACCACCAGGCAGTCGACGTAGACCCGCTCCAGCTGGGTGGCCTTGGACACCAGCAGGCCCTTCAGCGCCTTGGCGGTGCCGCGCAGCTTGGCCACGGGAGAGCCGAACGCCTCCCTGCGCGGCGGGAACCAGCGCGTGCCCGACACCTCGATGCGGCCCCTGGTGCCCTTGACGTCGACGACCACGAGCGAGTGGCCGGTCAGCACGATCAGGTCCACCTCGAAGACGTCGTGGCCGCGCTGGACCTCGACGTTGTGCAGCAGCAGCCAGTCGGCGGGCGCGTGGTCGCGCAGATAGGCGATCACCCTCCGCTCGGCGTCGTTGACCGGACGTCCCCCGCCGACGATCTCTGCCATGGGGACATCCTTCCACGATTGCCGCCGTGACCTCAGCGGGCCGTCGCGAGGATGACGCCGGAGCCATGGGGGAGAGGGACATGGGCGGCCAGGGCGGTGAGAAGGCGGCCGCCCGGCCGTCACCGGGGTTTGCGGCGGGGCTTGAAGACGGAGAGCGCGGTCGCGGTCATCAGCATGGCGACCTGGGCGCCGAGCGCGGCGATCTGGCCCCACTGGCGGCTGGCGGGGGCCGCGGCGCCGCCTTCGGTGAGGGCCGCCATTCCCTCGGGGTCGAACAGGAACATGCCCACGCAGATCACCGCCACCAGCAGCACGAGCTTGGCCGTCACCCAGTAATGGCGGAACAGCCCCCAATGGCTGGTCAGGCCCAGGATGACGCCGGTGGCCAAGGCGGTGAGGCTGAGCGGGATGCCGCCCGCGAAGACCAGGCCGGGCATCAGCCGATAAGCCGCGTGCGCCAGCCCCGTGTCCTTTGTCATGGCCGCCGCCGTGTTCAGCACGACCAGGCCCCACACCTCGCCGAGCAGTGCGACGGACGCGACGATGTGGATGACCATGACCGTCTTGCGGATACGCGACCGCACCGCGCTCACCTGCCTCCAGATCGACGACTCGCCGGTCATCCTCGCCGCTCCGCCGGCTCCGGGCGTCCGCCCGTGGAAGGCGTCGCTCCTACGCCCGGCGGCGTAGGAGAAGTTCTCCATTTTCGGTTGATCATTTGCTAAACAACGGTGAACGGCTGCCCCATCGCGCGTGCCGCCGGTAAAAACAAAGCTCGTTCGCCGGACTTTTTCCGTGATATGTGCGCCGCGCATGGTTGACGGGCGCCGAAACCGAGTGCCAAGAAATCGAGGCACCTCCTTGACCTCCACGAGGGCTGTGTGAGTTGCGATTCAGGCCGCCTCCCGCGATTGTTATTTCCGGCACCTCACAGCCCTGCAGAAACGACTATGGCGCGGGCTATTTCCGCGCCGATCCATGGAGGAAAGCACACATGATCCGTCGCATTCTGGCCGGTGCAGCAATCGCCGCCGCCGCTCTTGGCTTCTCCGCCGGCGCGGCCTCCGCCGACGTCGGTCCCAACCCGCAGACCAGCGGGTGGACCCTCCTGAGCCAGCTCACCGCTGCCGAGGACCTGACCGCGCTGAACAACATCCTGAACGACTCGGCCAAGGACGTCCACGCCCTCCCGGTGTCCGTGCCGGTCTCCGTGAGCGACCTCGACGCCCCTGTCCTGGCCGTCCCCGTCATGAGCCACGTGGCCCCGGTCGACACCGACTGACGGCTCCTCACGTGGCGTAGGCAGGAAGCCGATCGCGGCTCTCGTGTGAGGGACCGCCCGGCCAAAGGTCGCCTTCCTGGTAGTTGAGGTGAACCAGAAGAACGGGCCGTGGACGTTCGCGAGGCCACGGCACGGGCTTGGTGCGCACTGAGCTATCCGCGCCCCGTGGCCCGGGTCGATCACTGCAGGATCACCTGGGCCCGGGGCCGTGGCCGTATCCCCCGGTACTACTTCCTCCCTCGGACATCCGGATCCCCGTCCGCCCCCGAACGTATTCTCTCCCCAATTCTCCGGTCATGGCCCCATGAACAAGGGATGCCGGCCATTTCGATCGCGGCACGTCGGCGTCGCGACAGTTCCCATTCTTATGGAGTTTTCCTGCCGGGCGTGCGAGTTCGACGTACGACCGTTTTCCGGTGGCGTTCCCCCGAATAACCGGCCCGTCCCGGGCGGGCGGCTGCCTGCGCGACGGCCGGGCTCCGTAGCCCCGCGCCCGGCTCGGCGGACGCAGGCCGTACGCCCACCGCACCCGCGCCCGGAGCCCATGCCCGACCCTTCATAATTTCCCCGTAATTCGGTCATTTTCCGGCGAAAATTACATAGCGAAACATACTTCGTGTAACCTGGTGAATCGTCAGAGCAGGAGTACGACCCCCAGAGCGTGTGTGTTGGGGGGTGCGACGTGAGCGGCGCCGAAGACCGGCTGCTCTATCAGGATCGGCAGCTGAAGATCACGGTATGCCCGAATCCCGGGCCGCCGTCCGTGGCGCTGATCGGGGAGATCGACGCCTCCAACAGCCCGGCGGTCGCCGGTGCCCTGGCGAGTTGCCGCCGGGGGGCGTACATCGTCGTCGACATCGGCAGGCTGAGCTTCATCGACGTCTCGGGCCTGCGCGTGCTCGTCATGCCCACGCTCCCGCCGTCACAGCGGTGGATCCGCCTGCACAACGTCACGCCGCACCAGCGCCGGCTGCTGCGCATGATGGGCTGGTACTACGAGCCTCGCGCCCATCACCTGCCCGCGTAGAGAGCGGGCCGCCGAGGTGCCGAGGCCCGTGGGGCCGCCCAGCCTGAACTCCGGCGGCCGGTTGTGGCGGCGCAGCGACTCCTCGTCGAACCGGGAGCAGTTGCGGTGCCAGTGGAACACCCCGGCCACCCAGTTACGCAGCCCGTCCACGAACGCGTCGAGGTCCTGCCGCGTGTCCGCGTCGAGGCCGAGGTCGTCGCACACGATCGGCAGCTCGTGCTCGACGATGTGCTCGAACTGGCGCATCCGCGACGCCTGCAGGTCGCTCACGATGGCGAGCGCCGTCGGGTAGTCGCAGTCGAAGAAGTGCTGCACCACCAGGATGCCGTTGTGCAGATCCCCCTCGAACTCGATCTCCTTCTGGTAGGAGAAGACGTCGTTGATCAAGGTCCCGCAGTCGGCGACGGCGTTCTCCAGCGCCCGTATCGGCCCGCTCTCGCGCAGCTCACGGGGGAGCCGCCGGCCGTGCCGCAGCCGGCTGAAGCTCATGGTCAGATCGCTGCCGGCGGCCTGCCGGCGCATCTCCATGAAGTCCACGGGATCGGGGATCCGGTTGGCGAACTGGTTGCCCAGCTCCCACAGCCAGGCGAGGCACGTGCTCTCGACCGCCTCGCGCAGCTCGCGGCGCCCTTCTGGCGGCATCGGCCCCACCGTACGCGCCCAGACGTCGGCCAGGCCGCGTTCCAGCACGGTCGCCGGGGGCGGCGCGGGCGAGCCGTCCAGCGGCATGAACGCGGAGAACCGCTCCACCGCGATCCTGGCCGCCGCGAGGTTGCGTGACCGGCCGAAGACGGCCGGGAAGTAATCGTCCGCGTACGTGCCCCACGCCATCCAGTACGACGCCACGTCCACTTCCTCGGGACCGCCGTCGGGATGCATGCCCGCGACGCACAGCGGCAGGTCGAGGTCGATCAGCCGCCGCTCGTCCCACACGGTCGAGTCGAGCATCCCCATCTCCCCGCACCAGGCCACGGTGTTGCGCCGCGCGGCGTCGAGATGGGGCGACAGCCGGACCTGGAAGGGCACGTACAGGTCGGGGATCCGCGAGGGCCCCACCCGCCGGTACGGCACGTGCGTGAAGTTACGCAGCCGCTTGGCGCCCAGCAGGTTGACGATCGACGGCATGCCCAGTGGCTTGCGGGCGGCGACCCCCTGGTTCATGTACCGGCTGGAGCGCAGGTGCCACTCGTGCCCGCCCGACTGCCAGTCCTGCAGCCCCTTGACGTAGGCCAGCACGCCCGCCGCGCTGATCGGATCGACCGCGTACTCCACGAACAGCGGGCCCAGCTCGCCCAGCGCCGTGTGCTCGAACTGCTGCATCCGCGAGGTCAGCAGGTCGTTGACCGCGTCCGCGGCCTCCTGCGTGCCGCACCCCAGGAATTTCTCCAGCACCAGCACGCCGTTGCTCAGCTCGCCCTCGTCCCCGACCTCCCGCTCGTACGAGAACAGGTCGTTACGCAGGTGGACCGCGTCCGCGAAGGCGTCCTTCAGCACCCGCAGCGGCCGGGTCCCGGCGAGCCGGGCGGGCACCTCCGCCCCCACCGCGTGCTCGACGAGCCCCGCCGACCAGGGCGCCCCGCCGACCTTGCGGCGCATCTCGATGTACTCGACGGGGTTGGCCACCCGCCCCCGGTTGATGTTGGCCAGCTCCCAGAGCGACTCGTCCAGCAGGTTTCTGGTGCTCTCGGCGAAACGCGCGCGCCACTCCGCCGACCTGCTGGGCACCGTACGCACCCACAGGTCGGCCAGGCCCGCCTCGACCGGGTTGGTGGGCTCGGGCATGGTCAGGTCCTCGCCCATCGGCATGAACCGGGCGATCCGGTCGAGGTACGCCTTGCTGCCCGCCAGGTCGCCGGTGCGCTTGAAGACCTCCAGGAAGTGGTCGTCGAAGAAGAAGACCCACACGTACCAGTCGGTGATCAGGCAGAGCTCGACGGCGTCGCAGTCGGGATGCGTGTACGCGCACAGCAGCGCGTAGTCGTGGGCGTCGAGATCGGCCTCCTCCCAGATGCCCGAGCCCTCGGACATGCCCAGGTCGCGCGCCCACTGTCTGGAGTGCGCGCGAGCCTCTTCGAGATGCGGGTTCAGCCGCGCCGGGTACGGCAGGTAGAAGTCCGGCAGTTCGAACGGCTGGCTCATCGTCGCTCCTTCGGCAGTGCGCGGGCCGGCACCGTGCACGTGGTGCCGGCCTCCGGCGTCCGGTTACTCGGTCAGCCGTTCCTGCCGACCTCCACGTCCTCCAGCACGCCGAGCGCGTCCGGCACCAGAACGGCCAGCGAGTAGTAGGCGCTGACCAGATAGGAGATGACGGCCTTCTCGTTGATGTTCATGAACCGGACCGACAGGCTGGGCTGGTACTCGTCGGGGATGCCGGTCTGGTGCAGGCCGACGACACCCTGGTTCTCCTGCCCGGTCCGCATGAGCAGGAAGGACGTCGTGTACGTGGCCGAGATCGGGATCTTGTTGCACGGAAAGATCGGGATGCCCCGCCAGGCCGGCATCTTGTGCCCGAGGACGTCGATGGACTGCGGGTAGACGCCGCGCTTGCTGCACTCCCTCCCGAAGGCGGCGATGGCCTGCGGATGGGCCAGGAAGAACGCCGGGTCCTTCCACACGGTGGCCAGCAGGTCGTCAAGATCGTCGGGAGTGGGCCGGCCCGTGCGGGTGCGGATGCGCTGGCTGAGATCGGCGTTGTGGAGCAGGCCGAACTCCCGGTTGTTGATCATCTCGTGCTCCTGCCGCTCGCGCAGGGCCTCGATCGTGAGGCGGAGCTGCTGGTCGAGCTGGCTCATCGGCTGGTTGTACAGGTCGGAGACCCGGCTGTGCACGCGCAGCACCGTCTGCGCCACGCTCAGCTCGTACTCGCGCGGGCTCAGCTCGTAGTCGACGAACGTGCCGGGCAGCACGGGCTCGCCGGTGTGGCCCGCCGCCAGCTCGATGGCGGCCTCGCCGTAGTCGTTGTGGGCCTGCTCCTCGTTGGCACGCCAGCGGTCCAGGTGCTCGCGGAGCGTGGGAAACCGGTCGGCCAGCTGCTCGAAGTCCTGCCTGGACAGGGTGAGCACGGTGGTGGCCGTCTTGGCCCGCGCGGTGTACGCGAACCGCCCGCCGTCGGTGAGCGTCTGCTCGCCGAAGTGGTCGCCGTCGGCCAGGATGCCGAGACTCTGCTCGTCGCCGTACGCGCCGCGGGACACCTTGCTCACGCGGCCGTGGGCGATGAGCACGAGCCGGTCAATGGGACGGCCCTCGGAGACGATCTCCTCACCGGCCTCGATCTCACGCTGGGTGAAGCCGCCGGCCAGGGCCTGCAGCGCCTCGGTGTCGTCGAAGCCGCGCAGCATGGGTATCTCGGTCAGCTCGGCAGGGATCACCCGTACGTCCGAGCCGGTGTTGCTGAACGTGATGCGGCCGTCGCCCAGCTCATAGGTCAGCCGCCGGTTGACCCTGAACACGCCTCCCGAGCACTGCACCCAGGGCAGCAGCCGCAGCAGCCAGCGGGAGGTGATCTCCTGCATCTGCGGCGGCGTCTTGGTCGTGGTCGCGAGCTGCTTGGCGGCCTCGGTGCTGAGGCTGAGCTGTCCGTTGCCGTTGACGGTCTCAGGGGCGGTTGAGTTGGTCGTTTCGGTCATCGTGCTGCACCACCAATCTCGATAGGGGACCTGTGGCGGGCCGCGTCCGGCGGTCCAGCACAGGCAGCGGAGTGTGCACCTATCCGGACTTGCGGGCGGATCGGAGTTCGAGCGGAAGCGAGAACGTCAGAGTCTCCTCGGCCAGGGTCACCCCCTCCACGTCGGCGAATCCGCGGGCGGCCAGCCAGCCGAGTAACTCCTCGACCAGCAGCTCGGGGACCGAGGCGCCGGAGATGACCCCGACGGTGCGCACGCCGTCGAGCCACTGCTCGTCGGCGTCCGCGGCCCTGTCGACCAGGTACGCCGCGTCCGCGCCCGCGCCCAGCGCCACCTCGACCAGCCGCCGCGAGTTGGAGGAGTTGGCCGAGCCGACGACGATGACCAGCTCGCACTCCGGCGCGATCCTGGTGATCGCCTCCTGGCGGTTCTGGCTGGCGTAGCAGATGTCGTCGCTGGGCGGGTCGACCATGTCGGGGAAGCGCTTGCGCAGCTCGGTGACGGCCCGCATGGTCTCGTCCACGGCCAGCGTGGTCTGCGACAGCCAGGTCACGGGCCCTTTCACCGGGCCTTTCGCCGTCACCTCGCCGGGGCGGGCCGGGTCCACGACGTGGATGCGGTCGGGGGCCTCGCCGTAGGTGCCCTCGACCTCCTCGTGCCCGGCATGGCCGATCAGCACGATCTCGTAGCCCCCTTCGGCCATGCGTACGGCCTCCTTGTGGACCTTGGTGACCAGCGGGCAGGTGGCGTCGATCGTCCGCAGCCCGCGCAGCCCCGCCGCCTCCTTGACCGCCGGCGAGACGCCGTGGGCGGAGAAGACGACCAGCGAGCCGTCGGGCACCTCGTCGAGCTCCTCGACGAAGACCGCGCCGCGCCGGGTGAGGTCGTCGACCACGTAGGTGTTGTGGACGATCTGTTTGCGCACGTAAACGGGTGGGCCGTAGCGCCTCAGCGCCTCCTCTACCGTGGCGATCGCGCGTTCGACGCCCGCGCAGAAGCCGCGCGGGGCCGCGAGAAGTACACGTCCCATCCGGGAACCCCCTAGTTGGTGCGGTGCGCGAGCTGGTCCGCCAGCAGGGCCAGCGCTCTCGCGGCCTCGGGCTCGATCCGCGCCGTGGCCAGTGCCGTCACGGCCTCGTGCACGCGTTCCTCGATCATCTCCTCGACCCGGGCCAGCGCTCCCGTGTCGCACAGGATCTGCCGGAGCTCCGCGGCGTGCTCCTCGGTCAGCTCCGGACTGCCGTGCCAGCTCCTGAGCTGGTCGAGCTGGGCGGGGGAGGCGTTCCGCACGGCATGCGCGAAGAGCACCGTGCGCTTGCCCTCGCGCAGGTCGTCGAGGGCCGACTTGCCGGTCTCCGGCTCCGAACCGAACGTGCCGAGCACGTCGTCGCGGAGCTGGTACGCCTCACCCAGCGGCAGGCCGAAGCGGGAGTACGACTCCAGCACCTCCATCGAGGCGCCCGCCAGCGCGCCGCCGATCTGCAGCGGCCGTTCGACGGTGTACTTGGCGGTCTTGAACCGGATCACCGTCAGCGCCTCGGCCACGCTCGCGCCCGAACGGAGCTGGGCCAGGATGTCGAGGTACTGGCCGCTGATGACCTCGGTGCGCATGGCGTCGAACACGTGGTGCGCGGCGCGCAGCCGGTGCGGCTCCACCCCGCACGACGACAGCATCGTGTCGGACCAGACCAGGCTGAGCGTGCCGAGCAGGATGCCGCCCCCCTGCCCGAACGCCTCCGCGCCCGGTCCCGAGTGCAGCCCCGCCAGGCTCTTGTGCACGGTGGTCCGGCCGCGCCGCAGCTCGCTGCCGTCCATGATGTCGTCGTGGATGAGCAGGCCGGCGTGGCAGAGCTCCAGGGCCGCGGCGGCGGTGATGATCTCCTCGCTGTCGCCGCCGCCGGCGCCGCGCCAGCCCCAGTAGCACAGCTGCGGCCTGACACGCTTGCCGCCGTTGAGGATGAAGTCGGCCAGTAACCGGTACGCCGCCTCGACGTCGGGGTCGTCGACGGGGGCTCCCCAGGTCTCGAGGAAGCCGGCCAGGCGCCGGTCCACGCGCGACCCGACGTCGGGCTGAATGAAGCTCACCGGCATGCGCGCGGCTCCTTCGGTCAGAAGTTCGCTACCAATAGTTATCCATTCAATACGTAGCGTGTAAAGAGTCTTCTGTAGCGGATGACTTCTTTTGCATCAGCAGTCCCAGCCGCAGGGTGTGCTGAGAGTCGTGGGGCGTTTGATCCGCTATGTGGGGGTATGCGGCATTCGCGGGAGCCCCTTCCGTAAGGAGACACCATGAAGGCAGTCACGTGGCACGGCAAGCGCGACGTCCGGGTCGAGGAGGTGCCCGATCCCGCGATCAAGGAGCCCAACGACGCGGTCATCAGGGTGACCAGCACCGGCATCTGCGGCTCCGACCTCCACCTGTACGAGGTGCTCGGGCCGTTCATGGCCGAGGGGGACATCCTGGGGCACGAGCCCATCGGCGTCGTCGAGGAGGTCGGCCCCGGGATCGACAACCTCAAGCCGGGCGACCGCGTGGTCATCCCGTTCAACATCGCCTGCGGTCACTGCCACATGTGCTCGATGGAGCTCTACGCCCAGTGCGAGACCACCCAGGTCCGCGAGCAGGGCACGGGCGCCGCGCTGTTCGGCTACACCAAGCTCTACGGCCAGGTGCCCGGCGGGCAGGCCGAGTACCTGCGGGTGCCCGAGGCGCAGTTCGGGCCCGTCAAGGTGCCCGAGGGGCCGCCGGACGAGCGGTTCGTGTACCTGTCCGACGTGCTGCCGACCGCCTGGCAGGCCGTCGCCTGGGCGGACGTCCCCGAGGGCGGCAGCGTCACCGTCCTCGGCCTCGGCCCGATCGGCCAGATGTGCGCCCGCATCGCCGCTCACCTGGGCCACCGGGTGATCGGCGTGGACGGCGTCACGCAGCGGCTGGAGATGGCCCGCCGCCACGGGATCGAGGTCATCGACGCGAGCGAGGTCACCGACGTCCCCGGGGAGATCCGTGAGCGGACCTCCGGGCGCGGCACGGACTCGGTCATCGACGCGGTCGGCATGGAGGCCCACGGCTCGCCCGCCGCCAAGGTCGCCCAGACCCTCACCACCATGCTGCCGTCCGGGGTCGCCGCGCCGCTGATGGCGCATGCGGGCGTCGACCGGCTGGCCGCGCTCAACCAGGCCATCGACGCGGTGCGGCGCGGCGGCGTCATCTCCGTCATCGGCGTCTACGGCGGCATGACGGATCCCATGCCCATGCTGCGCATGTTCGACAAGGGCATCACCATGCGCATGGGCCAGGCCCACGTCAGGCGGTGGACCGGCGTGCTGATGCCGCTGGTGACCGATGAGTCCGATCCGCTCGGCGTCATGGACCTGGCCACGCACCGGATGCCGCTGGAGCAGGCGCCCATGGCGTACGAGATGTTCCAGAAGAAGGCGGACGGAGCGGTCAAGATACTCCTACAGCCATAACTTGCCAGCTCATGGGGATTTTTCGGACCAACGGCCGGGCAGCGGAGCTTCCATGAGAGTCGTTGTGGTTGGAGCAACCGGGAATGTCGGCACCAGCGTGGTGCGCGCGCTGGCCACGGACGGCGGCGTGACCTCGATCGTCGGGGTCGCCCGCCGGTTGCCCGGGTGGCGGATCGACCGCACCGACTGGCGGCAGGCCGACATCGCGACCGCGGACCTCACGCGGATCTTCGACGGGGCGGACGTGGTCGTGCACCTCGCGTGGCTGTTCCAGCCGACCCGCAACCCCTCCGTCACGTGGCGGGCGAACGTGCTGGGCAGCATGCGCGTCTTCCGCGCCGTCGCGGAGGCGGGCGTGCCGGCGCTGGTCCACGCCTCGTCGGTGGGGGCGTACTCGCCGGGGCCCAAGGACCGGCCGGTGGACGAGAGCTGGCCCACGCACGGCTGGCCGGGGGCCGCGTACGGGCGGGAGAAGGCGTACGTCGAGCGCGTGCTCGACGTCTTCGAGCACGACCACCCGGGCACCCGCGTGGTGCGGATGCGGCCCGGGTTCATCTTCCAGCGGGTGGCGGCGACCGAGCAGCGCAGGCTGTTCGGCGGGCCGTTCGTGCCGCGGCGGCTGATCAGGGCGGGGCGCATCCCGTTCGTGCCGGACGTCCCCGGCCTGCGGCTGCAGGTGGTGCACGCCGAGGACGCGGCGGAGGCGTACCGGCTGGCGGTCACCAGGCAGGTGCGGGGCGCGTTCAACATCGCCGCCGAGCCCGTGCTCGACCCGCCCGACCTCGCCAAGCTGCTCGACGCCCGTACGGTGCCGGTCTCGCCCACCGTGGCCAGGGCGGCCATGGCGGTGGGCTGGCACATGAGGCTCATACCCGCCGCGCCCGGGCTGCTCGACCTGGTCCTGCGGATCCCGGTCATGAAGACCGACCGGGCCAGGGAGGTGCTGGGCTGGACGCCCCGGTACTCGTCGTGGGAGGCCATGCGGGAGATGGTCGAGGGGCTGCACGACGGCGCCGGCATGGACACCGCGCCGCTCGCCCCCGACGGCGGGCCGGTCGAGCGGATGAAGGAGCTCGCCACCGGCGTGGGGGGCCGTTCGTATGCGCGGCATGGTGTGTAAGGCCCCGGCTCAGGGGAACGGGAGACACAACGCGAGGTCCTGAAGCGCGGCCTGTGTGTCGGACGACACGGAGGAGTGCATGCGCACCCTGATGGCCCAGCCCTTCACCCTCCACGACGTCACCCGACTACGTCGTGCAGTGGCCGAACTTGCAGGCAGTTGCGGGCTGAGCAGTCCCAAGCTCGACGACTTCGTCCTGGCCGTGCATGAGAGCGTCGTCAACGCCGTGGAGCACGCCGGTGGGCATGGGTACTTCAAGCTGTGGACGGTGAACGGCGTGATCCGCTCCGAGACGACCGACCGGGGCTCGGGCATCCCCACCGGGTACGTGGACGCCGACCGCAAGCCCCTCGACCTCGCCGAGGAGGGCAGGGGGATCTTCCTCATCCGCCGGCTGTGCGACATGGTCGACTTTGACACCGGTCCCGGCGGCACCACGGTCCTGCTCACCATGCGGCTGCCGCACCCACCGGGCCGCGCCCCCCATCGGGTCATGAAGCGCATCCGGGTCTCCGCCGGCCGCCACCCCTTCGGCCGCTTCACGGCCTGACACCCCGCCCGGTGTCCCCACTCACACCGAAGCCGCTCGATCGCAGGAGCGCTGCACGGCGCCCGCAGGTGTGACGGCCTGATGGCGCGCCCGCATGCGTGCGGTGTGGCCGGCGTGCCGCCTCCAGAAGCGCGCCATGGGTGGGGCTGGAGGCGTAGGTGGCGCCGCGTCGGCGGGATGCGGGGCGGAGGGGCCGGACGGGGGGCAGGTAGGCTCGCAACGTGAGCGGCGAAACGCTTTCTCCCGGGATGATCTCGCCCGTCCGGCGCATCGGGCGGAGGGAGTTCGACTTCGCGCGCCAGGTCGCCATCATGGCGATCGTCAACAGGACACCCAACTCCTTCCACGACCAGGGCAGCACGTACGAGCTCGACAACGCCGTCGCGGCCGCGCGCAGGGCCGTGGACGACGGGGCCGACTGGGTGGACATCGGCGGGTTCGCCTTCAGCGCCGCTCAGGCGCAGATCGGTGCGGACGAGGAGATCGACCGGGTCGCGCCGGTGATCGCCGAGGTCAGGAAGGCCACCGACGCCGTCATCTCCGTCGACACCCACAGGCCCGAGGTGGCCCGCGCGGCCGTCGAGGCGGGAGCCGACGTGATCAACGACACCAACGGCCTGCGCGAGCCCGGCATGGCGGAGTTCGCCGCCGAGTCAGGGGTCAGCGTGATCGTCACGCACAGCCTCGGCGGCCCGGGCAAGCGGGTCTTCCGGCCGAGTTACGCCGACGTCGTCTCGGAGGTGGCGGGGTTCCTGCGCGAGCGGGTCGCGTACGCGCTGAAGTCCGGCATCGGCGAGGACAAGATCATCATCGACCCCGGCCACGACCTGAACAAGAACACCTTCCACTCGCTCGAGCTCACGCGCCGGCTGGAGGAGATCACCGCGATCGGATACCCGACGCTGGTGGCCCTGTCCAACAAGGACTTCATCGGGGAGACGCTCGACCGCCCTCAGGGCGAGCGGAAAGAGGGCACGATCGCCGCCAACGTCTTCTCCATCGTCAAAGGCGCCCGCATCCTCCGGGTGCACGACGTGGCCGCCACGGTCGCGTCCGTACGCATGACCGAGGCCATGCTCGGCTGGCGTGGCCCGCGGACCCCGAGTCACAATCTGGCCTGAGGAGGTCAATTGACCGATCGGAAACCAGTGGGCATGCCGTTCGAGAGCTGGGTGGACCGGCAGATCCGCGAGGCGGAGGAGCGGGGCGCGTTCGACGACCTGCCCGGGGCGGGCAAGCCGCTGCCGGACCGGCCGTACGACGAGATGTGGTGGATCAAGCAGAAGGTCGAGAGCGAGGGGCTCACGATGCCCCTGCCGCCCACGCTGGCGCTGCGCAAGGAGGCGGAGGAGGCGCTGGCCGCGGCGCGCGGGGCCAGGTCGGAGACGCAGGTGCGGCAGGTCCTCGAGGAGATCAACGAGAAGATCCGCAAGGCGATCAGGACGGGGCTGTCCGGTCCGCCGCTCAACCTGATGCCGTTCGATGTCGACGAGATCGTGTCGGAGTGGCGCAGGGACCGGAAGAAG
This sequence comes from Nonomuraea sp. NPDC050786, assembly GCF_040654115.1. NCBI lineage: Bacteria > Bacillati > Actinomycetota > Actinomycetes > Streptosporangiales > Streptosporangiaceae > Nonomuraea > Nonomuraea sp. NPDC050786. Next base: position 156,379 of record NZ_JBFAHJ010000026.1, read on the forward strand.
TAAGGAAGGGGCCCCGGAGTGCGGGGCCCCTTCGGGTGGTCGAGGGACCCGGGTCAGGCGGGCCCCTCCGAGAGACCCGGGTCAGGCGGGTCGCTCGGGTTTTCGCGAGGAGCCCGGACCGGGTGGTCCGGGTCGCTCGGGCTTTCGCGAGGGGCCCGGACCGGGTGGTCCGGGCCCCTCGGTTCAGCCGGGGCCCGGGTGAGGCGCCGAGCCCTCGGCCGTACCGATCGCTAGTTGATCGGCGGGTACGCGTTCCGCATCAGCTCCTGGAACTGCGCCGAGAACCAGCGGCCGGACAGCGGCGCGCCGGGCAGCGCCCCGGACTTGTTGTGCTTGTTGAGGTCGTTGCCCTCGTACGTCGGGTCGCACATCCGGTCGAACTTCTTGCCCTCGTCGTTCGGGATGTCCGTGCTGGCGCCGTCAGACTCGCCCGGAGGCTTGATCCAGACGTAGGCGTCGAACCCGGCGGGGACGTTGGTCGTGGGCCGCGCGCCCAGGCCGGCGCCGCTCTGGTTGCACCAGTTGCCGGCGTGGATGCGGCGGTCGATGCGTGACTGGTTGACGAAGTCGTTCACGTTGGTCGAGGTGCTCGGCCCGCTCGGGCGGGCGGTGCCGCCCCAGCCGTTGCGCGAGGTGTCGACCAGCATGCCGAGGCCCTGCTTGAAGCCCTTGCTGATCAGGGCGTTACGCAGTGCCGCGCCGAAGCTCGACTCGTCCACGTACCAGTTCCAGTCGACCCAGCTGGACTGGCGGACCGACTGGTTGTTCACGTTCGTGTTGATCGTGAAGTACGGCTCGGTGGTCGCGCCGTAGTTGGCGGTGTTGACGATGAAGCCGTCGGCGCTGTCCACACCGGCGGTGGTGCCGGCCACGGTGTTGTAGAAGAGGTTGACCGTCGGTTGGAAGTTCGAGTCCCAGCCGAGCCAGGCGTGGTGGCCGGCGTCGATGTAGGTGTAGACGTTGGTGATGGCGTGCAGCTTGTTCAGCGCGTACCGGACGCCGTCCACGTAGGCACCGGTCGAGTTGGCCTCGGCGCACTTGGGGAAGCTGAGGTTGGTGACCAGGTTGGGCAGCGAGTCGGGCTCGATGATCGTGACGATGCGCAGGCCCGCGTACGCCGGCTCGCTCATCATCGCCGCGATCGGGTCGATGTACTCGGTCTTGTAGCGGTTGAGCCCGTTCTCGGCGACGAGCAGCTCGCCGTTGGAGGCCAGCGCCGAGCAGTCGCGGTTGGGCAGGTCGTAGATGACGAACTGCACGGTCAGCGGCGTGGAGCCGTTGGCGGCGTCCTGCCTGACAGCCTCGTCCAGGTGGGCGCGCAGGCCCATGACGTCGGTGGAGCCGGCGATGGCCGCGATGCGGTCCAGCCACACGGCCGTGGAGGTGTTGGCCACCGCGGAGCCGCCCGGCTCGGCCTGGGCCTTGGCCTTCCAGTTGGGGTTGACGTAGCCGGTCGCGCCGGCGTACGGGTTCTCGACGTGGCCGCCGGGGTTGGGGACGCCGTCGTTGTCGGCCTCGGTGGCGGTGACCGTCTTGGAGGTCAGGCCGGTCGAGGCGACGGTGATCGTGCGGGTGCCGTTGGTCGTGTCGGTGTCCTCCGAGGCGGCCAGGGTGACCGTCTGCGGGGTGTTCCAGTTGGCCGGCGTGAAGGTGAGGCTGGCGCCGCTGGAGACGGTGATGTTGGTGTCGCCGCTGCCCGCCGTCGAGGTGACGGTCACGTTGGAGGTCGGGGCGGCGGCCAGGCGCACGGTGTAGGTGGCGGTGGCGCCCTCCGGCACGGTCACCGAGGTCGGCGTGACGATGATCGCCTGCTCCACCACGGCGTCGTCGTCCACTTCGGTGGCCGTCACCGTGGCAGGGGTGACACCGGTGCCGCCGACGGTGAAGGAGGCCGTGCCCGAGGTGGTGTCGGCGTCCTGGGCCGCGGCCAGGGTGACCGTCTGGGCGGTGTTCCAGTTGGCCGGCGTGAAGGTCAGCGAGCCGCCCGAGGCGACGGACAGGTCCGTGTCACCGCTGGCCCGCGTCGTGGTGACGGTCACGTTGGCGGACGGCGCGGAGGAGAGCTTGGCCGTGAACGTGGCCGTGCCGCCCTCGTTCACCGCGACCGAGCTGGCCGAGGTGACCACCGCGGGCGTCTGCGGGTTGGTGCCGCCACAGGTGGTGCCGTTCACGCTGAAGCTGGTCGGGTTGGGGTTGCTGCCCGTCCAGGTGCCGTTGAAGCCGATGGAGACGGAGCCGCCCGTGGAGATGCTGCCGTTGTACGACATGTTCGTGGCGGTCACGCGGGTGCCCGACTGGCTCCAGTTGGCACTCCAACCCGTCGGGGTGTACTTCTGGCCCGTGGTCGGGAAGTCGAAGCCCAGCGACCACGAGGTGAGGGGGTCGCCGGTGTTCTTCAACGTGATGTTCGCGGTGAAACCGCCCTGCCCAGGGCTGCTCGTCCACGAGTTGGCAGAGTAGGTCACGTCGCAGGCGGTGGCGGCGTTGGCGGCCGTGCTCTGGCCGGCGACGAGCCCTAAGGCCGCGACACTCGCGGCGGTCACGGTCACGGCCCATTTGCGGAGGCCGCGTGGGAGTCTCACGAGCGATCATCTCCAGTGTTAGAGGGCTGGGAGCGCTCCCATGGTCTGCCTCAGTCGCATCCGTGTACAGCGGGCGTCACTTCCCGAGGTGTCCACTGCCCCACATGCTCGTTGAATGGCCCGGAACGCGGATGAAACTTTCATGCCGGGCAGCCTGGTGAGAGGAAACACGGGGGTTACCGGACCGCCATTCCGTTGACATACGCGTGAGGACACCCACAATCCCGTTTGGGAGCGCTCCCACTCCTCTGATCCCATGGAGACCCCGTGAAGTACAGACCTCCTTCCCTCCTCACCCGCTTATCGAGGCGGCTCGCCGTGGCCACGACGCTCGTCCTCGTGGCGGGCGCGACCGCGGCCGTGGCGGCCGGCCCGGCACAGGCGGCCGTGGCGTGCGACGTGACGTACACGGCCAACACGTGGACGAACAGCCCCGGTCAGGGCGGTTTCACGGCGAACATCACCTTGAAGAACACCGGCGACCCCATCACGTCGTGGAATCTGGGCTTCGACTTCCCGACCACGGGCCAGAAGTACACCCCGACGGGTTGGAGTGCCAACTGGAGCCAGTCGGGCACCCGCGTGACTGCCACGAACATGTCGTACAACGGCAGCATCTCCACGGGCGGGTCCGTCTCCATCGGCTTCAACGGCACCTGGACGGGGAGTAACCCCAACCCGACCAGCTTCAGCGTGAACGGCACCACCTGTGGCGGCACCGGGAACCCGATCCCGCCCACCGTGTCGCTGACCTCGCCGACCGCGGGCCAGACGTTCACCGCCCCGGCCACCGTGCCGATCGCGGCGAACGCGTCCGACGCCGACGGGACGGTCTCCAAGGTCGACTTCTACCAGGGCTCCACGCTGCTCGGCACCGACACCTCGGCGCCGTACAGCTACAGCTGGACGAACGTGGCGGCCGGCAGCTACTCGATCACCGCGAAGGCCACCGACAACAGCGGCGCGACCACCACCTCGTCGCCGGTCGGCATCACGGTCTCCCCGGACGCGGGCCCCGCGCTCCTGGTGAGCCCGACGACGCTGTCCGTGCCCGAGGCGGGCAGCGCGAGCTTCGGCGTGAAGCTGTCGAAGGCGCCCTCGGCCAACGTGACCGTCACGACGGCGCGCGTCAGCGGCGACACCGACCTCACGGTCTCGGGCGGCGCGAGCCTGACCTTCACGCCGTCCAACTGGAACACCGCGCAGAACGTCACGCTGGCGGCGGCCAACGACAGCGACACCACCAGCGGCTCGGCCGTCTTCAGGGTGAGCGCCACCGGCTACACCGCGGTGGACGTGACCGCCAGCGAGGCGGACGACGACGTCGGCGGGGACAACACCTATGTCCAGCGCTTCGTCGAGATGTACAACGAGATCCACGACCCGGCCAACGGCTACTTCTCGCCCGAGGGCGTGCCCTACCACTCGGTCGAGACCTTCATGGTGGAGGCGCCGGACCACGGGCACGAGACCACGTCCGAGGCCTACAGCTACTACCTGTGGCTGGAGGCGGCGTACGGGCAGGCCACCGGCGACTGGTCGAAGTTCAACAACGCGTGGGCCTCGATGGAGAAGTACATCATCCCGGCCACGGCGGACCAGCCGACGAACTCCTTCTACACGCCGAACAAGCCGGCCACGTACGCGCCGGAGTCGAACCAGATCAGCAACTACCCGAGCCCGCTCGACACCAGCGTGACCCCGGGCAGCGACCCGATCGCGAACGAGCTGCAGAGCGCGTACGGCACCCGTGACATCTACGGCATGCACTGGCTGCTCGACGTCGACAACACCTACGGCTTCGGCCGCTGCGGCGACGGCACCACCAAGCCCGCCTACATCAACACCTACCAGCGTGGCGCCGAGGAGTCGGTCTTCGAGACCATCCCGCAGCCGTCCTGCGACACGATGAAGTTCGGCGGCCCCAACGGCTACCTGGACCTGTTCATCAAGGACAACTCCTACGCCAAGCAGTGGAGGTACACCAACGCCCCCGACGCCGACGCGCGTGCCGTGCAGGCCGCGTACTGGGCGGAGACGTGGGCCAAGGCGCAGGGCAAGGACTCGCAGATCTCCGCGTCGGTCGCCAAGGCCGCGAAGATGGGCGACTACCTGCGCTACGCGATGTACGACAAGTACTTCAAGAAGCCCGGCTGCACGAGCCCCTCGTGCCCGGCGGGCACCGGCAAGGACTCCTCCAACTACCTGCTGAGCTGGTACTACGCCTGGGGCGGCGCGACCGACTCCAACGCCGGCTGGGCGTGGCGCATCGGCTCCAGCCACAACCACTCCGGCTACCAGAACCCGCTCGCGGCCTGGGCGCTGGCCAACGTGGCCGAGCTGAAGCCCAAGAGCAGCACCGGCGCCGCTGACTGGAGCACCAGCCTCACCAGGCAGCTGCAGTTCTACACCTGGCTGCAGTCGGCCGAGGGCGCCATCGCCGGTGGCGCGACCAACAGCTGGGAGGGCCACTACGGGACGCCGCCGGCCGGCCTGCCCAAGTTCCACGGCCTGACCTACGACTGGCAGCCCGTCTACCACGACCCGCCGTCGAACCAGTGGTTCGGCTTCCAGGCGTGGACGATGGAGCGGGTGGCCGAGCTCTACTACGCCTCGGGCAACACCGACGCGAAGGCACTGCTCGACAAGTGGGTCACCTGGGCCATGAACAACACCACGATCAACGCGGACGGCACGTACCAGATCCCGTCCACGCTGAAGTGGACCGGCCAGCCCGCGGGCGACTTCACCGCCGCCTCCGGGATGCCTCCGGCCAACCCCGGCCTGCACGTGACGATCGCCGACTACACCAATGACGTGGGTGTGGCGGGCGCGTACGCCAAGGTGCTCATGTACTACGCGGCCAAGGCGAACAACACGGCGGCCAAGAACATGGCCAAGGCGCTGCTCGACGGCGTGTGGAAGAACCGCGACGCCAAGGGCGTGTCGGTCCCCGAGACCAAGACCGACTACAAGCGCGTGGCCGACCCGGTCTACGTGCCGGCCGGCTGGAGCGGCAAGATGCCCAACGGCGACACCATCAACTCCAGCTCGACGTTCATGTCGATCAGGTCCTTCTACAAGAACGACCCCGACTGGGCGAAGGTGAACGCCTACATCAACGGCACCGGCCCCGCGCCCGTCTTCAACTATCACCGGTTCTGGGCGCAGGTGGACGTCGCCGTCGCCCTGGCCGAGTACGGACGGCTCTTCCCGTGAGAAAGGCTCTGATCGCCGTGGCGTCGCTGGCCCTGCCCCTGTGCTTCGCAGGGGCCGGGCCGGCGGCCCACGCCGCCGCACCCGCCTTCGCCTACGGCGAGGCGCTGCAGAAGTCGCTCTGGTTCTACGAGGCCCAGCAGTCCGGCGACCTGCCCGACTGGAACCGCGTCTCCTGGCGCGGCGACTCGGGCATGAACGACGGCAAGGACGTGGGCGTGGACCTCACGGGCGGCTGGTACGACGCGGGCGACCACGTCAAGTTCGGCCTCCCGATGGCGGCCTCCACCACGATGCTGGCCTGGGGCGCGGTCGAGTACCGCGACGCGTACGCGAACTCCGGCCAGCTCACGCACCTGCTCAACAACCTCAAGTTCGTCAACGACTACTTCATCAAGGCGCACCCGTCGCCGAACGTGCTCTACGGGCAGGTCGGCAACGGCGGCACGGACCACGCCTGGTGGGGCCCGGCCGAGGCCATGCAGATGGCGCGGCCCGCGTACAAGATCGACGCGTCGTGCGGCGGGTCGGACCTGGCGGGCGAGACGGCGGCCGCGATGGCGGCCTCGTCGATGGTCTTCCGCCCGACAAATCCGGCTTATGCTGACACGCTGCTGACGCACGCCAAGCAGCTGTACTCCTTCGCCGACACCGTCAGGAAGAAGTACAGCGACTGCATCACCGACGCCCAGGGCTACTACCAATCGTGGAGCGGCTACAACGACGAGCTGGTGTGGGGCGCGATCTGGCTCTACCGGGCCACCAACGACGCCTCCTACCTGGCCAAGGCCGAGAGCGGCTACGACAACCTGGGCAACGAGCCGCAGAGCACCACCAAGTCGTACAAGTGGACGATCGCGTGGGACGACAAGTCCTACGGCGCGTACGTGCTGCTGTACAAGCTGACCGGCAAGCAGCGCTACCTGGACGATGCCAACCGCTGGCTCGACTGGTGGACGGTGGGCGTGAACGGCTCCAAGGTGGCGTACTCGCCGGGCGGCCAGGCCGTCCTGGACCGGTGGGGCTCGCTGCGGTACGCGGCCAACACCTCGTTCGCGGCGCTCGTGCACAGCGACACCATCACCGACGCCACGCGCAAGGCCCGCTACCACGACTTCGCGGTCCGGCAGATCAACTACGCGCTCGGCGACAACCCGCGCAACTCCTCGTACGTGATCGGGTTCGGCAGCAACCCGCCCAAGAACCCGCACCACCGCACGGCGCACGGCTCGTGGACCGACCAGATGACCAACCCCGAGCAGACCCGCCACACGCTGTACGGCGCGCTCGTGGGAGGCCCGCCCGACCCTAACGACGCCTACACCGACAAGCGCGACGACTACGTCATGAACGAGGTCGCCACCGACTACAACGCCGGTTTCACCAGCGCGCTGGCCCGGCTCTACAAGGAGTACGGGGGCGCCCCCGCCGCGAACTTCCCGCCGCGGGAGACCCCGGACGGCCCCGAGATCTTCGTCGAGGCGGGCGTGAACGCCTCGGGCACCAACTTCACCGAGATCAAGGCCATCGTCCGCAACCAGTCGGCCTGGCCCGCCAGGGTGCTGTCCGACGGCTCCTTCCGCTACTACTTCACGCTCGACGGCTCGACGACCGCCTCGCAGATCACCGTGTCGTCGGCCTACACGCAGTGCAAGGCGCCCACGCTGCACCAGGCGAGCGGCACCACGTACTACGTGAACATCGACTGCTCCGGCCAGGTCATCGCCCCGGCGGGACAGTCGCAGCACCGCAGAGAGGTGCAGTTCAGGATCGCCAGCTCGGGCACGTGGGACCCGGCGAACGACTGGTCGTACCGGAACATCCCCACCACGCCCGGCGCGACGCCGGTGCGGACCGGGAACATCACCCTCTACAGCGGCGCGACCAAGATCTGGGGTGAGCCCCCGGGTCCGGAGGAACAGGACACGACAGCGCCCAGCAAGCCGGGCAAGCCCGAGGTTTCCGGGATCACGGGCTCGACCGCCAAGCTGAGCTGGACCGCCTCCACGGACAACGTGGGCGTGAGCGGCTACGACGTCTACCTGGGGTCCACAAAGGTAGGCACGGCCACGAGCGCGTCCTTCGACCTGAGCGGGCTCACCCCTGCCACGGCCTACACCGCCTCCGTGGTGGCGCGGGACGCGGCGGGCAACACCTCGGCGCCGTCCGACGGCGTCTCGTTCACCACCACGAACACGACGCCGCCGCCCCCGGGCGGGTGCGCGGCGACGTACAAGGTGACGAGCTCGTGGAGCGGCGCCTTCCAGGCCGAGGTGACGGTGAAGAACAACGGCACGAAGGCCACCACGGGCTGGACGGTCGCCTGGACGTCGGCGAACCAGATCACCCAGCTCTGGGGCGGCAAGCACACCCAGTCGGGGTCCGGCGTCACCGTGAAGAACGAGTCCTACAACGGGGCGCTGGCTCCCGGCGCCACCACCACGTTCGGCTTCATCGCGAACGGCACGCCCACCGTCCCCGACCCGATCACCTGCACTCCCGCCTGAGTGAAGACCCCGCCCCCGCCGCAGTAGCGGCGGGGGCGGTTCCACAGCTCAGGGAAAGGAGCCGCCCGGGCGGCGACACAGCCGTCTCGTCCGGCTGCACCTGCGCCAACTGAACCGCCCGTCGTACTGCTGCGTATGAGGAGGTGAGGCGGAACACCAACATCCCTGCCCGATGAACACCATCCCGCCCGGATGGAACGGACGCGGCCGATACCTCCAGTCGGCCGCGTCCGTGTTCTGTGTTTATGGCCTCCACTTCGTGGAGGCGGGCTCGGTCGCTTCCGAGCCGTCGCTACTTGACCTGGGCTTTCTTGATCTCGGTGAACCGCTGGCGGGCGGCGTCGATCGCGTCCTCGTCGTCGAACTCGGCGAAGGCCTGCTCCTGGTAGCGGGCCGGGATGAGCCGCCTGACCCGGTCCGGATAGCCCATGCCCGGCTCCGGGACCCTGATCACCGGAGGGATGCCGATGCGGACGGCGATCGGGCCGGAGGCCCGTACGGAGGTCGCCCAGTCGGTGCCCGCGCCGGTGACCGCGCACATGTGGCGCGCGTACACCCACTTCACCTCGACGACGGAAGTGGCGTTCGGCGGTTCGGTCCCGAACGTCTCCACGGCGCACACGACGCGCGAGTCGAATTCGTGGCCGTGCGCGTGGTGCTCGTCGAGCGAGGACTGCTCGAGCACCAGCGTCACCTGGGCGGCGAGCTCCTTGTACAGCTGCGACGACGGCTGCCGGCCGGCGAAGAACATCACCCCGGCCAGGGTCAGGCCGGCCAGGGTGATGATCGCCGCGATCAGCCCGCGACGTGACTTGATCACGGGCTGGTGCAGGTCAGGGCCGGTGCCGGGTTCGGGATCGAACCCGTGGCGTTGAATCCGAACGAGGTCGTCGCGTTCGGCGCCAGCTGCCCGTTGTAGGTGGCGTTCTTGACCACCACGTTGGGCGGCTGCCCGGACAGTACGCCGTTCCACGGCGAGCCGTCGAAGCCCTGGCCGCCGCTGTAGGTCCACTTGACCGTCCAGCCGTTGATGGAGGAGGCGCTCGTGTTCTTCACGGTCACCTCACCCTGGAAGTGGCCGGCCCAGCCGGTGTCGGTGGCCTTCCACGTGGCGGTGCAGGCGCCCGGGGTCGGCGTGACCGTCGGCGTCACCGTGGGGGTGACGGTGGGCGTGCTCTGGCCCGGTCCGACACCGGTGACCTCGCCGTTGCCGCCGTCGAAGACGACGTCGGAGCAACTGTAGAAGTTCTCGTTGCTGTCGGAGCGGATCCAGTGCGTGTAGATGATGTGCCGGCCGGTCTTGCCGGACGGCAGCTGGGCGTTCCAGTAGTAGTAGTTGAGCGCGCCGGCTGGGCCGGTGTCGGGCGGGTTCGTGACGCTGCCGAACGGCTCCAAGTCGGACCACTTCAGCGGCCCGTTCGGGTTCCAGCCGTTCTTGGTGATGTAGTAGTTGAACGCCCCGGGGTGCTTGGCCCAGTTGCTGTGCCGCATCTGGATGGTCGCGCCCGAGGTCAGGTGGGTCACCGGCCAGTCGCTGCGCACCGCGTTGTAGGCCGTGAAGTCGTAGGGCCCGCCGGTGCCGCCGCTGCAGAGCTGCCCGTCGGGGATGAATCCGGAGGTCCGGCCCGCGCCGTCGGAGCGCAGCACCGCGAACCAGTTGTACAGGGGGGTCGGGCCGCTCTGCGCGACGGCCGCCGCGCACGCGGGGTTGTAGGGGATGATCTGGCCGTTCTCCCGCAGGCCGTCCTGCCAGCACAGGAACGTCCTGGCGCCGGGGAACATCGACACCCCGTGCGCCTGTGCCTGCGTGGGCACGATCAGGACAGTCGCGATCAGTACCGTGACGGCGGTGATCGCCGCCGACTTGAATAACCTCATGGGGATTCCCTTGCGCTGTCGACAGAGGAAACCTGCCCCATGACCTGCCCGCCCGGTGATCGCATTGAATCACGCCCCTGACGGCTCCGACAACGCGCTGTGAAAGTTTCATCCGATCTTGGATGCGGTGCCCTATGCTTGGGAGCGCTCCCATAGGGGACATGGCGCCGGTCGTGCCAGCGAGGGGCGCGGGCGGCTTCAGAGGGGTACGGCGGGTGCTGCCGTACCCCTCATCAATCTGCCGGACCCCTCCTCAATCCCGCTGGAGCGCGGCGTCGATCTCGTCGAGCCTGGCCTGCAGCTCGCTCAGGCAGGCGGGCTCGAGCCGGCCCTCGGCCAGGCGGTCGGTGAGCTTCCTGCGCACGCCCGCGGTCGTCGACGCCGACGGGCCGTGCGGCGACACCGCAGCGTGCAGCACCTGCTTGAGGTCCAGCACGACGTCGGCGTCGGTCGCGCCGCACGGCGTCCTCGCCTCCAGCACGGTCTTGAAGTCGTCCACGGCCTGCTCCACGGTGTCCACCGCGACGGGAGTGCTCTCCACGAGCGCCGGCGTGCTCTCGATGTGCTTGGCCGTGGGCGACGCGGTGACCGCCGGCGGCGACGGCATGACGCCCTCGAGGGTCTGGTACCCCGTGCGCTGGGACCACAGCAGGGCGGAGAGCGCGATGGCCGCCGACCCGGCGACCGTAAGACCGCGCCTCACATGCCGGGCCAGCGCCGCCGTGCCGAGCGTGGAGGTCAGCGCCGAGACGATCTCGGCCGCGGTCGGCCGCGCCTCCGGCCGGTAGGCCAGGCAGCGCTGGGTGAGCGAGGCCAGGGCGTGCGGCACGCCGGGGACGCGGGGCGGGGGATGGATCCTGCGGGCCGCCTCGATCTCCTCCCACGTCGTCTCCGGGTACGGCGTGTGCCCCGTGAGCATGGCGTACAGCAGCACGCCCAGGGCGTACACGTCGACCGCGGGATGGGTCGGCGCGCCGAGCAGCCGCTCGGGGGCGACGTAGGGAGGGGTGCCACGGTCGTCGTCGGGATCTCCGGCCCAGGCCGCGATGCCGAAGTCGAGCAGCTTGGGGCCGTCGGCGGTGAGCAGCACGTTCTCGGCCGTGACGTCCCGGTGGACCAGGCCGCGCGCGTGCCCGGCCATCAGGACCCGGGCCAGCCTCAGCGCGATGACCGCCGCCTCGGACCACGGCAGCGGGCCCTGCTCGATGCGCTCGGCCAGCGGTGGGCCGTCGAGCAGCGGCATCACCACGTAGGCCGCGACGCCGCCGTTCGTGGTGATGGTCTCGCCGTAGTCGTAGATCTCGATGGAATCGGGATGGATGAACCGGGCGGCGGCGCGGGCCTCGCTGCGCGCGCTGACCCGCTGCCAGTCGCCGGCGTGCAGCGAGGCCGTGAGCACCTTGACCGCGATCATCCGGTGCAGTGACTGGTCGAAGGCACGCCAGATGACCGACATCCCCCCGCGGGCCAGCGGATCCAGCAACAGATACCTGCGGGCCAGCACGTCCCCCGGCTCAAGCCGACTCACGGATGACCAGTTCCGTGGGGAGTACGGGGTCGATCCCCGCGGCCCCCGTCAGGAGCAGCCGGGTGGCGACCGTGGCGAGCTCCTCGACGGGCTGGCGGATGGTGGTCAGGGCGGGAACGGTGTGCCTCGCGACCGGCGCGTCGTCGAACCCGATCACCGCGACGTCCGCGGGCACCTTGCGCCCCGCCCTGCGTAATGCCTGGATCGCGCCCGCCGCCATCAGGTCGGACGCGACGAAGACGGCGTCCAGCCCGGGGGCGTGGCGTAACAGCCACTGCATGGCGTGCGTGCCGGAGGCCGCGGTGAAGTCGCCGTACGCCACGGGGACGTCCGGCAGGCCGGCCGCGTGCAGCGTGCGTATCAGACCCTCCAGGCGATCTCGGGCGCCGGGCAGGGACGGTGGGCCGCCGATGGCGGCGACGTTGCGGCGGCCGGAGAGCAGGAAGTGCTCGGCCGCCTGGCGCCCGCCGTCGAGGTTGTCCACGTCGGCGTACGGGAGCTTGAGATCGTGCGGCGGGCGGCCGATGTTGCGGACCGGGACGCCCGAGGTGGATAACTTGATCGCCAGAGGATGTCGCTCTCTGGCGCCCACGATGAGCACCGCGCCCGACAATGCGGGCAGGGTGGATGACGTGGGTGTGACCGTGGTAACCATGAGTTGGGTGCCGTGCTCAGCGATCACGGCGCCCGCCGCGGACAGGAGCCGGGCGTAGTAGGGCTCGGAGAAGAGACGGGGGAGATGGTCGCAGATCACTGCTGTGACGCCGTCGGCGATGGTCTTGGCGGCCGTTCCCCTTGGGGCGCGTTGGCGCACGTATCCCATGCGGGAGACGGCGTCGTAGACTTGCCGGCGGGTCGAGGTACTGACCCGCACCGAGCCCGTGAGGACTCGAGATGCGGTCGCGGGGGAAACCCCTGCAGCGGCCGCCACCTGTGCCAGTGTGGGCTGCTCGGTCATGGAGCACCTCGCGGGAAGATCCTGGGAGCGCTCCCACGTTACCAATGTTTCGTCGCTGTTAATAGGGCCTTTGCTAGGAGTGCGTCCGCTTGTGCGGACGCACTCCGAATTTCCTCAGCTAGGAGGCATTGGTAACCGGCAGTATTTTCTGATTTTCCCAGGTTTTCCGCTGCTGTTGATCAGTGGTTAAGCGTCGTGTCGATGTCCGCCTCGTCCAGCTGACCGTCCGCGCGGTCGTTCCTGGGCTCCTGCCGCCGGGGCGCGCAACTCGATCCGCAGCCACCGAAACGAGAGGTGTTGACCGGCGTGAAGTCGGTCGCCGGGATGCCCTTGAGTGCGGCCTTCATGGTGTCGTTCCAGATGGGCCCGGGGATGGAGGCGCCGAAGACCGAGCCGTAGTAGCGGCCGCCGATGGTGATGTTGTTCAGCTTGTGGGTCACCGCGCCGCGCGGGTCGCCGATGCTGACCGCGCCCGCCAGGTCAGGGGTGAAGCCGGCGAACCAGGCGGTGGACTGGGCGTCCGTGGTGCCCGTCTTGCCGGCCGCCGGGCGGCCGATGCCGCCGACGCCCTTCATGGTGCCCTTGGTGAACACGCCGGACAGGATGCTCGCCGCGGCGTCGGTCACCTCGGGGTCGATCGCCTGCTTGCACTTGGGCTTGTAGTTGGTGACCTTGCCGTCGCGATCCTTGATCGAGGTGATGGCCATCGGCGCGCAGTACTTGCCGCGGGCGCCGATCGCGGCGTACGCGGTGGCGACGGTCACGGGGTCCATCTCGTTGATGCCGAGCGTGAAGGTCTCGTACTCCTGCAGGGGCAGCCCGTCGGAGCGCTTGATGCCTAGCTTCTTGGCCGTCGTGACCACGTCGCAGAGGCCCACCTTCTGCTCCAGCGCCATGAAGAAGGTGTTCACGGAGCCCCAGGTGCCGGTGGCCAGCGACTTGAAGCCCCCGCCGCCGCCCTCGGCGTTGGTGACGGACCAGTTGGGGTCGCCCACGTTGACGCCCTTGCAGTTCTTGAACGACCAGTAGGCCGGGGCGCGATAGCTGCCGCCCACCGAGATCCCGTCGTTGATCTTCATGCCCTCCTTGAGCGCGGTGAGCAGCGTGAAGGTCTTGAACGTCGAGCCGGCCTGGAAGCCGACGCCACCGCCGTGCACCGCGTCAGCGACGACGTTGTAGGACATCTCGTTCTTGCTCTTGCGGATGCCGTACTTGCGGCTGGCGGCCATCGCCTTGATCTGGCCGGTCCCGGGCTGCACCAGGGCCTCCGAGGCGACCGGGTTGTCCGAGGCGAACACGTGCTTCTTGATCGCCTTCTCGGCGGCGGCCTGCATCTTCGGGTCGATCGTGGTCTTGATCTCCAGGCCGCCCCGGTTGAGGAACTGGGTCCGCTCCTTCTTCGTCTTGCCGAAGTCCGGGTTGCTGAGGATCTCGTTGCGGACGTACATGCAGAAGTACGGGTAGTCGCTGGACTCGCAGCCGCCGGGGAGCGGGGTGCCCTTGTAGCCGAGCTTCGTGGCCTTGGCCGCGGCGGCCTCCTCCGGCGTGATCCTCTTCAGCTGGGCCATCCGGTCCAGCACGACGTTGCGCCGGGCCAGCAGCCGCTCCCTGTACTCCTTGCCCCGGCTGGGGTCGGTCTGGAGCGGGTCCTGCACGGCGCCGGCCAGGGTGGCGGCCTGCGGCAGGGTCAGCTTGGCGGCGGGCACCCCGAAGAAGCGCTTGGCGGCCGATTCGATGCCGTAGGCGCGGGCGCCGAAGTAGACGATGTTCAGGTACTTCTCGAGGATCTGGTCCTTGGTGTACTTCTGCTCGACCGCCATCGCGTACCGCAGCTCGTTGAGCTTACGCGCGTAGCTGGCCTCGAGGGCCGCGTTCTTCTCCTTCTTGGTGGTGCCCGAGTTGAGCAGCACCTGCTTGACGTACTGCTGGGTGATGGACGAGCCGCCCTGGGAGATGCCGCCCGAGCTGAGGTTCTTGGCCAGGGCGCGCATGGTGCCCTCGATGTCGATCGGGCCGTGCTCGTAGTAGCGGTAGTCCTCGATGGAGATGATCGCGATCTTCATGATGTCGGCGATCTGGTCGAGCGCGACGTTCTCGCGGTACTCCTCGTAGAACGTCGCGATGGGCTTGCCCTTGGCGTCCAGGACCGTCGTCTTCTCCGCGAGGGGCGGTTCCTTGAGCTCCTGAGGTTTGATGCCCAGGTCCTCCGATGCCGAGACGAACATCGCTCCTGTCCCCCCGACCGCGGGTAGCGCGATGGCCGCGGCCACCACACCGGCCGCGATCGCTGCCCCGGTCAGGCGCGCGATACTCGACACACGGGAACCCATGGTGGTAAAACCTCCCCCTCTTGGCATTTGGGTGCATCCTAAACCCCGCCATGACGTGCTCTATGTAAAATCTTGGACCCCGCTTGGGGTTGGTTTGTTCGCGCGGGAGGCGGGGTTTCTCCGTCTCTGCCCGCTTAATCGGCGTTCAGGCTACCGCTGCCCTCCGCGCCGGCCGTGGCGATCTTCAGTTTTCGTCAAAGAAAGCGTGTTGACGTGCGGGTGGGTGTCGGCCGCTCTGGCAATGTCGGGTTCCTACCGGTCGTGGTGGGGGGTCATATGCGACGTGTCGGGGATGGCGAGCACTTCGATCGGCTGCTCGCCGCCGCCAGAACATACTGGGGCGAGAGCCCGGGTGGTGACAGCTGCGTCGTGGCGGAGGCGTTCGACCAGGACATCCGGGTCGTGGTGCGCACGCTCATGGTCGCGAAGGCTGTGTGCGAGCTGCTGTCGGCGCGGCTGTTCGCGCTGGTCGATCCGGAGTGGCGCGGGCTGGCCGAGGTGTTCGGCGCCGAGGCGGACGGGGGGCCGCGGGTGCCGCCGGCCGCGCTGGTCACCAGCCGGGTGGATCCCGGCGTGCCCAGGGACATCCCGGTCGTGCACGTGCACGGGAAGGGCTCGCTGAAGGCGTACGCGCTCTTCCCCGACCAGGGCCCCTGCTCGTTCCACGAGGAGCTGCCCGCCCGGGTCGGCGCCTTCTTCGAGCGGCACGTCTGGCCGCACAGGCACGTGATCGCGCCCGACGCGGAGCGGACTGCCTGGCGGGCCAAGAGCGGCTACCAGGTCCGTACGGACACCGAGCGCCGCCAGCTCCGCCAGCACGGCTGCGCCCGCCTGGGGCTCGACCCCGGCCTGCCGACGATCGCGGTCCTCGGCCACCGGCCGGACCAGGACACGGAGCTGTTCCAGGCGACGGTGGAGTACGCCACCTCGGACGTGTCGGCGAACTGGCTCTTCCTCGACCCCGTCACCAGGTCGCACTCCCGGATCAGGTGCGTGGCCGGCGCCCTGTCCACGAACCTGCTCTGGAGCATGACCGACGCGGCCGTCGCGTTCGGCAACAGCGATCTGCCCGCGTTCGGCATCCCCGTCATCCAGGCAGGCTGGTCGGTGGGCAGGGCCTGCCGCACCACGCACATCGCGCTGCAGCCGTCGGAGCTCCGACTGCTGCTCGACGAGGCCATCGCCAAGCACGACAAGGGGGAGTCCATCCTCGAGCCGGAGCAGCGCGAGCGCGCCCGCCTGTGGCTCTGGCTGCGCCGCTGCGGCGCGGACGTGCCCACCGGGCTCCTGCCGCACTGGGAGCACGGCGCCGACTACGCGCGGGCGCTCGCGGTCAACCTGTGGCACGTGGAGCGCGACGGCGACCCCCTCTACAGCGCGGTCGCGCGCATGTGGGACCGGCGCGAGCCCATGCTCACCCGTTTCGACTTCCACGACCCGGCGGGGCCGTACATCAGGAGCGCCCACGATCGCTTCCGCCGGCTCGGTCACGCCGTTGCGCACCATGAGTTCCCCGACCCGGAAGGGCCGTTCGTCCCCAGGAGCACCCCATGACCAGCCCAGGATCCGCCACCGAGCTCGACCAGCTGATTCTTCCCGCCATCCCGCCCGTCCACCTCAACAACGGCCAGGTCTCCGCGCTGCAGGTGACCGACAGGTTCCACCGGGGCACCCAGATCGTGGGCAGGTTCGAGACCTCGGGGCTGGCGGGGTTCAAGGTCTCCGCGCAGGGGCGTTCGCTGCGGGTGCTGCTGTCGCTGTCGCTGGACGAGCGCTCCCTGGCCGGCTGGCACGACGGCAAGGCCGAGACCGCGGCCTCGCTGCCCCGGCTGGTGCAGGTCCGCTCCCAGGGTCGGCTGCGCCAGTGCGTGGTCCTCAAGGGGAAGCGGGCGCACGCCCGCGCGACCTTCGACCTGTCGCCCGACGAGATCCCGGACGACGGGCTGATCTGCGTCGAGCTGCTCGACATCATGGAGGGCGACGGGGTCTGCCCGGAGGTCCGCCAGGCCGTGTCGGGGCGCGTCATGCCCGACGGGGTGGCCGGGGTGCGGCTGAACAAGGTGGTGTTCGAGGAGCCGCCGGCGGTGGACTTCGACCCGGACGCCCTCGACGGCCTCCGCTGCGAGCACTCCTCGCTGATCAGCGCGGGCGGCCTGGCCAACTTCAACCGGCAGGGCGTACGCGTGCTGCGCTCGGGCCTGTTCGTGGTCAACCCGCCGCTGAAGGAGACGTTCGGGTCGAGCGGCCGCCTCACGCTCAGGCTGGGCACCAAGGCCGAGCCCGCGAGCGTCATCCCCGCGACGTGGGGGCGGGTCAACAGCGAGCTGCGCTGGATGCGCCACGCCACCAGGAAGCTGCTGGGCATGGCGGCGCCGCCCGTCAAGCGGGTGCTCAGCATCAGGGACGGGAACATGGGAGTGCCCGAGGAGCGGGTCGACGGCAACGTGACCCAGCTCGTGCTGCCCAGCCCCACCAACTCGCCGTTCCTGGTGATCATGGGTCCCTGCCTCGGCGCCATGCCAACGCTGGAGTCGGCCATCGCGCACTAGCCGGGCTGCTCGCCGGGCCGCCGGGTAACCCTGGGGGCAGGTGAGTGTAATGCGGTCGGAAAAAACACGATTGCCGGTGATAATGCCGCTCAGCGGGAAGTTTTCCCAGTGTGAGGAGCGGCTTGCGAATCGAGACCATCCGGCACGTCCATTGCACGGTCCTGCGCGCCAGCGGCGATCTGGACCACGCGGGCCGGGTCCGGTTCAGCGCCTGCATCAACGCCGTGTGGGACTGGACGCAGGGGCCGGTCCTCGTGTTCGACCTCGCTGATCTGCACTTTTACGATTCGTCCGTCATCGGGGTGCTCGGGATGGCCATGCAGCGGATGGAGGAAGAGGGCAGCGGGCGCATCATCGTGGTGCGGCCCTCCGCCCACCTGCTGTCGGTGCTGCGGCTTACCGACCTGCTGTCGCGCGTGGAGCTGCGGGGCAGCGTGGAGGACACGGTGGCGGAGGTGACGCTGCAGGCGCGAACGGCCGCCGCCGCGGCACATGGGGTCTGGGCGGCGGCCGGCAGGTATCAGAGGCCGTAGGCCTCCAGCAGCCTCAGCCACACCTCGCTCACCGTCGGGAAGGACGGGACCGCGTGCCAGAGGCGGTCGAGCGGCACCTCGGCCGTGACCGCGATCGTGGCAGAGTGCAGCAGGTCGGAGGCTCCCGGCGCGGCGAACGTGACGCCGAGCAGCACCTTCCTCTCCTCGTCCACCACGGCCCTGGCCTGGCCGCGGTAGCCGTCGCCCATCAGGTAACCGCCGGTGACCTTCCCCATGTCGTAGTCCACCACGCGCACGCGGAACCCGTCGGCCCGGGCCGCCGCCTCGGTGCGGCCGACCGCGCAGATCTGCGGATCGGTGAAGACGACCTGCGGCGCGCCGTACCCGTCCGCCAGATCCCGCATCGCGGGCAGCTCGTCACCGCGGGCCCGCGCGGCGATCACGTCACCGCAGATCCTGGCCTGGTACTTGCCCATGTGGGTGAGGAGCGCGCGCCCGTTGACGTCGCCCACGGCGTACAGCCAGCCGTCGGAGATCGCGGTGGCCCGCATGCTGTCGTCCACCTCGACGTACTGGCCGTCGGGCAGGCCCACCGTGCTGAGCCCCACGTCGCGCGTCGCGGGCCGGCGGCCGGTCGCCACCAGCAGCTCGTCGGCCTCCAGCGGCGGCCCGTCCGGCAGGTGCACCGTCACCTTCCCGCCGCGCTCCGGGCGCTCGACCCTGACGGCCTCGACCTGGTCGCGCACCTCGATGCCGGCCTCCGCGAACGACTCGGCCAGCAGCTCGCCCGCGAACGGCTCCATCCTGGGCAGCAGCCCGCGGCCGCGTACCAGCACGGTGGTCTGGCGCGCGCCGAGCCCGTGCATGGCCTGGGCCATCTCGCAGGCGACCACGCCGCCGCCGATCACGATCAGCCGCTCGGGGATGGAGTCGGTCACGGTCACGTCATGGCTGGTCCAGGGCTCCGCCTCGGCCAGCCCCGGAGTGGGCGGTATGGCGGGTGTGCTGCCGGTGGCCAGCACGACGGCCTGCCGGGCGGTCAGCACGCGTTCGCCGCCGTCCTCGGTGGTCACGCGGACGCGCTTGGGGCCGTCGAGGCGCCCGCGCCCCCGTACGTACTCGGCCGGCACGCTCTCGATCCACCGCACCTGCCCGGAGTCGTCGAAGTGCCCGATGGCCTCGTCACGCCTGGCCAGTACGGCCGCCACGTCGACGGGCCCGAGCGACAGCCCCGGGGCGCGCCCCACCTCGCCCACCAGATCGACCGGCCGCAGCAGCGCCTTGCTCGGGACGCACGCCCAGTAGGAGCACTCGCCGCCGGCCAGCCGCTCCTCGACGATCGCCGCGGTCAGCCCGCCGCGCACGGCCCGGTCCACGACGTTCTCGCCGGCGGGACCGGCGCCGATCACAATGACGTCGAACTCGTCAGCCACCCTGCCTCCAGAAGCACTCGCCTATGAATGCACTCTTTCATGTCTGACCTGCGACCCTCTCGTCGTGCCCCGTGTCCCGTCCGTCCTGTCTTCACGCCGCGTTCACCCGGGGCCCGTACCGTGCCCCGCATGGTTGATCGTTACCCGACGTCGGTGCCGTACCGGCAGCGGACGGACGGCTATCCCACGTACCGGATCCCCGCGGCGGTGGTGACAGGGGCGGGCACGGTGCTGGCGTTCGCGGAGGGGCGGCACGCCTCGGCCGGGGACTCCGGCCACATCGACATCGTGCTCAGGCGCTCCATGGACGGCGGCAGGACATGGGGCCCGCTCCAGGTGGTCGCCACGGAGCCGCGCCGGGGCACCGCGGGCAACCCCGCGCCCGTGGCACTGGCCGACGGCCGCATCGTGCTCGTGTACGTCAGGCAGGGGCCCTCGGCCACGGAGGAGAAGATCCGGCGCGGCCAGGTGGCCCCGGCCGACGGGCGGCGGGTGTTCGTACAGGTCAGCTCGGACGACGGGGTCACGTGGGCGGCGCCCCGCGAGATCACGGGGAGCGTGAAGCGCGCCGAGTGGCGCTGGTACGCGACCGCGCCCGGCCACGCGGTCGCGCTCCGCGGCGGCCGCATCGTGGTGCCCGCCAACCACTCGCTGCCGCCCGCCGGGTCCGACAACGGGACCGAGGGCAAGTACAACGGCGGCCACGGGCTGCTGAGCGACGACGGCGGGCAGACCTGGCGCATCGGGTACGTCGACGACAACCCCGACGGATACGTCAACGTCAACGAGACCACGGCCACCGAGCTGCCGGACGGGCGCCTCTACCTCAACACCCGCACCGAGTCCGCCGCCCCCGGCACCAGGGCCGACGCCTACACGGCCGACGGCGGCCAGACCCTCCTGCTGCCCTTCCGGCCGCAGGCGGGGCTGGTGGGGCCGGTGGTGGAGGGCAGCACGCTGTGGTGCTCGTCGCCGGACGTGCTGCTGTTCTCGGGGCCGGCCGCTCCGGACGCGCGGGCGCTGATGACGGTACGCGCCAGCGACGACCTGGGGGTGACCTGGCGGGTCGCGCACACGGTGTCGGGGCTGCCGGCGGCCTACTCCGACCTGGTCCGGGTGGACGGGGACACGGTGGGCCTGCTGTTCGAGACCGGCGACTTCGGCCCGTACGAGAGCATCGCCTTCCGCCGCCTCCCCCTCGCCGAACTCGCCCCCTGATCCAACAAGCGCTGACCCGTCAGGCGGCGAGCGGGTTGGGCAGCCTGGTCCAGCTGTCACCCGGCGGCGCGCCGTCCAGGCGGCTGAGCAGGTGGGCCTTGACCGTGAGGTGCGGGCCGAACAGGGCCCGGCGGTCCTCGGCGCAGGGGAACTCCGCGGAGCGCGCGGCCGCGGCCACGACGTCCCAGAGGCGGGACTCTTCGGCCCGGTCGCCCCGGCCGAAGAGCGCGACCATGCTGCCGAACGTGGTGCCGACGAGGCCGCCGAAGAGCTTGGCGTGCAGTGTCCCTGGGTCGTCCGTGAGCAGCCTGGCGCTGACCGGCGGCACCTCGATCCCGTTGCGGGCGAGCCGGGCCGGGCTGATCCGGACGTCGGCCAGGTCGCGGTAGACCAGCCGGTGCGGCAGGCCGTCCCGGTCCAGCTCCACCAGCAGGTTCTGGCCGTGCGCCTCGAGCGCCACGCCGAGTGCCAGCAGGCCCGGTAGGTCGCTGAAGGCCAGCCGGGCGAACGCGGCCAGCCACGCCGCCGGGTCGCGGACCATGGCGGCGGTGACCGCCCCGACGGGGATGGCGGGCCCCGTCGGCTCGCGGAGCATGGCCGCCAGGTCGGGGCTGTGCTCGCCGTTCACCATGGCGGCGGCCCCGGCCAGGTAGCGGGCGATGCCCGGGCGTCCACCCTGCCGCGCGGCCAGGACGGTGAGCAGGTGCGACAGGTGGACGCAGTCGCGGACCGAGCCGGGCGAGATGTCCCTGACGCCGGACGTCATCCGGGTGCTGAAGGCGGTCTTGATGTGCGGGCCGCCGTCGAGCGGGGCGAGCGTGCGTACGGACATGAGCGGACGGGCCGGGACGGCGGCGCTGACGTGCGGGCGCAGGCCCAGGCCGGGCAGGACGTGGGCGCTCTGCCAGGGATGCACGGGCAGCAGGAGCCGGTCTCCGTCCATGAGGGAGTCCGGCCACGGGCCCGAGACCAGGCAGTCGGCCGCGGGGACCGCGAGCAGGTCCAGGTGGACGACCGGCCGGTGCTCCGGCATGTACGCCAGCTGCTCGGCCACGGAGACGCCGGGACGGCTGCGGCAGCCCGGGTGGTACGGATGGCCGTCCACCACGCTCTGCTCGTGCTCCACGGGGGTGCGGGGGGCGTGGGGAGGCTGCGCGCGGGACAGGGCCAGCGAGGCCACGCTGTTGTCCAGGTCGGCCACGAGCTGGTCCGTGCCCGGCAGGCCGAGGGCGGCCAGGAGCTCGGCCGGGTGCGTGTACGGGTGGCCGTTCAGCCAGAGCGCGGGCTCGCCCCCGAGGTCGTACGGCTCCCGCGCCCGCCCCATGAGCCTGCGCCCGTCCGCCAGCGCGATCTGGACCCGTGCTCCTGTCCAGGGCAGGGGGTCCGGGGAGGCCAGCAGGCCGGGCAGGGGCTCGTACAGGAGGCTGCGCCAGAGCCGACCCAGGACGGCGGCGCGGGCGTCCGGGAGGGCCGCCATGTACGCTGCGGACAGCTCAGGGCGCACGAGGGCCAGGTCGGCCGCGAACCCCGCCTCCGAGCGCCTCATATTTCACACCATTTCCAGATAAGAGCCCTGGTAGCTACCCTTGTGGCACCAATGGGGACAAAGGGTAGGGATAAGGTCGCCATGACCGCCACCGACGACCTTCTCCCTCTCTCCGGAGAGGCGCGAAGAGACGCCGCAGCCCTCGCCATGACGGCACTGCTCAACTGCCTCATACGCGAGGTGGCCCGTCCCGCGTGGGACGGCACGTTCCTGCTGCCCGGGACCGGACACGTCCTGCGTGCCGACGACGGGCGGTTCCCCGGCAGGCCCGCGCTCCGCACGCCGGACGGCTGGTGCCCGCTCTCGCTGGACGACCTGGTCGCGCTGGCCGCCGCCGAACTGCGCGCCGGTACGGGGGTCGCCAACGACGCGCTGCCCGCGGAGATCGCGCACAGCCGGGACGTCATGGCCGCCCTGCTGGCCGCCAGGCGGTCCGTGCCGCCCCCCGCGGACCTGTACCTGCGCTCCGAGCAGGCCCTCGTCGCGGGCCACCGCTACCATCCCGCGCCCAAGGCCCGCGGCGGCTCTGACCCCCGAGCGTGGCTCCGGTACTCGCCGGAGGCACACGCGAGCTTCGCGCTGCCGCTGTTCGGCGTGCCCGCGGAGCAGCTGGTGGAGGAGGGGGACGCGAGCGCGCTCGACCGGCTGGGCTCGCCCCCGGGCGACGGCCTGGCCCTGCTGCCCGCGCATCCCTGGCAGGTGGAGCTGCTGGGCGGCCCCCCGCTGCGCCGCCTGGGCGTCACGCCGGCCGTGGCGTGGCCGACCTCGTCGATCCGCACGGTGTACCTGCCGGACCCGGACCTGTTCTGCAAGTTCAGTCTGGACGTACGGATCACGAACGACGTCCGCCGGCTCTGGCTGCACGACCTGAAGAAGCTGGCCGCGATCGCCGACCTCGTGGGGCACGCGTTCGACGACCTTCCGGAGCACGTGCCCCGGCCCGCCGTGCTGCGCGACCGTGGCTACCGCAGCGCGGAGCTGAGCAGGGACGGCGGCGAGGCGCTGGCGGTCATCGTCCGCGACGGCCTGCGCGAGCACCTGCGCCCGGGGCTGACGCCGCTGCTGGCTGCGGGGATCAGCGAGGGCTTCCCCGGCAACCCGATCGACGGGCTGAGCGAGGACCAGACGCTCGCGTGGTGGGAGCGCTACCTCGACCACGTGGTGCCCCCGGTCCTGCACGCCTACTTCCGCCACGGGATCGTGCTCGAATGCCACCTGCAGAACGTGCTGATCGCGGTGGACGGGCACGGCAGCCCCGCGCAGGCGGTCTTCCGCGATCACGAGGGCGTCAAGGTGCTCGCGGACCGGCATCCGCCGCTGCCGGGCATGGACGGCTCGCGGGCGTGGGAGCGGCTGGTGTACTGCCTGGTGACCAACAACCTCTGCGAGATCGCCGGGGCGCTCGCGGAGCGCCGTCCGGGAGTGCGGGAGGAGCTGTGGGCGCGGGCCAGGCAGGCGTTCTCGGCGTGCGCCGAGGACTACGGCGATCCGGACGAGCTGCGTGACCTGCTGTCCGCCGCGCACATTCCCGCCAAGGCCAACCTCCTGCTGCGCTGGCTGGACGCGCCGGGCGGGGACATGCGGTGCGTGCCCGTGCCGAACCCGCTGGTCCTCGGCCGGCTCAGGGAAGCGAGCGCATGCGGCCGATGATGGCCGTGGTCGAGTGGTCGGACAGGTACCCGAGCACCCGCACCTCGCCGCCCAGCGAGCGGACCAGCGGCGCCTCGGGCAGCATCTCCGCGGTGTAGTCGCCGCCCTTCACGTAGAGCTCGGGGCGGATCATCCTGAGCAGCCGTTCGGGCGTGTCCTCGTCGAACTCCGTCACGTAGTCCACGTCGTTCAGCGCCGCCAGCACGGACATGCGGTCCTCGCACGGGTTGAGCGGGCGGCCAGGACCTTTCAGCCTGGCCACGCCGGCGTCGCTGTTGACCGCCACCACCAGCACGTCGCCGAGCCGGCCCGCCTGCTCCAGGTACATCACGTGTCCGCGGTGCAGCACGTCGAAGCAGCCGTTGGTGAAGACCACCCGCTCGCCCCTGCGCCGGTGCCCGTCCAGGAGCTGGGCCAGGCGCTCGGCCGGCTGCACGGCGCCCTCGTGGCTGCGCAGGGCGCGCAGCAGCTCGTACCGGGTGCAGACGGCCGTCCCCGGGCGGCGTACGACCACGCCGGCCGCCGCCTGGCCCGCCTCGGCGGCCTCCTCCGGCGACGCGCCGCCGGCCAGCCAGAGCGCGAACGCGGCCGTGTAGGTGTCGCCCGCGCCCGTGGCCATGTGCTGGGGCGCGGGCCGGGCGTAGGTGCGGTACGGCGGGCGGCCGCGCCTGTGCAGCAGCGTGCCCTCGCCGTCCAGCGTGGTCACCACGATCCCGGCGCGGGTCAGCTCCATGAGCCGGCCGGAGCGGGCCGTCAGGTACGCCAGGCGGTCGGCCGGCTCGCCGGTGTCGCCCAGCAGGCGTACGACCTCCGCGTAGTTCGGCAGCACGGCGGCGGGCGCGCATTCGCCCCACGGCGCCACCGCGTGCGCGTCCACCACGAGCAGCGGGGAGCCGGCGAGCGCCCGGCGTACGGCCGGGGTGAACACGCCACCGCCGTAGTCGCACGCGACCACCACGTCGGCGCCGCGCACGGCCTCGCCGAGCCGGCCGAGCAGCTCACGTTCGGCCTGCTCGGAGAGGACGTCGAGGTCCTCCTCGTCGTAGCGGGCGGTGAGCTGGCCGCCGCTGACCAGCCGCCGCTTGTGCGCGGTACGCCGGCCCGGCACGGTCACCAGGTCCGTCTCGACGCCCAGCAGGTGGAGCGACTGCACGAGCTTGTCCCCGCAGGCGTCGTCGCCCACGGCGCCCAGGAGCCGTACGCGGGCGCCGAGCGCCACGAGGTTGGCGGCGGTGTTGGCGGCCCCGCCGGGGGCCTCCTCGGTGGCCTCCAGGCTCATCACGGGCACGGGAGCCTCCTGCGCCAGGCGCTTGGCCGAGCAGCGCAGCCAGGAGTCGAGCATGACGTCGCCGACGACCACGGCGCTGATGGTCCTGTCAGTGGCCATGAGGAGCGAATACCTGAGAAAGCGCAGCTCAAACCCGGTTTGCTCGCAACCGCCCGCCCCTGCGGAGGTTCGCGGCTCCGCGCCGCGACCCGTCCAGGGCGCCCCGACCGAAGTGCGGCGGGTTAAACCTGTGAGCCCGCCGGGTAGCACGGGCGGCTATGCGAGGCACATCCGGTCTGATCGAAGAGGTCGAACGGATCGCCGTGCTGCGCGCCAACGCGCTCGGCGACTTCCTGCTCGCCGTCCCCGCCCTGAAGGCGCTCAAACACGCCTATCCGGGGGCGAGCCTGACGCTGCTCGGCACCCCGTGGCACGCCGAGTTCCTCGAGGGCCGCCCGGGGCCGGTGGACGACGTGGTGGCGCTGCCCCCGATCTCGGGCGTGTCGACACAGGCCAGTGGGTGGGCGGTGCCGGAGGAGCTGTGCGAGCGGCTGCGGGCGCGCCGGTTCGACCTGGCGGTGCAGATCCACGGCGGCGGCCGCCACTCCAACCCGTTCATCCGCCGGCTGGGCGCCAGGGTGACCGCCGGGATGCGGGCCCCCGGGGCGGAGAGCCTGGACCGTTGGGTGCCGTACACGGACTACCACCACGAGACCCTGCGCTTCCTCCAGGTCACCGCGCTGGTCGGAGCGGTGACGGGTGACCTGGAGGCGCGGGTGGCCGTGACCGGAGCCGACCGGGCGGAGCTCGCCGAGGCGCTCGGCGAGCCGCCGCGCGGGCTGGTGGCCGTGCACCCGGGCGCGAAAGACCCGCGGCGGCGCTGGCCGGTGGAGCGCTTCGCCGAGGTGGCCGACAGGACCGGCCGCCCCATCGCCGTAACGGGCACTCCGGAGGAGAAGGACCTCGTCATGGGCGTGGTCGGCGCGATGCGCCGGCCCGCGATCCCGGTCGTGGGCGCGCTCGGCATCGGCGGCCTGGCCGCGCTCTACGAGCGCTGCGACCTGGTGATCGCCAACGACACGGGCCCGCGTCACCTGGCCGCCGCCGTCGGCACGCCCACGGTGGCCGTCTACTGGTGCGGCAACCTGATCAACTACGGGCCGCTCAGCAGGGTCCGGCACCGGCCGCTGATCTCCTGGACCACGGCCTGCCCGGTCTGCGGCGCCGACGGCATGGACCCGCGTGCCGAGCGCTGCCCGCACGACCTGCCGTGGGTGACCGACGTGTCGGTGGAGAGCGTGATGGAGCAGGTTCGCGATCTCCTGGACGACTGACGCATAGCGGGGGGCGAACGCGGGCGTCTGAGAGGGTGATGTCAATCCCCTGGAGGTGACCGTGGACGCCGCGGACGAGCAACGTTTCCGCGAGTTCGTCTCTGCGCGCTCTCCCGCCCTGATGCGGCTCGGCTTCCTGCTCACAGGTGGTGACCAGCACGCGGCCGAGGACCTGGTGCAGACCGCGCTGGCGAAGCTGGCGAGCAGGTGGCGGCGGGTGGAGACGCCCGAGGCGTACGCCAAGCAGATCATGTACCGCCAGCAGATCAGCTGGTGGCGGGCGAGCACGCGGCGCGGCGAAGTGGTGCAGGCGACGCCGCCCGAACTGGCGGACCGGGACGCCAACCACCAGAGCGAGCTGCGCATGGTGCTGCGGACGGCGCTGGCCAGGCTCACCGCGCGGCAGCGCGCGGTGGTGGTGCTGAGGTATTTCGAGGATCTGCCCGAGCAGGAGGTCGCACGGGCGCTGGGCTGCTCCGTCGGCACGGTCAGGAGCACGGCGCACAGGTCGCTGGCCCGCCTGCGCGAGATCGCCCCCGAGCTGGCCCAGGAACTGGAGGTGGCCAAATGACCAGGTTGCTCCGCGACACGCTGCATGAATGGGCCGACGAGACCAGGGTGCCTCACGACCTGGCCGACCGGGCGCTGCGGAGGCGCGCCTGGAAGCCCGTCGGCATGGTGGTGCTGGCCGTGGGGCTGGTGGCGGCGATCGCCGTGTCGGCCGTGGGCCTGCGCGGCGCTCAGCCGGCCGCGCACGACCCTCAGGCCGCCATGCACGCGGCCACCGGCGTCATGCTTCCCCCTCGCCCGTCACCTGCGCCGACCGACGTGCGGACCGACACGGAGAACAGCCCGCCGACCAAGCTGATCGCCGCGGGGCGCATGGCCGTGTCCGCCTACTACACCGATAGGCGTGAGCAGCTCTCGGACAACGAGCAGCGGATCAGGCGCACCTGGTCGCTGTACGACCCGCGGACCGACGGCTACGAGGAGACCCAGTGGGCGTGGGTGGACGTGGCTCCGGGGCTGCAAGTCGCGGCCGTGCTGGAAGGGGACCTGATCAGCAAGCGGCTGGGCATCCTCGACATGAACACCCGGCAGATCCTGAAGTGGATCGACCTGGAGCACCCGGTCGGGTCGGTCGCGTGGTCTCCCGACGGCACCAAGGTCCTGGCCACCGCCTACTCCAGCTACCCCGACATCCTGGAGGGCAAGGGTAGCCAAGCGGCCTCCCGGCCCGGGACCAGCCCGCGTACCGGCTACTACATCGTGGACGTCGAGGCGGGCACGGCCGACTACCACGAGCTGCCGCCGATGACCGACCAGATGAGCCCCGACCAGAAGATCTTCAACATGAACGGCCGTCAGGATCTCGGCTGGAGCCTGGACGGCACCATGCTCTGGGCGCCCACGGCCACCACGCCGGACCGGGTCTTCTACACCCTCGACGGCGAGCAGCGCGAAGCGCCCGAAGGGGACCGGTACGTGGATTACTCCCGCATCTCGGCGACCTCGCCGAACGGCCGCCTGGTCCTCGGCCCCGACGGGTTGCCGACCAAGGTCACCGATGCCGCGACCGGCCAGGTCGTCGGGCAGCAGCGGGTGCTCCAGCTGCAGGCGTGGGCGGACGACGACAACATCATCGCGCTGGGCTGCGCCGGGGCGTGCAAGAGCGAGTTCAACAACGGGCTGGTCCTGGTGAGCGTGGACGGGAAGCGGATGACCCAGCTCGGCACCAACCGTGACTCCAACAAGGACGGTGCCTGGCGATGGGTGCTGACGCCCCGGTAACTGGACCGATCGTTCTCGAATGTGTTAGCTTGCCGCCGTGGCGAGAAGCAAGGAGTTCGATCCCGAGGTCGCGTTGCAGAAGGCGCTGGAGCTGTTCTGGGAGCGCGGGTACGAGGCGACGTCGATGGCGGACCTCGTGGAGCACCTCGGGATCGCCCGGGCGAGCATCTACGCGACCTTCGGCGGCAAGCACGAGCTCTACCTGAAGGCGCTCGAGCGTTACCTCGGGCAGCGCGACATCGTGGGGCCGCTGGCCCAGCCGGGGCCGGCGGTGCCCGCGATCAGGGCGTTCCTCGACTCGTACGTGGCCGAGTGCCTGGCCGACGAGGCGCGGCGGGGCTGCATGGTGGTGAACTCGGCGGTCGAGTTCGCCTCGCGTGACGCCGCCGTGGCCGCGAAGGTGGCGGCGAGCTGGGCCGGGCTGGAGACGGCGCTCGCCGCCGCCCTCGTCAGGGCGCGCGCCCAGGGGGAGATCCCGCCGGGGAAGGACCCGTACGCGCTCGCCCGGTTCCTGCTCGTGCTCCTTCAGGGTCTCAGGGTGCTCGGCAGGGCCGATCCGGACCCGCGCCGGCTGCGTGACGCGGTCGAGCAGGCCATGGTTGCCGTGCAAATTTGAGAACGATTGGTATGGAATAGATGAGCCGTTTTGAAGGCAAGGTCGCTCTGGTCACTGGTGCGACCGGCGTCCTGGGGCGTGCCGCCGCGCTGGCGTACGCGCGCGAGGGCGCGGCGGTGCTGGCCGCCGGGCGCGACGCCGCAAAGCTCGCCGAGGTCGTGAAGGTGATCGAGGAGGAGGGCGGCCGGGCGAGCGCGTTCGGCGTGGACGTCACCAACTCGGCCGAGGTCGCCGCCATGGTCGAAGCGGCGCTCTCCCGGTACGGCGGGCTGCACGTCGCGCTCAACGCGGCCGGGATCTTCGGCACGCTGGCGCCGCTGGCCGACTACGACGAGGACACCTGGGACCAGGTGCTCGCGGTGAACCTCAAGGGCGTCTTCCTGTCGATGAAGCACGAGATCGCGCACATGCGCGCGCACGGCGGGGGTGTCATCGTCAACGTCTCCTCCAACCTCGGCGCGCACTGGCGGCTGCCGGGGGCGGCCGCGTACGCCGCCTCGAAGGCCGGGGTGAGCTTCCTGACCCGCACGGCGGCCCGCGACCACATCGCGGACGGGGTGCGGATCAACGCCGTCAGCCCCGGCCCGATCGACTCGCCCATGTCGACGCGCCCCGGCGAGACCCGGGAGCAGCGGGACGAGCGCATGAAGCGCGCGCTGCCGATCGGCCGGGTCGCCACGCCGGAGGAGGTCGCCGCCGGGGTGCTCTGGCTGTCGTCGCCAGAGTCGAGTTTCGTCGTGGGCCAGGACCACGTGATCGACGGCGGTGCCACGGCCTGACCGGTCATCCTGCCCGAGCGCCGGCCCTGCCGCGAGTTTCCTCCTCCAGATGGTCGAACAACTCCGGCAGGGTCGCGCCGCACCGTACGTTGGACAGCGGGCTGTGCTCGGGCACCAGAACGGTGCGGATGGCGATGTAGCCGCCTCCGGCACCTTCGATGATCTCCCAGCCTGGAAACCTCCTGATCGTTGTCAAGGCATGCCTGCTGCGATGTCGGCCCACACGACGCGATGGCCATGCTTGATGATGTGCGTCCCACATCGGGAGCTCAGTAGGGCCACGATGCCAAGGCCGCGGCCGGACTCCTCCATGAGACCCACCTGAAGAGAGGTGAAACATGGTTCCGGCTCCGGAGTGCCAGGGTCGATCACTTCCAGGCGGACAAGGCCGTCGCCGAGGCCGAGCCGGACCTTGACCCAGTCGCGTCGCCTGCCGCCCGGGACGTGCTGGAGGACGTTGGCGACCAGTTCGGAGACGATCTGGAGCGCGTCGGAGCGGACCGATGGATCATGGTCGGTGAGCCATAGTCCGGTTGCCTGCCGCGCCTGCCACGACGTCTTGTCGTTTCGGCGCAGCGTCGTACTGCGCCATAGGACGACATCTGGCAGCTCCGTTGGTGTGGTTTCTGTACGCACAAAATCACCCACCTTGCTCTGTTATGCCGCCATTTGCCTCGGACAGAGAGTCGAGCAAAGTGTCCGGAAGCACTCCCCAGAGTGCTGCCTGCTCGGTATTTTGTAATCGGCACGTCACAGTCCGTTTCCAGACAGACGTGCTGACGCTTGTCCGGGTCCTGCGAAAGGGCATTGGCATGACGACAGAGGTGTACGGCGAGGTACTGAAGAAGGCGCGTAACAGAGCAGGTCTTTCTCAAACGGCCCTGGGAGAGCTGCTCTCATGCAGCGAGAGCCTGGTCGGCCTGATCGAGCGCGGTAAGCGGAGGCCGAGCAAGAAGTTCACCCTGGCGGCCGAAGCGGTGCTCGGCCTGAACGGGGAGCTCTTCGGGCTCCTGCCCAATACGACGGTCATGTCCACTCCGAAGTGGTTCAGCGAGTGGCCGAAGGTGGAGGAGAAGGCGCACACCATACGAACGTGGCAACCGCTCGTGGTCCCGGGACTTCTCCAGACGGCTCGCTACGCACGGGCCATGCTCTCGGCCGCACCGAGGGCCACCGAGCAGTGGGTCGAAGCAGCCGTCGAAACGCGGCTCCGGCGACAGGCCGTGTTCGAGCGCGAGAATCCACCCATGTACTGGGCTCTGATCGACGAATGCGTGCTCCTTCGGCCGGTTGGCGGAAAGGAGGTGATGCGCGAGCAGCTGGGGCATTTGCTAAAGATGGCCGAGCGGCCCAATGTCTCGTTCCAGATCGTGCCACTGGAAGTGGGCGCCACGGCAGGTGTGCTCGGAGGCTTCGCCCTCGCCCAGGGTGACGACATGCAAGATCACGTCTACCTCGAAGATGTCGTGCAGGGTGCCGTATCCGCTCGCGAGGAGACGGTAAGGCCGGTTAACGTCATATATGACGCAATTCACACATGGGCACATCCCATACACGTGAGCCAGCAGCTAGTACGTGAGGTGGCGGCAAGGTATGAAGATCAGTGACGAGTTGCGCGCCGAGTTGGATGCCGCGCAGTGGGCGAAGTCCACGCTCTCCGGCCCGAACGGAGGAGACTGCCTCTACGCGGCCAAGCTGAGCGGCGACCGGTACGCGATCAGGGATTCCGAGCAGCCCGACGTCCCGCCGATGA
Source organism: Nonomuraea sp. NPDC050786 (assembly GCF_040654115.1). Classification (NCBI taxonomy): domain Bacteria; kingdom Bacillati; phylum Actinomycetota; class Actinomycetes; order Streptosporangiales; family Streptosporangiaceae; genus Nonomuraea; species Nonomuraea sp. NPDC050786. The sequence goes on from NZ_JBFAHJ010000026.1 coordinate 187,808, forward strand.
TCGTACGCGGAGGCGTCTTCCGCGCCTTCGTGGGCGGTGCGAAACTCGGCGAATTCGACTTCTGACCAGCCGTCGCAGTCACCCGTGCCCTCGGATGCCCTCGCCTTCCGAGGATGCCGGAAAGTACTGCCAGACGAATTCCAGCCACGGCGGGGCCACCCCCGTGAAGTGCGCCCAGCTGCCCGGTTCCGCACCCGGATAGTCACCTCGGACCTCAGAAAGGAGCCTCAGCGTGAAGCCTTCCTGGATCAGGCTGTTGACGATCCGGCTCAGCGTCTGCCGGTACTCCATGGGTTCGCGGATGTGGCGCCCGGCCGGCTCGCGGTCGTAGACCCAGTCCTGGTCGGGATAGCTGGTCGCGGCCTCGTCCGTGTAGGGGTGCTTCAGCGTGTACCCCTCCCCGTTCCACGAGTGGTGAGTGAGCCCGGAGAAGAACGGGTTGGCGCACATCAGGTAGTAGTAGCCGCCTTCGTCGACGACTCTCGCGACCTCGCGGAAAACGATCCGGGAGTCCGGAACGAAGGTCAGCGAGTACGGATGCCAGACCAGATCGAACGAGGAGTCGTCAAGGGCCGACAGGTCCCGCATGTCTCCCTGGACCGTGCGGATGCCGACGCCGTAGTGCTCAGCGGCCAAGCGGTCCCGCTCCAGCTGCCCGGACGAGATGTCGAGAACCGTCACGTCGGCTCCGAGCAGAGCGAAGGCCGCAGACTGCTGCCCGCCTCCTCCGGCCAGGCAGAGCACCTTCCGGCCCGCCAGGTCACCGGGGATGCCCAGCCTCTCCAGGCCCAGATATGCCTGGGCCTTCTCCGCGTCCAGGTCGAGCATAGGACGGGTGAACAACGCCTCCGCCTCTACAAGGGCTTCCCAGCGTTCCTCGTTGTAGTGGTAGACCTCGTCCTGCATGGCGGACAACCTAGCTGTCGTCCAACGGCCGGGACAAACCATATTCGGTCGGGCCTTAACTCCTCCACCAGTCCACCCGCCATTAACTGCCACTTCAGGATGAAAAAGCAGGCGCGGAGCCGCCCGTGGCCGGTGTGTTCAGCTGCGCGCTCGTCCGGCCGGTGAGCTCCTCGAGGGAGACGCTGTGTCGCGACCCGTCCTGGAGGATTGTCGTGACGCCCTTGACGCCGCCACGACGTGAGGCGTTCTCGCGCTTCTCCGTCGTCGGCGCGTCCGGCCACCAGGCCGCGAAGACGTCGCGCGCCGCCCCGCCCGCGAGTGCCGCGCCACCCAGGGGATAGCCATGCCAGGTGTTCAGGCTCCAGCCGTCGTCCGCCTGACCCGAGAGCACGGTCATACCCGTGTTGCCCACAGCATGCCGCCATAAGGGACGAACTCTATGATCAGGTTCGTCCTGATCATAGAGATTCGGAGAAGGTGTCAATCTCATGCGCCGCGCCATGGTCCTTCTGGGGGGCGTTGCTCTCGCTGTCGGCGCGTTCACCCTCTTCTACCGGGGCCCGGGACAACCGT
>NZ_JBFAHJ010000027.1:0-173781 GCF_040654115.1 Nonomuraea sp. NPDC050786
GGGGCGGCGGCGGGTTCGCGATCGTCCAGGCGCGCCCGATCACGGGTCTCAAGCCGCAGGTCGAGGAGTGGAACGACAGCCTCAAAGGCGACTACCTATGGACCGGCGGCAACCTGGGCGAGGCCATCCCTGACGTGATGACCCCGTTGACGTGGTCGTTCGTGCGCCTGTTCATCAGGGAGGCGATGTCGGCCGCGGCCCTGCCCGGCTTCGACCTGGTCGGCAACATCGGTGGCCGCTTCTACATGAACCTGAGCGTCGTCCACTCCATCGCGGCCGCCCTGGGCATGCGCGGCAGGCTGAGCGCGGTCGAGCAGGTCTTCGGCAAGCTGCCGCCGGGGCTGGACGTGCCGCAGGTGCCGCTGTCGCGCTGGGAGATCGTCAAACGCGTCATCCCCCTGGCGATCGGCATCCAGCGCCGCGTGCGCCGCAACCTCAAGGGCATGCGCGCGTTCCTGGCCACCTCGCAGCGGCGCTGCGAGGAGCTGCGCGCCACGATCGCCGCCACCGGTTCCGGCCCTGAGCTGGCCGACCTGTGGGAACGCGAGATCGGGCCGCACCTGGTCACCTCCTGCCGCATGCTGGAGGCCGCCGGCCGCCAGGGCGGCGCCACCCTCGTCTGGACCCGTGACAGGCTCCGCAAGATGGTGGGCGAGGTCGACGCCGAGGCCATGCTGACCGGCGTGAACTCCGGCGGCGAGCTGGCCAGCCTGGGCCCGGTGATGGGCCTGACCAGGCTGGCCCGCGGGGAGATCACCAGGGAGGAGTTCGCCCGGCACGTACGGGCATCGCGGCCCCCACGAGTTCGAGGTGTCGATCCCGCGGCCCGGCGATGACCATGGCTGGATCGACGCCCAGCTCGCCGGCCTGCGCGACCTGCGGGCCGACACCGAGGCGCTGCTCGCCCGGCAGGAGCAGGCGCGCGAAGCGGCTTGGGCGCGCTTCGCGGAACGCTATCCGCGCCAGGTGGCCAGGATGCGCGCCAGGGTGCGGCGCTGGAACACGGTCGTGCGCGATCGCGAGGACACGCGCTCGGAGAACATGCGGGCGTTCTGGGTGCTGCGGGCGTTCGCCGTACGGGCGGGGGAGCTGACCGGCCAGGGCGACGACGTGTTCTTCCTCCACCTGGACGAGCTGCTGGCCCTGCTGCGGGGCGACCCGTCCGCGCTGGAGAAGGTGCCGGTACGGCGGGCCACCCACGAGCGGTACGCCGCCCTGCCGATCTACCCCGCGCTGATCGTCGGCCACTTCGACCCGGTGCGCTGGGCAGCCGACCCGGACCGGCGGGCCGACGTCTACGACGCGCGCGGCACCGGCGTGCCCGTGAGCGACACCGTGAAGGGCTTCCCCGGCGCTCCCGGCATCGTGGAGGGCATCGCCCGCGTGATCTCCGGACCCGAGGAGGGCGACCGGCTCCAGCCGGGCGAGATCCTCGTCACGACGCTGACGAACGTGGGCTGGACCCCGATGTTCCCGCGCGCCGCCGCCGTGGTGACCGACATGGGGGCACCGCTCTCGCACGCCTCGATCGTGGCCCGCGAGCTCGGCATCCCCGCCGTGGTCGGCACCGGCAACGCCACCATGCGCCTGCACGACGGCGACCGGATCAGGGTGGACGGCGAGCGGGGCACGGTCGAGTTGCTGGGGTGAAAAGACGTTGCCGGCGTGAAAAGACTCCGCCAAGTCGATCGCTTCGATCGGTGGCATGCGGTGACCTTGATGCCCATGATCGAGTGGTGGACCCCAGAGGACGAACGCGAGCTCGAGGCGCGCTGCGCCCGATTCAGGATCGCCCAGCTGGCGCTGGAGTACGGCGACGGCGAGATGGACATGGAGGATGAGGCCGATCCGGCGGCGTGACTTCGCCGAGCTGCCGCCGTCCCTCGCAGAGCCACCCTGGCCTGGCTCAGCGCCCGCTGGAGGCGCTAGCCGCCGACGTGGATGCCCGGCCGCTTCGCGGGGTCGGGCTCGACCTTGCGGATGATCTCGCGTACGACCGGCGCCGTGTCGCCGCGCCCGAGGATGAGGTAGCGGAACAGGTGCATGAGCGGCGAGCCCTCCGCCCACTCGAAGTAGCAGTGCGGCCGGACGCCGGTGGCGTCGCGCAGGGCCAGCAGGACGGCGGCGATGGCGTTGGGGGCGGCGGGGCTCTCGGCGCGCAGCACGCGGTGCCCGCCCACCTCCACGCCGCGCACCTGGAGCGCGTCGCTGAAGTCGGACGGGTCGATGACGTCGACCTCGAGGAAGAGGATGTCGGCGCGCCCGGGGACCGGGTTCATGCCGCGCTGCTCGGCCTCCTTCTCCGCGTACTCGGCCTTGTTGCCCGCTTGGCGGCGGTTGGCGATGATGTTGAGCGCGCCGTCGTACGCGATGGAGTCGGCGACGAACCGCCGGGCCGCCTCGTCGAACTCGATCCGGTCGGCCCGCAGCTCGGTCGTGCGGGAGACGCGCGAGATCAGCGAGATGGCGATGATGCCCAGGATGAAGAGGGCGGAGATGGCGATGCCGTCCGGCTTCTCCCTGATGTTCTCCACGAGCGCGTAGAGCAGCACCAGGGTGAGCACGGAGAAGCCCACGGCGGCCGGCCGCTGGCGCTTGCGGATGGCCGAGATCGTCACCGCGACCGCGCCGGAGACCATCATGGCCAGGATGCCCGTGGCGTACGCGCCGGCCTGGGCGTCCACGTCGGCGTCGAACGCGATGGTGAGCACCACGCAGATGCCCGTGTAGACGAGCACCACGGGCCGCACCGCGCGGCCCCAGTCGGGCGCCATGCCGTAGGAGGGCAGGTAGCGCGGCACGATGTTGATCAGGCCGGCCATCGCGGACGCCCCGGCGAACCACAGGATGAGGATCGTGCTGATGTCGTACGCCGTGCCGAACAGCTCGCCGAGCCGCTCGTGCGCGAGGTAGGCGAGCGCCCTGCCGTTGGCCTCGCCGCCCGGCCTGAACTTCTCGGCCGGGATGAGCACCGTGGTGACGAAGCTGGTCGCGATCAGGTAGACGCTCATGATGAGCGCGGCCACGGTCAGCAGCTTGCGCGTGTTGGCGATGCGCGACTCCAGCTGTCGCTCGGCGGTCTCGCCCTTGGCGGCCACCAGCGGCATCATGCTGACGCCCGTCTCGAAGCCCGACAGCCCCAGCACCAGCAGCGGGAACGCGAGGACGGCCGGCCCGATGAGGCCGCCGAAGCCGCCCGTCCCGCTGGTCAGCGCGTCCGTCCATCGGGAGAGCGCGTCGGGGGAGGAGACGACGGCCGTCAGCCCGACGGCGACGACGACGGCGTTCAGGACCAGGAAGATCGCGACGAGCGGGATCGCCACGCCGACCGCCTCGCTGAAGCCGAGCAGGAACACCCCGCCCAGGATCAGCAGCAGCACCACGGTCAGGATGACCTCGTGGCCGTGCAGGAAGCTCGGGAAGTACGGGTTCTCCACGACGTGCACGGACGCGTCCGCCGCCGACAGCGTGATCGTGATGATCCACGACGTGGCCACGAACCCCAGCAGGACGAGCACGAACAGCTTGCCCCGCCAGAACGGCAGCAGCCGCTCCAGCATCGCCACCGATCCCTGCCCGTGCGGGCTCTCCCGCGCGACCCTGCGGTACATCGGCAGCATGCCGAGCAGCGTCAGCGCCACGATCAGCAGCGTGGCCAGCGGCGACAGCGCCCCGGCGGCCAGCGCGGCGATCGCGGGCAGGTAGGCCAGCGTCGAGAAGTAGTCGACGCCGGTCAGGCACATGACCTTCCACCAGGCCTGCGGCTCGGCGTGCCCCTCGCTCGCCTCGGGGCCCGTCGGCTGCACGCGGAGCTGCAGCAGCCAGCGTGCCAGGGCGCTGGAGGGAGGCGCTGGACGGGTCGGGGTCTCCACCACCGCCGGGACCGTAAGCCCACCGGTACCGCTCACCGGATCTTCCTCTCTCGTCGAGAATGGACACCACCCTAGGGGGTCCCGCGGAGAAGTACGCGGCTGGAGCAGCGATTCCGGCCATATCGGTGCTGACCAGCCCTTATCCCCGGGGTGCCAGGCCGGCGCGCCGGTAAATCGGTTGCCCGTGCCGAAAGCCCTCTGATGTGCTGAGCTCGCATCTGGACGACCGTGAGGAGCAGGAAATGCGGACAACGCTCATGTCCCCCGAGAAAGGAAGAGCCGTCTATTCAAGAGGACATGACGTTCGTTGCGTATGCTCAATTTGGGGATCTTGGCGCATGTAGACGCCGGTAAGACCAGCCTGACCGAGCGGCTGCTGTACGCCGCCGGAGTCATCGACGAGATCGGCAGCGTCGACGACGGCAGCACCCAGACCGACTCGCTGGACCTGGAGCGCCGGCGAGGCATCACGATCAAGTCGGCGGTCGTCTCGTTCGCCGTCGGCGGCACCACGGTCAACCTGATCGACACGCCCGGCCATCCCGACTTCATCGCCGAGGTGGAGCGGGTGCTGAGCGTGCTCGACGGCGCCGTGCTGGTCATCTCGGCCGTGGAGGGCGTGCAGGCCCAGACCCGCGTGCTGATGCGCACGCTGCGCCGGCTCGGCATCCCCACGCTCGTCTTCGTGAACAAGATCGACCGCCGCGGCGCCCGCTATGACGGGATATTGCGCGAAATTTCGGAAAAGCTGCCCGTAGTCGCCGTCCCCATGGGGGCCACCGCCGGGCTGGGCACGCGGGCCGCCTCCTTCACGCCGTTCGACGGGTCGGCGAACCTCCTGGAGGTGCTGGCCGAGCAGAATGACGCGCTGCTGGCCGCGTACGTGGACGGCGCGGAGCCGATTCCGTACGCCAGGCTCCGCGCCGAGCTGGTGGCGCAGACCGGCCAGGCGCTGGCGCACCCGGTCTTCTTCGGCTCGGCGATCACGGGCGCGGGCGTGGACGCTCTCATGGCCGGGATCGAGGAGCTGCTCCCCACCGCCCAGGGCGACCCTGACGGCCCGGTCTCGGGCACGGTCTTCAAGGTCGAACGCGGCGACGCGGGGGAGAAGATCGCGTACGTGCGGATGTTCTCGGGCACGGTACGCGCCCGCGACCGCCTGAGCTTCGAGGACGGACGCCAGGGGAAGGTCACGGCGATCAGCGTGTTCGACGGGGGCACGGCGGTCCGCGGGCCGGAGGTCGCCGCGGGCCGGATCGCCCGGCTCTGGGGCCTGGCCGACGTCCGGATCGGCGACGCGATCGGCCTGCCGAGAAAGGGCGAGGCGCAGGGCCACTTCGCCCCGCCGACCCTGGAGACGGTCGTGGTCCCGCGCGACCCCGCCTGCAGGGGCGCGCTCCACGTCGCGCTCGCCCAGCTCGCCGAGCAGGACCCGCTGATCGGCCTGCGCCAGGACGACCTGCGGCAGGAGGTCTCCGTCTCCCTCTACGGCGAGGTGCAGAAGGAGGTCATCCAGGCCACGCTCCAGAACGACTTCGGCCTGGACGTCGCCTTCCGCGAGACGACCACGATCTGCATCGAACGCCCGATCGGCGGCGGCGAGGCGTTCGAGCTGATCGGCACGGACTCCAACCCGTTCCTCGCGACCGTCGGCCTGCGCGTCGAGCCCGGCCCGGCGGGCAGCGGGGTGGAGTTCAGGCTGGAGGTCGAGCTGGGCTCGCTGCCGTATTCGTTCATGAGGACGATCGAGGAGACGGTACGCGAGACGCTCCGGCAGGGCCTGCGCGGCTGGGAGGTCCAGGACTGCGTGGTCACCTTGACCCGCTCCGGCTACTGGGCCAGGCAGAGCCACTCCGGCGGCGTGTTCGACAAGAGCATGTCCAGCACCGCCGGCGACTTCCGCAACCTCACCCCGCTGGTGCTGATGAGCGCGCTGAATCGGGCCGGGACCAGGGTGTTCGAGCCGATGCACCGCTTCCGGCTCGAGCTGCCCGCCGACACGCTCGGCCCGGTGCTGCCCGTGCTGGCCCGCCTGGGCGCCGTGCCCTTGAGCCGGGTGCCGGGCCTGGTGGAGGGCGAGATCCCGGCGGCGAAAGTGCACGAGCTGGAGAGGCTGCTCCCCGGGCTCACCCGCGGTGAGGGCGTGCTGGAGTGCGACTTCCACCGCTATCAGCCCGTACGCGGCCCGGTGCCGGAGCGCCCGCGCACCGACCACAACCCGCTCAACAGGAAGGAGTACCTCCTGCACGTGGTGCGCAGGGTCTAGGAGCCGTCCTTGTCGGAGTCGGCGGCGAAGACGATGACGCCGAGGTAGCCGCCGTCCTCCTTGGTGACCGGGGCGCGCCTCGGCGCCCGAGTGGAGCCCGGCCGCGTCGCAGTGCCGGCTCTCCACCACCGCGTTGCCGAGGGCTTGCACGTCTCGCTGTCCCGCAGCTTGACGGCGATCCGCAGCCGCACGCCCTGCCGGTACTCGCGGATGTCGCTGCGGATCTTTTCGGGCGTCGAAGTAGTAAGGGCCCTGGGTGTCCCCTTTGCGCTGGATGAACGTTTCATGAGTTCATCGAAATCCTTTTCGGCGATATGAAACTGTAACCCAGCACTCCCGGGCTGATCAGCGAAGGAGTCCCGGGAGATCCGCAGCTCAAGGTATGTACGGGTGGCCGCAAGGGTTGATTGACAGTCCCCGTCCGGCCGGTCTACTTTCCCGAAAACCTTTTAGGTTGACCGCTTCGATCCCTGTTAGCGCTAACACCAGCAGAGCTGGATAGTAAGGGGCGAACTCATGAGACGACGCTGGGCAGCGGCCCTCACCGCGGCACTCGTGCTCATCCTCGGCAATGCGACGCCCGCGCTCGCGGGCGCGCCGATCACCACCGCGATCTACACGGCAGACCCGGCCGCGCTGGTCGTCGGCGACACCCTCTACCTGTACACCGGCCACGACGAGGCCCCGCAGGGCGGCACGAACTTCGTCATGCGCGACTGGCACGTCTTCACCTCCACCGACGCCACCACCTTCACCGACCAGGGCGCCAAGCTCTCGATCTCGAACTTCTCCTGGGCGGGCGCCGACGCCTGGGCCGGCGAGGTCGAGCGCGGCGCAGACGGCAAGTACTACTGGTACGTCCCGGTCAACGGCAACGGCGCCGGCTGGATGGACATCGGCGTGGCCGTCGGCGACAGCCCGCTGGGCCCGTTCCGCGACGCCAAGGGCGGCCCGCTGATCAGCGACAGCACCCCCAACTCCTCGCCGCTCAACATCGACCCGACCGTCTTCACCGACGACGACGGCCAGGTCTACATGTACTGGGGCTCCTACTACGGCCTGCGCGCGGTCAAGCTCAACGCCAACATGACCTCCACCCAGGGCTCGGTGATCACGCCGAGCGGCGTGTCGAACTTCTGGGAGGCCCCCTGGATGTTCAAGCGCAACGGCGTCTACTACCTCGCCTACTCGGCCAACGACTCGGCCTGCTCGGCGCCGGGCTACGCCTGCATCCGCTATGCCACCGCGAGCAACCCGCTGGGCCCGTGGACGCACCGGGGCGTCGTGCTGGACCAGGTCAGCTCGACCACCAACCACCCGGCGATCATCGAGTACAAGGGCCAGTGGTACATGGTGTACCACAACGCGAGCGCCCCGGGCGGGGGCGACTTCCGCCGCTCGGTGACCATCGACAAGCTCTACTTCAACGCTGACGGCACCATGCAGAAGGTCGTCCAGACCAGCGGCGGCCCGACCACTCCGGGCAACCTGGCGGCCAGTGCCACCCCGTCCACCTCCTACGTCTCGCCGTGGGAGACGCTCGCCGCGGTCAACGACGGCTTCACCCCGGCCAACTCTGCCGACCACAGCCACGGCGCCTACGGCAACTGGGACCACCAGGGCACCGAGTGGATCGAGTACCGCTGGCCCAGTGCCCAGAACGTCTCCAGGATCCAGACCTACTGGTTCGACGACGACCTCGGCATAGACCTGCCGGCCTCGTGCCAGGTGCAGTACTGGAACGGCAGCGCCTACGTCAACGTGCCCGGCCAGTCGTCCTGCGGCGTGGCGGGCAACACCTTCAACACCACGACGTTCACCTCGGTCAACACGACCCGGCTGCGGCTGAACATCACCTCCAAGTCCGGCTACTCGACCGGTGTGCTCGAATGGAGGGCCTTCTCATGAGGCGTATCCTGCTCGCCCTGCTGCTCGTGGCGGGCTTACTCATCGCCGGGGCACCGGCGCAGGCAGACCAGACCATCGGCTTCCCGACGTTCAACGGCCCGGCCATCCCCGCGCCGCCGGGGTCGTACACGACCGACAACATGATGCAGGCCATCTACGACGCCGAGAGCTCCGGCACCGACTTCTGGATGGACCGGCTGCTGGCCCGTTCGGGCAACGACCCCGCCGGCACGTGGCTCATGTCGCGCGGCCGTGCGCTCTTCATGAAGAACCACACGCCCGGCACGCTCGGCTTCGCCGGTCAGGTGGCGTACTGGGAGAGCATCAGCGACAACAACGCCTTCACCGTCGCCGTCACCCCCGGCACCTTCACCGAGCAGGTGAACTCGCGCTGGCAGGCGCCCAGCTACTGGAAGAGCCGGCACACCAGCGGCTCCGTCACGATCGACCAGACGAAGTTCATCACCGAGAACAACGTGGCGGTGGCCAACCTGGCCATCACCAACGGCGGCTCCGCCTCGACGACGCTGCAGCTGCGGGCCACCTCGCCGTACGCCACCAGCGGCAGCGGCAGCGAGCTGACCGGCCAGGTGAACGCCTACAACAACCTCACCACGATCTACCCCAGGCTCACCGGTGACGGGTTCACGGTCTCCAGCGGCGGGCTGAACAGGTCCGTCACGATCGCGGCGGGCGCGACGGTCACCGTCAAGGTCGTCATGGGCTTCGTGACGAACGAGATCCCCGCCTCCCGCACCGACTACGACGCCTACGCGGGCTACACGCCCGCCACCGCGTTCGCCACGCACGTGCGCGCGTACAACAAGTGGTGGGCGGATAACGTCCCCTACATCGACGTGCCCGAGCCGGCCATCAAGAAGAACATCTACTACCGCTGGTGGCTGATGCGCTTCAACCACCTCGACGCGGACATCCCCGGGCAGACGTTCCAGTTCCCCACGTCCGTCGAGGGCGCGCTGGGCTACAACAACGCGATCGTGCTGACCCAGCCCATGCACATCGACGACCTCAAGTACCTGCGTAACCCGATCTACTCCTACGGCGACTGGCTGAGCGTTGGCCAGGTCTCCAAGAACGGTCGCTTCGTGGACAACCCGGGCGACCCGGAGAACTGGTCGAACAGCTACACGCAGTACATCGCCGAGGCGGCCTGGAAGAGCTACCAGATCCACGGCGGCCAGCCCGCCATCGCCGCGAACCTGGCCCGCTACGCCGAGCAGGACGTCAAGGGCCAGCTCGCCTACTACGACCACGACAACAACAAGCTCATCGAGTACGACTGGGGCGCCCTGACCGGCAACGACGCCGACGCCGTGTCGTTCCACTGGAAGAGCGGCAACATGGACCGCGCCGAGGCCGCCTACCAGTACAGCGGGGCGCTGGCCGCGGCGCAGGCGTACGAGGCGATCGGCAACACGGCCAAGGCCGGCGAGATGCGCACGCTGGCCACGCAGATCCAGAACGCCATCGTCAACGTGCTCTGGAACCCCAACAGGCAGCTGTTCGAGCACCGGCTGAAGTCCACCAACGAATGGGTGCCGTGGAAGGAGATCAACAACTACTACCCGTTCGCGGTCGGCGCGATCCCGAACACGGACACGTACAAGCAGGCCCTGCGCCTGTTCAACGACCCCGCGCAGTATCCGATCTTCCCCTTCTACACCGCCAACCAGGCCGACAAGGCGGCCTCGGGCACCGGCAGCAACAACTTCTCCACGATCAACTCCACCGTGCAGTTCCGCCTGCTCTCCTCGGTGCTGCGGAACTACCCCAACCAGTGGATCGACACGAACTGGTACAAGAAGCTGCTCTACTGGAACGCCTGGGCGCAGTACATCAACGGCAACACCCAGTATCCGGACGCCAACGAGTTCTGGGCCGACTGGAACGGCTCGTCGATCACGTACCGCTCCTGGATCCACCACAACATCCTGGGCAGCAGCAACTGGACCGTGATCGAGGACGTCGCCGGGCTGCGGCCGCGCAACGACGCCAAGGTGGAGCTCTCGCCGATCAACATCGGCTGGCCGAACTTCACCGTCAACAACCTGCGCTACCGCAACGCCGACCTGACCATCGTCTGGGACGACCCGGCCGACGGCGTCGTGCGCTACCCGGGCGTGCCCGAAGGCTACTCGATCTTCATCAACGGCAGCCGGGCGGCCACGGTGTCGTCGCTGGTGCCGTTCACGTGGGATCCGGCCACCGGTAACGTCACCACCAACGGGACCGTCACGTACCACGTGGCCGTGCCCGGGCTGCAGGCGCCAGCGCAGGTCGTCCAGAACAGCGCCCGCATGGTGGACATGCTGGCCAAGGCGGGCGTCGACCTGACCGACAATCTCACCAACCTCGCCGCCGACGCCACCGCCACCGCTTCCACCACCGCCTCGGGCAGCTCCACGGCGGGGGCGAAGGACGGGTTCCCGATCAACGAGCCGTTCTGGGGCGGCACCACCGCGGGGCAGGACTGGTACGAGCTGAACTTCGGCGCGTCCCGCACGTTCAACGAGGTCCGGCTCTACTTCAAGGACAGCCGGCCGGCCAGCGCGACCTACCGGGCGCCGGCGTCGTACACCATCCAGCACTACAACGGCAGCGCCTGGGTGGACGTGCCCGGCCAGGCCAAGAACCCGGCCGCGCCACGGGCCAACTACAACGTCGTCCAGTTCTCCGCGATCACCGCGCAGCGGATGCGGGTGCTGGCCACGGCGGCCTCCGGCGCCAGGACCGGGCTCACCGAGGTCAAGGTCTACAACCGGGGTGGCGTGCAACCGCCCCAGAACCCCAACCTGGCGCTGTCGGCCACGCCGTCGGCGTCGTACACCTCCTCGTGGGAGAGCGTGGCCGCGGTCAACGACGGGATCGACCCGCCGTCGTCCAACGACACCGTCAACCCGCGCTGGGGCTGCTGGCCGGAGACCGGGCAGCAGTGGGTGGACCTCACCTGGTCCTCGGCGCAGTCCGTGAAGCGGGCCGAGGTGTACTTCTTCGACGACGACGAGGGGATCGACATGCCGGCGTCGTGGAAGCTGCAGTACTGGAACGGCAGCGCGTACGTGGACGTGCCGGGCGCGTCGGCGTACACGCTGAGCAAGAACGCCTACAACAGCGTCACTTTCACCGCCACGAACACCACCCGCCTGCGGGTGCTGCTCACCGGCAACGGCAGCAACTCCGTGGGCCTCCTGGAGGTCAAGGCCTACGCGACGTGACACATGCGAAGGGGCGGGTCCGCGCGGACCCGCCCCTTCGGGTCTCTGATGGGACACCGCGGCGTTCGTCTCCTAGGCTTGATTATCTGGCCGGACCTACGAGGAGGACGGGGCACGGTGACGCGGGCGCTCGTGGTGGGGGCCGGTTCGTTCCGGGCGGTCGAGCAGGGCGAGTGGGATCCCACGGGATCGGCGGAGACGGGGTTCGAGCCGCTGGCCTGCGTGGCCCCCGCTGTGACGGACTTGGCGCGCGCAATGGCCCGCCTCCAGGGGCTGCGCGTGCACGGCGACGCGCCGCTGCTGCATCCTCCGCTGGCCGTAGTGGACCAGGCGTGGCGCGAACTGCGCGGGCGCGCAGCCGGCGAGGCGCTGGTCGTGCACTTCAGCGGCCACGGCGTGCTCGGCAGCTCGGACACGAGCCTGTATCTGGCGGCGCACGACAGCGACCCAGGCTCTCTGCCTCGCACCGCCGTCTCCGTGAACGCGTGGCTGGAGGAGGTGGAGAACACGCGGGACGGCGCTCCCACCCTGTTCCTGCTGGACGTGTGCGGGGCGGGGCGGGCGGCGGTGTACCAGCTCGCGCAAGGGATCCGGGCCCGCGACAGGAAGTCCTGGGTCATTGCCGCGTGCACGGAGGACGAGAAGGCGTACAAGGCGCATTTCACCCAGGCGACCACGACCGTTCTGGAACGCCTGCGCGACGGCCTGCTGGACGTCTCGCCCGCGCTCGCGTACATCCCGGTCGAGACCCTCGCCGAGGAGATCGACCGCGAGCTGGCCCGCCTCGCTGAGCAGGACGAGCAGCGCTTCGGGCAGACGGTGGTCCGTACGCCGCGGCTGGAGGCGTCCGCCGAGCCACCGCCGTTCTTGCCCAATCCCGCCTACGCCGACAACCTGTCCGACCAGTTCCAGCGGCGGCGCGACAGCGCGCTGTGGCAGTTCGCCGCCGACGCGGCCCCGGGCCTGGACCCGCTGCACTTCCTCTCCCGAGCCTCCGGCACGTCGTCGCAGGCGGCGACGCAGTGCCGCTTCACGGGCCGGCGCGAACAGCGCCTGCGGATCAACGCCTGGCTGGACGACCCGGCAGGCGCCGAACCGTCGCTCCTGGTGGTGACGGGCGGGCCCGGCGCCGGCAAGTCCGCTCTGCTGGGCGTCACGCTCTGCCTGGCGCACCAGGACCTGCACGACATCGCGGACTCCATCCGCAGCCGCATCCTCCCCGCCGAGCGGCCGAACGTGCATCCCTTCCTGGCCGCGGTCCACGCCCGCGAGCGCGGCCAGGCCGAGATCCTCTCCTCCCTCGCCCGCCAACTCCGCCTGGGCGATCCTCCCGCCGGCGGCCCATGGACCACTCAGGCGGTGCTGGAACGGCTGCGGGACAGCTCGCAGCGCGCTGTCGTCGTGCTCGACGCGCTCGACGAGGCCCTGCGCGCCGAGGAAATCGTCACCGAGGTCGTACTGCCCCTCGTCACCGCGACCCGCGACGGGCGGCCGCTGTGCCGGGTGCTCATCGGCACCCGCCCCTGGCGCGGCTTCCCTGCGTTACGGGAACGCCTCAGAAGCGACGGCGAGCTGATCGACCTGGACCGCGTGCCCGCCCCGCAACTCGCCGCGGACCTCGCCGGCTACCTGGAGGACGCGCTGTGGCCGCTCGCCACGCACGGCCCGGCCGGCGCGGTCGCCGAGGTCGCACGGCAGGTCGCCGACCGGCTCACCCGCGCCCGCCATCACGGCCGTTTCCTCCTGGCCGTGCTGTTCGCCGACTACCTCACGCGGCTGCGCGCCCCGCTGGATGCCCGTGCGAGCGTCGAGCGCCTCCCCATCGACTTGCCGGGCATGCTCGACCTGCACCTCGAAACGCTCATCGAGCAGGACCCATGGCTGCGTCCGGTGCTGCGGGCAGTGGCCTTCGCACGCGGCGAGGGCATGCCGCTCGAGGCCCTCCACTCGGTGGCCACCACTTTCGCCACCGGCAGCGGCCTCGGGTCGCACGCCCTGGCGCGGACGTCGTCCGACACGCGGCGCGCGCTCGCGGCGGCCACCTTCTACCTGCGCACCAGCACCGGCCCCGACGGGCGCCAGCTCTACCGCTTCTTCCACCACGCCGTCGTCGAGCACCTGCGCAGGGACCAGCCCGGCGAAGGGACCACTGGCCGGAGCCTCGCCGAAGCGGTCTTCACCAGGCTGCGGGACACGGTCCCCCTCGCGCCCGACGGCAGGAGCCGGCTGTGGGACCTCGCTTCGCCGTACGTGCGCCGCCATCTCGTCGAGCACGCCGCCGCGGCCGGTCCGCAGGCCGTCGATGACCTGCTGCTCGATCCCGGCTTCCTGGTGCACGCCGACCCGGTGACGTCGGCGGCCAACGCGCACCGCGCCACCCACCGTACGGCCAAGCTCCACGCCCGAATCCTCGACACCTCGATCAAGGATTATCCCGGACGAGCCCCCGAGGACCGCCGCCGCCTGCTGGAGCTGGACGCGGTCCGCTGGCGCCATCCGGAGCTCGCGCACGCCGTGGCCGCGGGCGGCTCGCCCGCCGCACGCCCGGTATGGGCGACGAACGCGAACATCCACCCCGCCCTGCGGCGTGCCTTCAGCCGTCGCCACCACGTCAGAGCGATGACGACGGCGGAGATCGACGGCCGCGCCCATGCCTTGACCGTCGAGGGCAGGCAGGTGTGTCTCTGGGACCTGGCGCAGGGCACGGAGCGACATGTTCTGACCTGCGGGCAGCAGGTGCAGGCCGTCCGGGTGGCAGAGATGCCGGGCGGTCCCCATGCCTTGATCGCCGCGGGGACGGAGGTGCGGCTCTGGGACCTGACGGACGGCACGCAACGCCACACCACCCGCTACGGCAGCCAGGTCCAGGGGATACGGGAGACGGAGATCGACGGCCGCCCGCACGCCCTGGTCACCGCCGGGAAGACCGTGCAGGTCTGGGACCTCGCCGGGGGCATGCGCCGCTGCGAGCTGGGGCACGGGGCGCCGGTGCGGCACGTGGACCCGCTGACCGTGCACCAGCGCCCGCACGCGCTCACCTACGCCGAGGACGGCCTGCGCCTGTGGGATCTCACCGACGGTGCCGGGCGGCGGGTCCTGCGCCATCTTCGCCGTCTGCGCGCGGTGGCCGCCGTGGAGATCGGCAAACGTCCCCACGCGATCACCACCGCGGAGAACGGCGTACGCGTGTGGGACCTCACCGACGGCGCGCTCCGCCACTCCCTTGACCACCTCGACCCCGTGCGCGAGATCACGGCGTTCGAGCTGGACGGGCGCCCGCACGCCTTCACCACCAGCAGGAACGTCGTGTCCGTCTGGGCCCTCGACACGGGCGTGCTCCAGCACGAACTCGTCCACAAGGGGCCGGCAGAGGTGGCCGGTGTGGTCGAGGTCCTGCGGCGGCCTCATGTGCTCACCGTCAGCGGCAAGAGCCTGCACGCGTGGGATCTGACCGGAGGCGATCTCCGCCATACCTTCTCCGGCCACCACGGCAACGTCCAGGCGGCGGCGTTCGCCCGGGACGGCGAGCGGCCCTACGCCCTCACCGCCGACCTCGACCACGTCGTTCGCGTGTGGGACGTGGCCGGAGGGATCAGGCATCACCCAACCCCGGTGGGGACGATCGCGGCGGCCCAGGTGAGCGGAAGACCTTACGGCCTCACCACGGCCGGCGACCGGGACGCGCGTGTGTGGGACCTGACCGACGGGATCCTCGTGCGCACACTGAGGAGCGACCGGCCGATCGTTTCGGCGGTGGTGGCCACCGTGGACGGCCGCGCCTATGGGCTGACCGCCTCGGGCGGCGCAGATGTGCGCGTGTGGGATCTGGCCGACGGTGTCCAGGCACAGCGGCTCCACCATGACCGGTGCGTGAGCGCGGTGACCGTGTCCGACCTCCGGGGCCGTGCGCACGCGCTCACCACCTGTCCCGGGCCGCAGCACCGCGTGCACGTGTGGAGCCTCCCCGATGCGGTGCTCCTGCACACCCTCGAGTTCCCCAAGCCCGTTCACGGCGTCATGGCGGCCGAGATCGATGGGCGGCCCCACGCCGTGGTCGGGAGCGGCCGCTGGTTGCACGCGCGGGACCTGGTGGACGACTCCACCCGGTGGATCCTGGACCTGTCCCGGTGCAGGCAGCTGCTGGCGGCCGGCATCGACGGCACGGCGCACGCCCTCATGACGTCGGGCGACACCTTGCGAGTGATCCGGTTGTCCGATGGCCGCGTGGTCAGGACCCTTCCCGGGAGCGGCATGCCGATCACGCACGGGGAGCTCGTCCACATCGACGGACGTGCTCACGTGCTCGTCTGCAGCGGCAACAGGGTGCGGGTCCTGGACCTGTCCGATCATCGTCCGGTCATGGACCTGGCCCACGACGAGGCCGTCAGATCGGCGGTGGTGACCGAGGCCGGCGGTCGCGCGCGGCTGGTCACCACCAGCGGACATCGGGTGTGCCTGTGGGATGCGGCCACCGGTGAACGCGACGGACCGCCGCTGATCGTGCCGTACGCGGCGCGGTGGCTGCTGCCGCATCCGCGCGGTTTCGTCGTCAGCTTCGGTCCGGAGCTGGCCCTGTTCTCCCTACCCGGCGAAAGTGAGATTCGATGAACGTGACATCACCGGTCCTTGCCGTGCACGGGATCCGCTGCCGGCAGGGCGGGCTCGACCCGGTGCAGGCGGCGGCGGCGCTGGCCGGGAAGTGGCAGCCCGACCTCGCCAAGGGGTTCGCGGCGGCCGGCTTCACCTCTCCCGTGCCCGAGATACGGGCGGCCTACTACGCTCACCTGCTCACCGCCGCCGAAGCGCAGGGGGCGGGCGACGACGAGCGGGTGGAGTCCCTGTCGGCGGAGGAGGCGTCGCTCGCCTGGGCGTGGCTGCGGGCGGCCGGCGTGCCCGACCCCGCGGACGCGCAGGGTCCGGTGACCAAGCCTGTCCGGCAAGGAGTCGACTGGCTGGCGCGGCGACGCCGAGTGCCGGTGAGCCTGCTGGGCCGGATCGCGGTGGCGTTCGCCAGGGAGGTGCACGCCTATCTCGCCAGGCCAGAGTGGCGACGGCAGGCCCGCGCCCAGGTCGCCGAGGCGATCGGCGAGCACCGGCCCCGGGTCGTCCTGGCACATTCGCTCGGCTCGGTGGTCACCTACGAGGCGTTGCATGCTCATCCGGACCTGGAGGTGGAGTTGCTGGTCACGCTCGGCTCGCCGCTCGGCCTGCCGGGAGGCGTCTTCGACGTGCTCGAACCCGGGCCGGTCGACGGGAAGGGCGCGCGGCCTCCGGGCGTGGCCAGGTGGGTCAACCTGGCCGACCCGGGAGACCTCGTCGCCGTTCCCCAGCGGCTCGGCGATCGCTTCCCCGTTGATCTCCACGACGAGGCGTTCATCGGCCTGGGGAAGTTCCACTCCCTGTCCGGCTACCTCGGGATCGCGCTCACCGCGACGACCATCGCGCCGTACACCGGCGCTTCGTAACCAGCCCGCCGCCGGCCGCCTCAGCGCAGGCGGCCGGCGCCCTCCACCAGGTTGTTCCTCGCGGTGCCCCTGAACATCGACAGCACCTTCGCCGCGGCGATGCCGTCGAAATGCGCTGGCCGAGGCCCTCGAAATAGTTGTGGTGCAGCGTGACCTACTTGACCCTGGAGCGCGCCACATCTACAGTCCGCCTGATATTTATCGGCGCTTTCATGAAACTTTCAGCGGGAGCATCGTGCGCATCCTTCGAGCCCTGGTAGCCGCCGCCCTGTTATGCCTTGTGCCCGCGGTCTCCGCGCACGCCGCGACGGACCTCACGTCCCCCAAGGCGGACTTCAGCTATGACTTCGAGGGCGGCACCACCCAGGGATGGGGCCCGCGCGGCGACGGCGTCTCCGTCACGGTGACGGCGGAGGCGGCCCACGGCGGGACGAGCAGCCTCCTGACGACCGGCAGGACCGCGACGTGGCACGGCGCTTCGATCGACGCGCCGTTCGTCAGGGGCGCCGGCTACACCGTGACCGCGTACGCGCGGCTGGTGAGCGGCCAGCCGGCGAGCACGATCGCGCTGACGGTGCAGCGGACCCCGGCGGGCGGCGACACCACGTACGAGCGGGTCGCGGCGGCCACCGTGACCGACGGCGGATGGGTGCGGCTGTCGGGCACCTACCAGTTCACCGCCGAGTCCACCGGCGTGCAGCTCTACGCCGAGAGCTCCGACGCCACCGGCCGGTTCTACCTGGACGACATCGTCATCACCCCGCTCGGCGATCCCACGCGCGAGCCGATCAGCAGCGACTTCGAGGACGGCACCGCGCAGGACTGGGCGCCCAGGGCCGCCGCCACCCTCGAGTCCAGTACGGCCGCCGCCCACGCGGGCAGCCGCGCGCTGGCGGTCGGCGGCCGGTCGGCCTCCTGGGACGGCCCCGCGCTGAACGTGCTCGGCCGGATGGCCAAGGGCGACAAGTACGCCCTGTCGGTATGGGTCCGTCTCGGGCCGGACACCGCGTCCGGCCGGCTCGGACTGTCGATCGAGCGCAGGAGCGGCGGCACTCCGAGCTACGAGCGCGTGGTCGCGCCGAAGGACGTACCGGCGGGGGAGTGGGTGCGGCTGTCGGGCACGTACACGCTCGCGTACGACGTCGACTTCCTCAGCCTGTACGTCGAGTCCGACAGCGGCACGTTCCCCTTCTACCTGGACGACTTCTCCCTGACCTACGTCCAGCCGAAGCCGATCCAGACCGACATCCCCGCGCTCAAGGACAAGGTGCCCTTCGTCATGGGCTCGGCCTTCACCAGGCCCGACACGCTCGGCGTGCACGGCGAGCTGCTGGCCAGGCACTTCAACGGCGTCACGCCCGGCAACGAGCTCAAATGGGACGCCACCGAGCCGAGGGAGGGCGAGTTCACCTTCGCGGACGGCGACTATCTCGTGGACTTCGCCACCCGGCACGGCATGACGATCCGCGGCCACACGCTCGCCTGGCACAGCCAGACCCCCGACTGGGTCTTCCAGAACGCCGACAAGGAGCTGCTGCTCAAGCGCCTGGAGACGCACGTACGCACGCTCGTGACCAGGTACAAGGGCAAGATCGCGGCCTGGGACGTGGTCAACGAGGTCGTGGACGAGAATCAGCCCGACGGCCTGCGCCGCTCCAAGTGGTACGAGATCGCCGGTCTCGACTTCATCCGCACGGCCTTCCGCGTCGCGCACGAGGCCGACCCCGACGCCAAGCTCTTCATCAACGACTACAACACCGAGTTCCCCCGCAAGCGGGAGGCCCTGTACGCGCTGGTCAAGCGGCTCAAGGGCGAAGGCGTGCCGATCGACGGCGTGGGCCACCAGCTGCACCTGAACATCGAGCACCCGCCCGCCTCCGCCGTCGAGGCCACGATCGAGCGTTTCGCCACGCTCGGCGTGGACCAGCAGGTCACCGAACTCGATGTCAGCATTTATACGGACTTCGTCTCTTCGTACGACACGATCCCGCCCGAGCTGCTCGTCCAGCAGGGGCACCGGTACAAGGAGCTGTTCGACGTCTTCCGCCGGCAGGCCGCGAAGCTCAGCTCGGTGACGGTCTGGGGCGAGTCGGACGACGTGAGCTGGCTGCGCTCCTGGCCGATCCCCCGGCTGAACGCGCCGCTGCCCTTCGACGACGAACTGCAGGCCAAGCCCGCGTACTGGGGCATCGTGGACCCGTCCCGGCTGGCGCCATCGGTACGGAGGCTGGCGGCGCCGGCCGGGACGCCTCTGGTGGACGGCAGGCGGGACCTCGAGTGGGACCTGCTGCCGGACTCGCCGATCGCGCGCGTGGGTGACGTGTCGGCCGGGTTCCAGGCCCGTTCGTCCGCGAAGGGGCTCTATCTGCTCGCCGAGGTCACCGACCCGACCGCCGGCAAGGGCGACCGGGTGACGTTCACCGTGGACGGCACGTCGTACGTCGTGGGGCGGCGCGGGGGCCTTTCGGGGGGCGCGACGGGCGAGCATGGCGGAGGTCTCTCGGGCGGCGCGACGGACGGGGCGCGCGGAGGAATGGCGGCGGCTGCGGCGGTGCGGCAGACCGCGACCGGGTACCGCGTCGAGGCGCTGGTCAAGACGGGCACGGACGTGGCCGTGACCGTGCACGACTCTTCCGGCGAGGCCGTCTGGAACGGGAAGGTGACGCCCGAGGCCGCGGTCAAGCTGACGTCGGCCGCCCACCGCGCGCCCGTGCTCGACGGCGTGGTGGACCGGGCCTGGTCGGCCGCGCCGGAGATCCGCACCGGGACCTGGATCCAGGGCACGTCCGGCGCGACCGCCAAGGTGCGCTCGCTGTGGAGCGGGTCCACGCTGTACGTCCTCGCCCAGGTCTCCGACCCCACGCTGAGCGAGGAGTCCCCGAACTCGTGGGAGCAGGACTCCGTCGAGATCTTCGTGGACCCCGGCAACGGCAAGACCAAGGGCTACGAGGACGACGACGGCCAGTACCGCGTCAGTTTCTCGGGCCGGGTCACGGTCGGCGGGACGTTCGACGCGAGCGGCGTCAAGGACCACGTGAAGGCGGCGACCAGGACGGTGCCCGGTGGATACGTCGTGGAGGCGGCCATCGACCTGCCCACGATCACCCTCGCTCCGGGCACCCTGCTGGGCTTCGACGTCCAGGTCAACGATGCGACGGGCACCGCCCGTACGAGCGCGGTGACCTGGAACGACAGCACGAGCCGCAGCTACCTGGACACCAGCCACTGGGGCGTCCTCCGGTTAGCCCGGGAGTAGGCAGGCCGGCGTGCACTCACCCCTCGCCCTGTTACCAGGTGGGCCTCCCGACTGCGGAGCGGGCCAGGTCACTGACGGAGGCCGTGGCGTCGGTGCGCGCTGAAGGACTCACCGCGGGTGCTGAAGCGGAGGCCATCACTGAACGCTGGGCGCGTGGCCAGATCGGCACGACGCAATTGCGTGAACGCGTTCGAAGGCTGCACGGCCTGCCGTGACCGTTGATCCGTATGTCGCCGGACGCATGAGACCGGCGAGAAGCCGCCCGACTGAGCCTTTGTCAGCTTCTTCGGCGTGTTCTCCCTTCGGTGGTTTCCGGGCGCGCGGCAGGGCGCTACCTCGACTGCTCCGGCTGCCATGTGATTGTGACCGCGAGCCCCCGACATGGCGGCAAGGGGGCCGCCCCAAGTATCCGAGACGCGCGCCGTGGGCGGCGTCGAGGACGAGGTGAAGGCGGCGGCCAAGCCGGTGGCGGCGGCTACGTCGTGGAGGCGGCCGTCGAGCTGCCCACGTCCCGTTGGCGCCCGGCACCCTGCTGGGCTTCGACATTCAGGTCAACGACGCGACGGGCACCGCCAGGACGAGCACGGTGACCTCGAACGACGGCACGGGCCGCAGCTACCTGGACACCAGCCACCGGGGCCTTCTCCCGAGATCTACACCCACGACGCCGAACGCCGTCAGGACCTGGACGAGGCGGTGCGGACGCACGACGCCATGGTGGAGGCGTACGGACGGCATGGGTGCGAGGTGATCCCCTGCCCAGGGCGGAGGTCGCCGCCGGCGTCGTCTTCGTCCTGGAGCGCCTGCGCCGCTGGGGAGCCGCGCCGACGGTGGATCAACGCCCCTCGATGAAGGCGAGCAGGTCGCCGTTGAGCTGGTCGCGGTGGCTGACGAACAGGCCGTGGCCGGCGGTCGGGTACTCGTGGTAGACCGCGCCGGGGATCATCTTGGCGGTGCGGCGGCCGGTGACGTCGATGGGCGCGGAGAAGTCGGCGGCACCGTGGACTACCAGCGTGGGGACCTTGATCTCGGGCAGGGTGGCCCGGTGGTCGAAGTTCACCACATTGCGCTGGCTCTGGCGCACCGCCCACGGCGAGGCTTCCAGGCACTGGCGCATGGTGAAGTCGACCTGCGCCGGGGAGACGTCGTTGCCCAGGTGGGTGGCGAAGAACGCCTGGGCCTGCCGGGCCAGCCACTTGGGCCGGTCGGCGTCAAGCGAGGCGATCGACGCGTCCAGCAGGGCGCCGGGGATCCCTTCGGGGTTGTCGTCGGTCTGCCGCATGAACGGCAGCATGGCCGAGATGAGCGCGATCCGCGCGATCCGCTCGTCGCCGTGCCGGGTCAGGTACCGGGCGATCTCGGCGCCGCCCATCGAGTGGCCCACCAGGATCACATCACGCAGGTCGAGAAGCTCGATCAGCACGGCCAGGTCGTCGGCCGCGGTGTCCATGTCGTAACCGGTGCTAGGACGGTCGGAACGGCCGTGCCCGCGTCGGTCGAGGGCGATGCAACGGTAGCCCTGCTCCACGAAGTACGGGATCTGGTACTCCCACATGTCGGCGCAGAGCATCGCGCTGGCCACGAACACGATCGGCCGGCCCTGGCCGTAGTCCTCGTAGGCCAGGCGGGTGCCGTCACTCGTCTCGAAGAACATCTCAGTGCTCCCAATGTCGTGGTGCAGGTGGGTGTGCGGTGCTGATGAGACGAGTCTTCCGGCGTGGAGGTAGGCGTGCCAATTACGTGCCAGGTAAGCGCCCTTACCGGCATAGGGACGTGCTCGTACCGCGATCACGCGACCCGATCTCTCCTACAGAACCGGCCCATCCGCCGACGCAAAGGGAAGGCCGCCCGTCATCACCGGTTGATGGCGCCGGACTAGCGTGTGCCCATGCCTATGAACATCGTGGTCGCGACCGGTCAGCTGCTCGAGCACTGGCGGACGATTCACAACGTGATCATCCCGACCGCCCCACTGACTGCCGCCGATGTCGCTGAGCGGGCCGGCCGCAACCGGTTGACCCTCGGCTACGCAGCAGGTCGGCTGGTCGGCAACGCGACGGTGCGGCCGCCCACGGGACCCGACGCTGTGGCCACCGTGATCGTGCGGATCCTGCCAGAGCACCGTCGCCAGGGTTTCGGCACGCATTACCTGAGGGCCGAACTCGCCCACGCCCGCAGACTGGGCGCCCAGCGGATTGAGACGGTCGTGCTCGCCTCGAACGCCGACGGTCTCGCGTTCGCGGCAGCGAATGGGTTCCTCGAGCACGACCGCTATTTACTCGACGGTGACACCGTGCCATTCGTTGATCTGCATCTCGCTGGTTGAACCCCTCCCCTCGCGGGGCCACGGGTGGGCCGGAACTCACCCGAAGATGGATCCACTTCTCGCCCTCGAATCAGGGCGTCATTGTCTGCCGAGGCCGAGGCGATCATGACCATGCCCGTCGCACGCACATGCCGAGTTTCAGGGTGTTTTGCGGGAGCGTGCACGCGATGTCGGTCGTGCCGATGAGTTTTGTGCCGATCCGTGGTCGACACGGCTGGACACACCGACAGCGGGGGGCCTGTGCTGGGAACGTCCAGCGCGGGAGGAAGCACATGGAGGCAGTGATGAGCGTCGACGACTCCCAGCAGGAGCACACCATCCGGACTGGCGCGCACGGGACGCGGGTGAGCGGTCCCAGGGTGTTGGTGGCGGGGGCGAGCATCGCGGGACCCGCGCTGGCCCACTGGCTGCGCCGGCGGGGGGCCGAGGTGACCGTGGTGGAGCGGGCTCCTGAGCTGCGTCCCGGCGGGCAGGCGGTGGACGCGCGCGGGGTCGTCAAGGAGGTCATCGGGCGCATGGGGCTGGACGCGGCGGTGCGCGCGGCGTGCACCGACACCGCCGGCGCGCACACCGTGGACGCGGACGGGCAGGTGCTGGAGACCTTCCGTGCAGACGACGACGGTGGCGACGGGTTCATCGCGGACATCGAGATCCTGCGCGGGGACCTGTCCCAGGTGCTCTACGATGACACCCGCGACGGCGTCGAGTACGTCTTCGGCGACCGGATCGCGGGGCTCGCCCAGGACGCGGACGGCGTCGACGTGGTCTTCGCGGGCGGCAACCGGCGGCGCTTCGACCTGGTGGTCGGGGCCGACGGGTTGCACTCGGCGCTGCGAGCGATGGTCTTCGGGCCGCATGAGCGGTTCCTCCGCCACCTCGGGCACGTGCTGGCCTTCTACAGTGTGCCCAACGAGTTCGGGCTGGACCGCTGGCTGCTCGAGTACCAGGATCAGGAGTCCGGGCGCTCTGCCCTCCTGCGGCCCATCCAGGACGCCACCCGGGCGATGGCCATGTTCTCCTTCGCCTCGGCCGACTTCGACGTCGACTACCGTGACGTCGCGGCCCAGAAGGTCCTGCTGCGTGAGCGGATGGCGGGCCTGGGCTGGTTGACCCCGGACATCCTCGCGCACCTGGACGACACCCCGGACTTCTACCTCGACCAGGTCGCCCAGGTGGTGATGGACCGCTGGTCGAGTGGACGGGTGGTGCTGCTCGGGGACGCGGCGTTCAGCTCCTCGCCGATGTCGGGGCAGGGCACCGGGCTGGCGCTGGTCGGCGCCTACCTGCTGGCCGGAGAGCTGGCCGCCGCCGGATGGGACCCCGGCGCCGGGTTCGCCCGCTACGAGGCGCGGATGCGCTCGTTCGTCGAGGCCAACCAGGAGATCGGCCGGTTGAACGCCCGCAGCCGCGACGTCCCCGGGCCGGACGCCGAGCCGCGCCCCGATTTCGCCGGCGAATGGTTCACCGAGCTGGTCGGGCGCGCGATCAACGGCATCGAGCTGCCCGACTACGCGGGGGTGCCGGGCTCCGCAGCCCCGGCCGGATCGCCGATCACCTCGTCGGCCAGGCCGTAGGTATCACCTAACGTGTCGAGAGGGACCACGCTTCGGTGGGACACCGCCGGACGACCTCCGCTCATGCCGCGTAGTGCGCGTTGGAGCGCCCGTTCGGCGGCCACGCCACGTTCCGATGAGGCGGTTGTGACTCGGAAAACTGACAAGAGCCCATTGATCCCCAGCCGGATTGCTCGCCCGTCTTGTCTCAAGGCTGAGATCGGTGCGCAGCTCGCCGACATGCCCCCTGACACGATGGATCAGAACGGACAGGTGCCTTCGATCCCGAGTGCAAGATCGTGATCTGGCCGGGGGAGGCACCACCGCTGGAAAGACCTCGTTTGCAGAGCAATGTCATCGAGGGCGATGGGCCCGGATATCCACCGGGCGTCCATCGGGATCGCGAGCCGTCATAGTCCATTGCGTGGGCAGTGTCTCGATCTGTCCGACCGGCCGCCCGGCATCCAGAATCCGTTCGCGAAGCTCGCACAGTTGTGCGTATGTGCCCACGCGCAGTCCCCAGCCCGTCCGGCGGCGCTCACCAGCGCCGCAACCGGCCAGCCGGGGGAGACAGGTGCGCCAGGGCGGAGAATCGCCCCCACAGGGGGCAGCCGAGCAGGAGCAGGCCGTCTCCCTTCCATGCCGGGGATCGCCTTCTGGCTCAGCCACATCCACATCGAGATCTCCGGCATGGAGGCGATGCGACGCGATGCCCAAGAGCGGTTGACCTCAACTTACGTTGAGCTTTTATCGTGGCCGAATGTGAACGCATATCCGAAGGCAGGGCGGCGGGAGTGGACAGGGTTGGCCGTGCTCATCCTGCCCACCCTGCTGCTTTCGATTGACATGTCCGTGCTGCATCTGGCCGTGCCGACACTGACAAAGGACCTGAAGCCCACCGGCGCACAGTTGCTGTGGATCTCCGATGTCTACGGCTTCCTCATCGCGGGGTTCCTGATCACGATGGGCACCCTCGGTGACCGCATCGGTCGCAGGAGGCTGCTGTTGATCGGCGGCGCCGCGTTCGCAGTGGCCTCAGTGCTCGCCGCGTACGCCACCACGCCCCTGCTGCTGATCCTGGCCCGGGCACTGCTCGGCGTCGCGGGTGCCACGCTGATGCCGTCCACGCTCTCGTTGATCAGCAACATGTTCCTGGACTCGCGACAGCGAACCAAGGCGATCGGCCTGTGGATGACCGGGTTCACCGGCGGCATGGTCGTTGGGCCGCTGGTCGGCGGGCTGCTGCTCGAATGGTTCTGGTGGGGTGCGGTCTTCCTGCTGAACGTGCCTGTCATGCTGGTGTTGCTGGTGGCAGGGCCGCTGCTGCTGCCCGAATACCGCGCGCCGGGCGCGGGCCGTCTCGACCTGGCGAGCGTGGTGCTGTCACTGGGCGCGGTCCTGCCGACCATCTATGGAATCAAGGAGTTCGCGGCGTACGGGCTCTCCTGGCCCTCCGCACTCGCCGTCGCGGCAGGAGCGATCCTGGCCGCCGTGTTCGTACGGCGCCAACGCGCCCTGGCCGCCCCACTACTGGACCTGAAACTGTTCGCCAACCGTAAATTCAGCGCCTCCCTGGGCGCCCTGATGCTGGTCACCCTGCTGGGCCCCGGCCTCAGTCTGCTCACCGGCCAGTACCTCCAGCTTTCGGCGGGGCTGTCGCCACTGGCGGCCGGGATGTGGATGGTGCCGATGACCGCCGCGGTGATCGTCGGCTTCGTCATCACCCCCCGGCTCGCCGGCCGGTTCCGACCGGTCCACGTCATCGCCGGCGGGCTGGCCGTGGCCATCCTGGGCATGTTGCTGCTCGCCCAGGTCGAGGGTACTGGTGGGCTGGTCTACGTGGTGGTGGGGCAGTCCCTGTTCTTCGCCGGGACCTCGCCGCTCGTGGTCCTCGGCATCGACATGGTGGTAGGCGCGGCGCCGCCGGAGCGGTCGGGCTCGGCCGCGGCGCTGTCGGAGACTGGGCAGGAGTTCTCCGCTGCTCTCGGGCTTGCCGTGCTAGGCAGCCTCGCCGCAGTGGTGTACCGGGCGGGCGTTGCGGTGCCGGACGGCTTGGACAGCGCGGCCGCCCGCACGGCCCGGGACACCTTCGGCGGAGCTTTCGCGGTCGCCGCCGGGAACCCCGATGTCTCCGGGAAACTGCTGGCCGGCGCCAGAGCGGCTTTTGCCGACGGCCTGGCCGCCGCTGCTGTCGCAGGCGTGGTGATAATGGTGGCCGTCACGGCCCTCGTGTTCGCTTCGCTCCGCCATCTACCGCCCCTCGGCTCGCCCTCGGCCGAATCCGCACAGCGCTCCGAGTCCACCTCCACCTGACGGCCATCACGCCCTTGTGGGCGTGATCGCGTCTCGGCCTGCCGTTGGGTAGCAGGCCGTCGTCCATGGTGATGTCCGTGCGTTGGAGCCGCATGCTGTCAGTCGCGCTGCTTCGAGCTGGGCAGTGTGTCGCCTTGGACTTGATGTCAACCTTGGTTGAGGTTAGAGACTTCTCCTCGCCGATGTCAGACAAACAGTGCAGGAGAGTGCTGGATATGCGAGTGGTACACGTGACCCGTTTCGGAGGGCCCGAGGTGCTGGTGCCGGGCGAGGAGCCGGATCCGGTCGTGGGACCCGGCCAGGTGATGGTCGACGTCTCCGTTGCAGGAATCACGTTCGTCGAGACCCAGATCCGGCGCGGCACCGACCCTTGGCACGACAAGCCCGAACTCCCGTACGTGCCGGGCAGCATGGTGGCCGGTCGCGTGAGTGCGGTGGGGGAGGATGCGGACCCGAGCTGGTTCGGACAGCGCGTTCTGGCAGGCACGGGGGAGACCGGCGGCTTCGCCGAGCGTGCGGTGGCCTTCACGGAGGACCTGATCCAGATACCGGAAGAACTGGAACTGACCGATGCCGTCGCTCTGCACACCGACGGCAGCACCGCGCTGGGCCTCGTGGAGGGAGCCCGCATCCGATCTGGCGAATGGGTGCTGGTCGAGGCAGCAGGCGGCGGCGTCGGAAGCCTGCTGGTGCAACTGGCGCATGCGGCCGGTGCCAAAGTCGTCGGGGCTGCGCGCGGCAGCCGGAAGCTGAACATGGTACGCGACCTTGGCGCGGAGGCGGTGGTCGACTATTCCGATCAGGACTGGACGGAGCAGGTGCTCGACGCCACCGGTGGCACGGGTGTCGACCTGGTGTTCGACGGGGTTGGCGGGGAGATCGGCCGGGCCGCGTTCGAGGTGACGGCTGACGGCGGCCGTTTCTCCATCCACGGCGCTTCCAGTGGTGAGGTCACGATGATCGATTCCGCACAGGCGCAGCGGCGGGGAATTGAGGTGATCGGGATCGAGCAACTCTTCGGCTTCGGGCCGCGAATGAGAGGGTGGGCCGAGCGGGTGATGTCAGAAGCGGTGGCAGGCCGGATCAGGCCGATCGTCGGGCAGACCTTCCCGTTGGAGCGTGCTTCGGATGCGCATGCGGCGATCGAGTCGCGCAACGCCGTAGGCAAGACTCTGCTGCTCATCTGAGGGGCGTCCAACCATGTTGTGCTGACGGGCGTCATCGCCGGCGGGCGTCCCAGGCGCCGCCCGCGGGCGCGGGCGGCGGCCAGGCCCTCGTGCGTGCCCTCCACGATGAGCTCGCGGATGAACTCCGCCAACGTGGCGAAGACATGGAAGACGAGCCGCCCGCCGGGGGTGGTGGTGTCGCCCCCCCACTCGGATCCGTGCGACCAGCCCCAAAGTAGCTCTCTGTAACCTTAGTTACGTACTGTCATGGCTGTCGGGGCTTGTTTCATAAGTGGTCGCTTGCGCCCGCTGCACCCATCTCGGCATGGCCCCACTCGTGGACTTCCATCTGGACCGGGGGTGGATGACATCACCTGCCTATCGAGAGCTATGCTGTGAACAATAAACCGATCTGTTCAAATGGAGACAACATGCCGTCGGCGTTCTCCGAGGAAGAGAGGTTGCGGATCATCGAGCAGTTGCTCGACACCGCCACCCACCTCTTCTCGACCCAGGGGCTGCGCAAGACGTCCCTGGAAGAGTTGACCGCTCCCGCGGGCATCGCCAAGTCCTCGCTGTATGCCTTCTTCGACTCCAAAGAGGACCTGTACTTCGAGGCGATGCTGCGCCAGAGCGAGCAGGTCCGGCGCCGGGTGATCGATGAGGGCCTCAACCGCGGCGCCGACACCCGCGACGCGCTGCGCCGCTTCCTGCGCGCCACGATCGCCGAACTTGACAGCAATCCGCTCTACCGGCGGCTGATGTCCCACCCCCAGGAGATGGCCGCGGTCGCCGCCAAGCTCACCCCCGAGCGCACGGCCGTAGCGGCGGACGGCCCGATGGCCGATGTGCTCCAGTTCCTCAGCATCCATCTGAAAGACGATCCGCAGGTCCTGCTCGGCGTGCTGCGCGCGGTCCTGCTGACCCCGCTGCACGCCGAACACCTAGGCGCCGAGATCTACCCGGCCGTGATGAACCGTCTGATCGACGCGGTCACAGAAGGGATCACCCCATGATGAACGGCCTACCGTACCTGTCGGCCGGCGCGGGAGCACCCTTGGTCGTCCTGCTCTACACCCCACAAGCGGCCAACCCGACGGGGTTGGCACGCTGGTCCACGATGCGGATGGTGCGACCGTTCACCGAACACTTCACTGTCTATGTCGTCAACCGGCCGCCCGGGCTGCCGTCAACCACGACGATGGCCGACCTCGCCGCCGTCTACGCGCAAGCGATCAAAACCACCTTCGAGGGCCCGGTGAACATACTGGCCATCTCCACCGGCGGCTCCATCGCCCTGCAGCTTGCCGCCGACCATCCCGGCCTGGTCAACCGCCTGGTCCTAGCGGGTACGGCCTGCACTCTCGGCCCTGTCGGCAAGCGAGCCCAACGTAACTACATCGAACGCGCACGCCAGGGCAGGCGGCCCAGCCCCGCCCTGGCCGAGATCGTCACCGAATCAGCGATCGGCCAGAGACTGCTCCGATGCCTGCTGTGGCTGTCGGACAATGGCCACAAGGACCACAGTGACGCCGTCACCGTTCTCAACGCCGAAGACGGCTTCGACCTGCGCGGCCGGCTGCACAACATCAAGGCGGCCACGCTGCTGATCCAGGGTGGTAAGGACCTCGTCTACCCGCTGGAACTGGCCCGGTACACGGTCGAGGGCATCCCCGACGCTCAACTCGTCGTCTACCCAGACCGCAGCCACAGCGGCACATTCACCGACAAGCGCTTCGCCTCCGACGCACTGGCCTTCCTGACAGACGCGTGATCAGACTCAGCAGCCGCTTGGGTGCGCCGGATCCATCACCCACACCGGCGCAACCAAGTCGCCTGGCAACCGGCATGAGCGCCCGCGCCGAAAAGTCGCCGACCTGCGCGACAGGCACGCCACCCTCGCTGAGGCAGCCGGCGCCTTCCCGACCGGCGAGTTCCACCAAGCTGTCATCATCGCGGGTGATGGGGCCTCCGGCATCCGGACCGCCCCGTGACCTGGCTGAACACCGGGATCGGCGGCAACAAGTACGGCGCGCAACTGCTTCCCGCCGACGGCATGTTCGCCGAACTCTCTGCGACGACGGGGCCGGAGCACTGGGCCGCGGACGGCGTGCACCCGACGCCGGCCGGTCACGCCGCGCTCGCGGCGGCCTGGCTGCGCCTGGTCGCGTGAACTGGTCCCAACCTCCGCTCTCGGGCCGACTACCATGTGATCGTGACCGCGAGCCCCCGACCTGTCCGTAAAGGGGCCGCCCCGAGCATCCGAGACGTAGCCGCCGCGGCCGGCGTCTCGCACCAGACCGTCTCGCGCGTGCTGAACGACTCACCCCGGGTGCGGCCCGACACCCGCGCCGCGGTGCTGGCCGCGATCGAGCGGCTGGGGTTCCGCCCCAACCGGGCCGCCCGCACGCTGGGCCTCGGCCGGGCCAGCGGCGTCACCGTCGTGACCTCCAACACCATGCTGTACGGCTACGCCGCCACCCTCCAGGGCATCGAGGAGGCGGCCAGGACCGAGGGCGTGGCCCTGGGGATCAGGGTCGTGGAGTCGGCCGAGGTCGAGCAGACGGTCGACTACGTCAGCGACCCGAGCGCGGGCGGGCTGGTGGTCATCGCGTTCGACCCGCTGGGCACGGCGGTGGCCGAGGCGCTGCCGCCGCACATCCCCGCCATCCTGGCCACCGAGCCGGTCGCCCCCGACCTGGGACGGGTGGCGATCGCCCTGGACGAGCGCCGGGCCGCCGCCGACGCCACCCAGCACCTGCTTGACCTCGGGCACCATACCGTCCACCACGTGGCCATCCCGTCCGAGGGCCGCGCCGGAGGGCGGCACGCGGGCTGGCGCGACGCGCTGCGCCGGGCGGGCGCGGAGATCCCCTCGGTGCTGGCATGCGGGTGGGATGTGGAGTCGGCGTACGCGGCGGGGGAGCGGCTGGCCCGGTCGCCGGACGTGACGGCGATCCTGTGCGGCAACGACGACATCGCGCAGGGGGTGCGGCGGGCGCTCTACGACGCGGGGAAGGACGTTCCCGGGGATGTCAGCATCGTCGGCTTCGACGACATCCCCGGCTCGGCCTTCTGGACCCCGGCGCTGACCACCGTACGGATGGATTTCGCCGGGTTGGGGCGGGCCTGCTTCCACGCGGCGCTGGCCGAGCTGGGCGGGCACCCGCAACCGGCCATCTCGCTGGTCCCGCCGCGCCTCATCATCCGCGAGTCCACCGCACCCCCGCGGCACCCGTGATCTGCCCGGGAGTCCACCCCGGCCCTGCGTCACCCGTGATCTGCCCGCGTCCACCCCGCCCCCGCGTCATCCGTGAGCTTCCCGCGGTTGCGGCGTCTCGGAGGGGGCCAGGAGCGCGCTCGAGCCGGCCGGATTCGTCGACTTCGCCGTCACCGAGGCACGGGTCGCGGGGCGTCCCGGGACCAGGCTGGGCTGCGCCAGGAGGGACGCCGGACAGGTCTGGACCGTGAGCGAGCACTTCGCCGTGCGGGACGATGTCCATTTCGTCTAAGGTGCGCCTCGTCCGTCCCCGAGGAGGACGAGGCGCACTTCTCCGGCATCGTGGAGCAGTTCGAGATCTGGCCCGAGGAGCCGCCGCAGGCCGACCGAGCCCGCACCCCTAGGCGGTTACCAGTTGGCGGGCAGCCCGGGCGTCGTGGCGGGCAGCGCGCGGTCCTGCGGGTGGATGATGTACGCGACGCCGCCGCTGCTCGAGCTCCGCAGCCAGACGTTCTCGAAGTCGGCCCGCGGATACACGTGCCGCACGGCGTCGTTGCTCGACGAGGCGGGGTCGTTGGCGATCACGTCACCCGACGCGGTGAAGCCGACGATCGCCATGAGGTGCCCGTTGGTGCCGTACCCGGCGCCCGGCAGCTCGCCCTTCTTGAACGACTGCGAGGTGATGACCGGGATGCCCGCCTTGATCAGCAGCTCCAGCTCCGTCAGCGACCGCAGCCGCGTGATGAACCCGTCCATCCCGTACCGCCCCGCGTAGGCGGTGTTGAACGGCCAGTTGCCCGCCCCCTGGTATGCGTGGTCGTAGGTGTAGCGGGCGGCGTAGTCGACCTCGGGGTTCGGGTCGGCGGGATCGACCCAGGAGGTGTCCTCGGCGCTGGGCCGCTTGCCCCAGTAGCCGAGGACCATGGTGGTCGAGGTCGGGCTGCACCACGCCTCGCCGCCGCCGTCCCATTCGGGGTAGTGGCCCTGGTGGACGTTCTGGGAGCGGCGCGGCACGGCCAGCTCCGTCCCCCATGCGCCGCCGCTCGGGCTGACCGGCACGGTCTTGCGTTCCGGCACGTTGGAGGCCATGACGCCGGACGTGCGCACGCGCGGCGTCACCGAGGAGCCGGGCGTGCGGTAGAGGGTGAGGCGCAGCTGGTAGCCGCTGATGGGCTTGCCGGCCGCCGCGACCAGCGTGTCCACCGCGACGCTGGCGTTCGCGTCCCCCTGTCCCGGTACGGAGGTGCGGCGGATGTCGCCTTCCGCGTACGCCCACCGGCCGAGCGAGTACCACTTGGTCAGCCCTTCGGCGTTCCTGGCCCGGGCCTCGACCTGCATCCAGCTGCCCGGCGGCACGTCGGCGGTCCAGGACGCGATCAGCTCGGTGGCCGGGAAGCCGATCGCCCGCTCGGGACCGGTCCAGCGGGCGTACTCCCAGGTCCTGGTGCCGAGCGCGTCGGTGTAGGAGACGGTGCCGACGGCCTGGCCGAACAGCAGGCCGTTGCCGGCTCCCGTGCCCTCGTACGTGCCGGTGGCGAAGTCGGCCCGCTGGAAGACGACGTCAGGTGTGACGGCGGCGGGCTTGGTCTCCGCGCCGGCAGGGGCGGAGACGGTCGTGACCAGCACAAGGCTGGACAGGAGCACGGTCAGCGCACGCATGAACCCACCTTCTCGGGCGGCGATTGTCGCGGCCGACACTAGGCAGAAGCGGCTGGTAAAGCATCGGGAAATCTACGTATCGCTCCATTTTCGCGTTATTTTCATGGATTCCGAAATATTTCGACTGATGTCATTGCAGGTGGGAGTAGGCAGCATCGAACTAAAGATCCGAAATGTTTCTGCCATCCGTTGACACATTTCGGCGATCTCCTCAGACTGACCTTCGAAGGGGTGAGCTGCCGGGTGGGCTGACCCTCTGTACGTGTGTGGTGTGGCGTGCTCCGGGTGCCGCCACACCACACACCGGTCCGGGCCCTCAGCCCGTAAAATGCGGAACCAAGGTGACGAATTGGTAGAGGTCGCCGGCGAGAAGCAGGCAGCAGGCCGTGAAGGCCGCCCTGTCGCTGTACTCCCGCATCTCGGGGTCCCAGTCGTCATTGGTCGGCATGAAGCTCACGAGCGTCGCGAACAGCGCAAGCGTTCCCGAAAAGGTGCCCATCGAGATCCGCGCAAGCCTGGAAGTCTCATGCGCTCGTGCCGACGGCGGCGGTGCTCGGTGTGGCATCACTGCTTGACCCATTTCATGACGAGGAACACGGGGAACCTCGCGGCGTCAGGCCGTCCGGCAGCCCAGGCGGGGGCTGGTTCGGGCTCGTCCAGCTCGTCCAGCCGGAGGCCGTGGCGGCGGAACGTGTTGACGTACGTCGAGAGCGTGCGGTGGTTGGCGCCGACCCGGCGGCGCAGGGAGGACAGCTCGCCGTCGGCACGCCACCAGCCCTCCGTGTGGTGGCGCGCGTCCCCTGGCCAGGAGCCGGAGACGCCCCGGCCGCCGGGGAAGCACGGGTGCAGGATCGCGCAGGCGAAGACGCCGCCGGGGCGGAGAGCGCGGACGGCGGTCGCGGCGGCGCCGTCGAGGTCGTCGATGTCGGAGAGGCCGAAGGCGCAGGCCACCACGTCGAACGGGGGAAGGTCCGGCTCGAAGGGCTCGGTCACGTCGGCGTGGAGGTAGCGGATGCCCAGTGGGGTGTCGTGTACTGCGGCCCGCGCCCTGGCGATCAGCGCTTCTGAGATATCGGCGCCGACGACGGCGGCGCCGCGGCGGGCGAGCTCACGGCTGATGCGGCCGTGGCCGCAGGCGATGTCCAGGACCCGCAGGTCAGCGACAGGTCCCAGCATGTCGAGCAGGCGCACCGAGGCTGGGTCGTCGATGACGTCGGTCCAGCCTTCCGCGTAGAAGTCGGCGATCTCGTCGTAGCGGGCAACACCTGGCATGATCCCGACAGTACGCGCCAAGGATCCTGGGCCGGGCGGTGTTCGTCGAGCGCGGAACGCCGCATCCGAAGTAAAGGCTTCGTCATGGGGGCGCATGGTTCAGGTTGGGGAGTCTCCCTGGGTTCTGCGGGTGGGAGCAGGATCGTCCCCGGTCAGGCAGGTGCGGCAGGTTATGGCGAAGGGGACGAGATGGTCATCCGGGGGATCGCGGGGATCGTCGCGCTCACCGCGTTGGGCGGGGGGACCGTTGCGGCTCCGGTCGGGCCGATGTTGCGGGTCAGCGGGACCGTCACCCCGGATCCGATGGTCATCGGCGCGCAGTCCGTCTACATGGTGACCGTCGAGAACGCCGGACGCGGCGACGCCGAGAACGTGACGATCGTCAACAACCTCGATCCGAACACGACCGCCGGCCTCCTGTCCGACGACTGCGGCCTCGTCAACCGGGGCGCCACCGTCGTCTGTGGCGGTGCCGGGCTGGCGATCCCGCCGGGGTCGAGCGTGACGTACGAGATCCCGGTCACGCTCGACCCGGCGCTTCCGGACGGCACGCGGGTCACCAACAAGGTCGAGGTCTCGGCCACGGGGACGGGCGCTCGCTCGACACGGATGATCAACCCGGCGCGGGCGCGGGCCAAGGCCGGTCCGCCCGCCGCCCCTGAGGCCGGGGGCTCCGACACGTGCGCCACCGTTCACCAAAGCGCTCCGAACGGTGGGAACGGCCGTCCGTGCGTGGCCGGCGGCGCCGGGCCCGCTCAGCCGCCGAACTCCGGCCCGGCCACGTCTCCCACTTCCGACACGGAGCCCGCCCGCGCCGCCGATCCGGCCCGCGCCGCCGATCCTGCTCGCGCCGCCGATCCCGCCCGGGCCGCCGATCCGGCTCGCGTGGGTGATGCGGCTCGCGTGGGCGATCCTGCTAGGGCCGGCGATTCCGCTTCCGGTACCGGTTCCGCGACGTCGGCCCCGTCCAAGCCGGACCCGTACGGGAGCTCCGTGGGAGGCGGCGACGCGAGGCCCGGGAGCGGGCAGTCGCCCGCCCTGGACGGGAGCGAAGGCGTGCTTCATGTCATCTCCGGCGGAGACATCATCAAGGGCGGTCCCACCACGGGGCCGCGCCTGCGCCGTCCCGGTGAGGGGCGCGGGCCGGAGGAGCACCCCGCCGCCGAGGTGGGCCCCGGTCAGCGCCGCCCGCGGCCGGGGTCCGGGGAAGCGGAGAAGCGGGACGACGACGGCGCCGTCCCGCTGACCGGGGTGTCGGTGTGGCTGGTGGGACTGGGCATTCCCATGCTCGTCGCCATCGGCCTGCTCGTATGGCAGTTCTCCGGCCACAACCGCCGCCGCCCGGCCGCCGACCGCCCCGGCACCGGCAGCACCGGCACTGATCGCCGGGGCAGCGCCGCCGGGAGCACCGGCACCGGTACCGGCAGGGCCAACGCCGACCGCGCCGTCGCCGGCAGCGCCAATGCCGACCGCGCCGTCGCCGGCAGCGCCAATGCCGACCGCGCCGTCGCCGGCAGTCCCCGCCGCCCGGCGAGGCGCCGGGAGCAGCAGCCCGGCGAGGCGTCCTGAGCTCAGCGGGAGGCCAGCGCGTCCCGGGTCCATGAGCCGAGCACCAGCAGCGTCTTGGTCCCGGTCACGTCACCGGCCCGGCGCAACCGGTCGATGACCTGCTGCAGGTGCCCGAGATCGCGTACCCGTACATGGATCAGGGCGTCGGGATCGCCCGCGATGGTGAACACCGCCTGCACCTCGGGCACGTCGGCGGCGGTGCGGATGATCTCGCTCACCGGAGTCGTGCCCGGATAGCGCAGCTCCGTGAACGCCTCGATGCCCCACCCCAGCTTGGAGTAGTCGATCTGCACGCTGAAACCGGTGATCACCCCGGTCTCCCTGAGCCGGTCGACCCGCCGCTTCACCGCCGCCACCGACAGCCCCACCAGCTGCGCCATCTCCGAGAACGTCCTGCGCCCGTCCTCACGCAGCAGCCGCAGCACCCGGTGGTCGATCTCGTCCACGTCAGCCATGCGAGAACCCCTTCATCAGGCGCAAAGAACATCAGCCACCAAGGCTCTAGTCCTCACATAATTTGCGTCTTCCGCACACTTTCTCATCTAATACTTGCGCATGTCATGTCCGCGTTGCTGTGCTGGGAATCAACGGGGAATCCCGGTGCGCGGTAGGAAGCCAGGAGGTTCGCGTGAGCGTGACTCCCGTGTCGCTCGACGACAAGTACACGGCGGCGGACGGCCGGGTGCTGATCTCCGGCATCCAGGCCCTGGTCCGCCTGACGCTGGAGCAGCGCCGCCTGGACGAGGAGCGTGGGCTGGACACGCGGGTGTTCGTCTCCGGCTACCAGGGCTCGCCGCTGGCGGGGGTGGACCTGGAGATGGGGCGGGCGGCGCGGTTCCTGGAGCAGGCGGGCGTGGTGTTCCAGGCCGGTCTGAACGAGGAGCTGGCCGCCACGTCGGTGGCCGGCACCCAGCTGCTCGACCAGGTGCCGGGCCGGCGGCACGACGGCGTGACGGGCTTCTGGTACGGCAAGAACCCCGGCCTGGACCGGGCCGCCGACGCCATCAGGCACGCGAACGTGTCCGGCACGGCGCCCCTCGGCGGCGCGGTGGCCTGGATCGGCGACGACCCCGGCTGCAAGTCGTCCACGCTGCCCAGCTCGTGCGAGCCCATGTGCCAGAGCCTGTCCATGCCGCTGCTCGCGCCGGGCTCGGTGGCGGAGATCATCGAGTTCGGGCTGCACGCGGTGGCCCTGTCGCGCGCCACCGGGCTCTGGGCGGGGCTGAAGATCGTCGCGGACATCGCCGACGCGTCCGCCACGGTCGACCTCGGGCCGCTGCGCGCCGGCATCCCGGTGCCCGACAAGCGCGAGCGCGGCCCCGCACCCATCCTCCTCGGTCCGGCCGCGCTGGACGCCGAGCACGACATGCTCACCCGCCGCCTCGACCTGGCCCGCGAGTACGCCCGCACGCACGGCCTGAACCGGGTGATGTCCGGGGAGGGCAACACCAGGCTCGGCATCCTGGCCTCCGGCACGACGTACGCGGTGGTGCTGCGCGCGCTGGCGGACCTCGGCCTCGACGACGCGGCAATGGACGAGCACGGGGTACGGCTGATCAGGCTCGCGATGCCGTTCCCGCTCGCGTACGACGACCTGGCCGCCATGACGTCCGACCTCGACAAGGTGCTGGTGGTCGAGGACAAGGTGCCGTTCCTGGAGGGCCAGCTCAAGCAGGCCCTGTACGGCAGCGGCCGCGCGCCGGCCGTCGTGGGCCGGGAACTGCTCACCGCCCGCGGCACCCTGGGCGCCGAGGACGTGGCCAAGGCCATCGCCACCTGCCTGGGCAAGGAGCAGGCACCCCGCCCCCGTAAGAAGGGACGGGTGATGCTGCCGCTGGTGGCCGCGCGCACCCCTTACTTCTGCTCCGGCTGCCCCCACAACACCTCCACCCGCACCGCCGAGGGCACGCTGGTCGGCGTCGGCATCGGCTGCCACGCCATGATCGCGCTGGACGGCCACGGCCGCGGCACCCAGGTGGGCATCACCCAGATGGGCGGCGAGGGAGCCCAGTGGATCGGGCTGGCGCCGTTCACCGGTGACCGGCACTTCGTGCAGAACCTCGGCGACGGCACCTTCCACCACTCCGGCTCCCTGGCGATCAGGGCCGCCGTCGCGGCCGGGGTGCGCATGACGTACAAGCTGCTCTACAACGACGCCGTGGCCATGACCGGCGGACAGCGCGCCGAGGGCAGGCTGGACGTGCCCGCGCTGACGCACGAGCTGGCCCTCGAGGGCGTGCGCCGCGTCGTGGTCACCACGCCGGAGCCCGAGACGTACCGGGGCGTGCGGCTGGCGGGCATCGCGTCCGTACGGCACCGCGACGACCTGCCCGAGGTGGAACGGGAGCTCGCCGAGCTCGACGGCGTGACCGTGCTGATCCACGACGACCGGTGCGCGGCCGAGGAGCGGCGGCTGCGCAAGCGCGGCAAGCTGCCCGCGCCGACCCAGAAGGTCGTGATCAACGAGCGGGTGTGCGAGGGCTGCGGCGACTGCGGCGAGGCGTCGACGTGCCTGTCGGTGCAGCCGGTCGAGACCGAGTACGGCCGCAAGACCCGCATCCACCAGGCCTCCTGCAACACCGACCTGAGCTGTCTCAAGGGCGACTGCCCGTCGTTCCTCCTGGTCGAGCCGGGCACCAGGCCGCGCAGGGAGACGCCGCCGCCCCCGGAGGCGCCCGAGCCGGCGAGCAGGCCGCGCGAGGCCCTGATCAGGATGCCCGGCATCGGCGGCACCGGCGTCGTCACCGTCTCGCAGATCCTGCAGATGGCGGCCCACCTCGACGGGCTGCACGCGGCCGGGCTGGAGCAGACCGGGCTGGCGCAGAAGGGCGGCCCGGTGGTCAGCGACGTCCGGATCTCCGCGCGCCCCGTGGACGGCTCCGTGCGTGCCTCGCAGGGCAGCGCCGACGTGGTCATCGGGTTCGACCTGCTGGGAGCGGCCGCCGAGGCGAACCTGGCCGTCGCCGCGCCGGAACGCACCGTCGCGATCCTGAACACCTCCGTCGTGCCGACCGCCGCCATGGTGACCGGCCGGGTGGCCGTTCCCGGGCATGCCGACGCGGTCGCGCGCGTCGCCTCCGCCGCCAGGCGCGTCGAGTGCCTGGACGCCCAGGGGCTGTCGGAGTCGCTGTTCGGCGACCACATGCCGGCGAACCTGCTCCTCCTCGGCGCCGCCTACCAGCACGGCTGCCTGCCGGTCTCCGCCGCGTCCATCGAGCGGGCCATCACGCTCAACGGTGCCGCCGTCGAGAAGAACCTCGCCGCCTTCCGCTGGGGCCGCGCCGCCGTGGCGAACCCCCCTGTGGAGGAGGCGCCGGAGGAACCGGAAGGGCTGGAGGAGGCGGTGGCCACGCGGGTCGCCGATCTGACCGGCTACCAGAACGCGGCCTACGCCCGTACGTACGAGCAGGACGTGCGCCGGGTGACCGCCGAGGCGGTCGAGCGCGCCGGCGAGGAGGCGGGCACGGCGATCGGGCTCGCGTACGCCCGCGCCCTGCACAAGCTCATGGCCTACAAGGACGAGTACGAGGTCGCCCGCCTGCACCTCGACCCGGCGGAGAAGGAGCGCAGGGAGCGCGAGTTCGGCGCGGACGCGGTCGTGTCGGTGCTGCTGCACCCGCCGCTGCTGCGGGCCATGGGCCTCAAGCGCAAGATCAAGGTACGCCGCGGCGCCGGGGTCCTGTTCCGCGGGCTGCGGGCCGCCAAGGTGCTGCGCGGCACGGCGTTCGACGTCTTCGGCCACGCCCAGGTGCGGCGCGTCGAGCGCGAGCTGGTCACCGAGTACCGCGACCTCATGCGTACCGCGATCATCCGCCTGACCCCCTCGACCGCCGAGGCCGTCACGGAGATCGCGGGCCTGCCCGAGCTGATCCGGGGGTACGAGGACATCAAGCTCGCCCGGGTAGCGGAGTTCCGTGAGGCTGCCGGGGCCGCGCTCGCACGGCTGGAGGAGCCCGCCACGAGCCAGGAGAGATCATGACCGTCGAACGGCTGCTGCCCGACCAGGACGCCAAGGACCTCATCGAGCTGACCCGCGAGATCGCCGACAAGGAGCTCGCGCGCCGGGTCGACGAGCACGAGCGCGCCGAGACCTACCCGGAGGGGCTCTTCGCCACGCTGGGCTCGGCGGGGCTGCTCGGGCTGCCGTACCCGGAGGAGTTCGGCGGCGGCGCGCAGCCGTACGAGGTGTACCTGCAGGTGATCGAGGAGCTGGCGATGCGGTGGGCGGCCGTCGCGGTCGCCACCAGCGTGCACACCCTCGCCTGCTTCCCCGTCGCCGCCTACGGCTCCGAGGCGCAGCGGGAGCGGTGGCTGCCCGACATGCTGGCCGGGCGCGTGATCGGCGGCTACAGCCTGTCGGAGCCGCAGGCCGGGTCGGACGCCGCGGCCCTGACCTGCAAGGCGGAGCGGGTCGAGAGCGGCTACCGGATCACCGGCAACAAGGCGTGGATCACGCACGGCGGCATCGCCGACTTCTACGCGCTGTTCGCCCGCACCGGCGAGGGGCTGCGCGGCATCTCCTGCTTCCTCGCGCCGGGGGCGGCCGACGGGCTGACGTTCGGGCGGCCGGAGGAGAAGATGGGGCTGCACGCCGTGCCGACCACTAGCGCCCACTGGGACGGCGCGATCCTGGACGAGGAGCGGCTCATCGGCGAGGAGGGGCAGGGGCTCCACATCGCCTTCCGCGCCCTCGACTCGGGCCGGCTCGGCATCGCCGCCTGCGCCACCGGCCTCGCGCAGGCCGCACTCGACGAGGCGGTGGCGTACGCGAAGGAGCGGCAGACGTTCGGCAAGCGCATCATCGACCACCAGGGGCTCGGGTTCCTGCTGGCGGACATGGCGGCGGGGGTGGACAGCGCCCGTGCCACCTACCTCGACGCGGCCCGCCGTAGGGACGCCGGGCTGCCGTACAGCAAGCAGGCCAGCATCGCGAAGCTGGTCGCCACGGACGTGGCGATGAAGGTGACGACGGACGCGGTGCAGGTCTTCGGCGGGTACGGGTACACGCGCGAGTTCCGGGTCGAGCGTTACATGCGCGAGGCCAAGATCATGCAGATCTTCGAGGGCACGAACCAGATCCAGCGCCTGGTGATCAGCCGCCACCTGGCCAAGTAACCTCTGACATGTGAAAACCCCGCCTCCCGGGACTGGGACACCGTTGGCGAAGTAGATCAAAAGCAGCGGTCCTGTGATCACCAATCTGATCACAGGGCCGTATCACATGTTGGGAGCATGTGCCTGGCCGGCTTCACCGCTGAGACCGCCAACACGCCTGCGAGGAGAGGAATGAGGACCAGGTCTGGGATGACTCCTATCAGTAGGGCGCCCAGCGATATCGCCCTCTCCTAACTGTCACGGGTGTGTGCGGCTTCGAGATCGGACTGGTGCGCGAGGGCCCACAGGCCCAGGGCGCGCACCTGCTCCAGGAGGGAGCGGCCCAAGTCGGTGAGCGCGTAGTCGACACGTGGCGGCCTGCTCGGATGGAGGGTGCGGCTGATCAGTCCGTCCTCTTCGAGGGCGCGCAGCGTACGGGTGAGCATGCGTCGGCTGAGGCCCTCCACGGACCGGTCCAGTTCGTTGAAGCCGTGCGCGCCGTGCGCCAGGACCGACAGGATCACGACGCTCCATTTGTCGCCCACCCGGCGCAAGACGCTGGTCGCCGGGCAGTTCTCGTGATCGGCCACCGTGACGGGGACGGTGATGGTGGCAGTGGACATAGATGTGCCTTCTTTCGCAGCTTGCTCCTGCTGGCAAGGATCAAGGTACGTACCTCGACGTTCAAGGAGGAACTGTCGTGATTGTGGTCAGCGGAGCGTCCGGGCAGCTCGGACGCCTCACTGTCGAGCACCTGCTCCAGCGGGTGGATGCCGCCCGTGTGGTGGCATTGTCCCGTACCCCTGATGCCGTCGCCGACCTTGGCGTGGCTGCCCGCTACGCCGATTTCGACGATCCGGCGAGTCTGCCCGGCGCGTTCGAAGGGGCGGAGCGACTGCTGATGATCAGTATGGGCTCGCTCAGCGGAGCGCCTCGCGGACACGTCAACGCCATCGAGGCGGCGGCCAAGGCGGGCGTGGGTCACATCATCTACACGTCGTTCGCCAGAGCAGGCGAGCCGGGCCAGCCTCAGGCGCTCATCCAGAACCACAAGGAGACCGAGCGGTTGCTGGCCGAGTCGGGGATGACGTTCACGGTGCTGCGGTTCAACCAGTGGCCGGAGATGTGGAACCTCGTCGGCGTGCCTGCCATCGCCGTCGCCACCGGCGTGCTACCCAGCAATTCGGGTGACGGCCGGGTGGGGCACATCACTCGCGACGACAGCGCCGCCGTGGCCGCGGCTGTGCTGGCCGAGGGCGGCTGTGAGGGGCAGCTCCTGGAAGTCACGGGCCCTGAGGCGGTGACGGACGCGGATGTTGCCGACGCGCTCGCCCAGGTCACCGGCCGTCCGGTCCGCTGCGAACAGGTCTCGGACGCCGCCCTGGCCGCGACGCTGTCCGAGCGCGGGCTCCCTGAGATGTACGTCCAGGGCTGGACGGGCCTGGGCACATACAAGCGCGAAGGCTGGTTCGACGTGACCACGCACGCAGTCGAACGCCTCACCGGCCGCGCCCCCACGTCGATCGCTGAGCACTTCGCAGCCCACCCCGAGGCGCTGCACACCCGCTGACCAGGCCCCGCCCTAACGCCATCCCCGCATCCCGCTCGTCGCCGCGATCGCCGCCCCCGAGCCTGTTACTTCCAGTCGATCCGCGCTCGCACTACCTCGGCAGCCTGCCGGTCGGACAGGCCCTCGCCGAACTGCAGGATCGACACCAACGCCGGCCGAGCCGGGACAGCGCCGGGCGGCCACGAGCGGGGAACGCCGCGGCGAAGGTCTCGTCCTCGAACAGGACACTCAGCCCATCTCGAATGCGGATCGCCAGGCTGCCTTTCGGGAAGGCGGCCCGCGCTACCGCCAGGGTGGCCGGCGGGATCTGATCTGAGCCAGTCGAACGCAACGACACCCACGGCTCCCATTCGCGAGCAAGAACGACACTGGCGGCCCCCTGATCACAGGCGTGATCCTGGGGCCGCTGCTTTCTGATCTACTTCGCCAAGGGTGTCCCGGCTCAGGGAAGCGGGGTTTGCGTGGCCGAGGGCTCTTGATGGCGCAGGTCAGAAGGGGCCGGTCTCCGGATAGCCGGCCTTTATGACGGCCGTGCGGGTCTTCGCGTTGAGTTTCTTCTCGCTGATGACCTTGCCGGCCGGCGGTGCGGCGATCTTCACCTTGGCGCCCCAGCCTGAATACCTGGTATCGGTGTGGAAGACCATCTGGTCATATGCCGTGGAGTCGTCGTCCGGGTAGGCCGTCGTGTCGACGACCGTGCGGGTGAGCAGGTTCTGCGCATTGAAGTACAGGTGGAACTCGACGTTGCCTTCCCCGGCGGACTTGTCGTGCCGGAAGTCAGCGAGTTTGGCGGTGCCCTGATATTGGCCGGTCGCCACTTCTGATGCGTTGTCCAGCATGAATTTCAGTTCCGCTGGGGTGACGCCGATGTCAAGGACGGCGTTTCCGCGTCCACTGGCCTTCGACTGGATCCAGGAACGGCCGGAAGGCAGCGCCTTGGCGATGCCGGCATTGGTCACGTAGGCGTTTCTGCCCTCGGCGATGACACGGTAGGGAGGGTTGGGCGCTTTCTGGCGTGAGGACATGCGGACATGGAGGTCGGCAGCCGCTACGTTGCCTTTGTCGAAAGCCAGGGTGCCGACCGTTTGGGTGCTCACCTGTACCTGCATGGCCCGGTCGTCGGCGGTGAAATCAAGGGTGATGCCGCTTGATTCGGTGATTTTTACGCCTTTTCCCGTGACCAGCTGGGCCTTCATGGCTTTCACCGGGTCCACGGGAGCGGCCTGCACCGATGCGGCGGATGCCGCCTGGGCGGGTAAGGCCATCGCGCACACGGCCGCGGCCGTTGCGAAAAAGAGCTTCATCAGCGTCCTTTGCTGGGAGGATATAGCAGAGAAAAGAGTAAGAGAGTGATGTTGGCGTGATAAGGGATTTCTTGTAACGATCCAGCGCCGGTGGTCCACGTGGGAATAGCCTTCGATGAAGTCCGCGACCCAGCCGACGTTCTGCCGACCGTGTGGTTCCAGGCGTCCGGCAGTGAGGAGCCCCGCCGGCGCTGGCATCTCGACATATGGGTGGATCCTGCGCAGGTCCAGCCACACATAGACGCGGCGCTCGCCGCCGGTGGCACGCTGGTCAGCGACGCGGAGGCGCCGAGCTTCTGGGTGCTCGCCGACCTCCAAGGCAACCGGGCCTGCCTGTGCACCTGGCAGGCCCGTGGCTGACAGCAGCCGACTGCCTGGCCTGCCGCCACTGGCCGGCTTGCTTATGCGCAGGACTTATGGAAAGCGCTTAGAAA
Source organism: Nonomuraea sp. NPDC050786 (assembly GCF_040654115.1). Classification (NCBI taxonomy): domain Bacteria; kingdom Bacillati; phylum Actinomycetota; class Actinomycetes; order Streptosporangiales; family Streptosporangiaceae; genus Nonomuraea; species Nonomuraea sp. NPDC050786. Next base: position 43,484 of record NZ_JBFAHJ010000027.1, read on the forward strand.
CGGTAGACGAGGACCGTGTTGCCCTTGCGGGACAGAGTCGCGCTCCGTGCGCTCAGGCGGTTCATCAGGCGGAGAACCGGCGGGAACCGGGCGACCTCGGGCTCTCGCGTGCACAGGATCTCTCTGACCAGCTTGAGCTTGGGATGCCAGCGTTCGGGTGCCCGGGGGTCGTCGATGCCGGGGAACTTGCTGAGGTCCCTGATCGCCTGGGCAACGGGAGCGATCTTCTGCATCCGGACGGCGAACGTGCTGTAGCCGTTGAAGGCGATCTCCCCGCTGGGGAAGTGGCTGATGATCCGGTGCACCAGGGAGATCATCTCCTCTTCGGCGAGGAACGCGATCAGCCCGTCGGCGACGGCCACGGCCGGGCGGTCGGTCGGCAGGGTGTCCAGCCACGTGGAGCCCGTCAGGTCGGCGCCGATGCCGTGGGGAGTGGCGTCGTCGGGCAGGAGTTCCCGCCGGGCGGCGATGACCTCGGGAAAGTCGATGTCGTACCAGTCGGCCGTGGGCGGCGGGGAGATGCGCAGCGCGCGGCTGTCCAGTCCGGCGCCGAGGTCGAGGCCGACCGCGTCGGGGTGGCGGGCGATGAAGCGCCGCGCGACCTCGTCAAGTTTCCTGGCCCGATGGGCGATGTAGATGGCGCTGCTTGAAGGGATGCGGAGCTGCTTGTAGTCGTAGCCGGTCTTCCGTACGACCTCGTCAGCCGTCTTGTCGCCGAGGATGGGGTGGGGCAGGCGGTTGTCGAGCGCTCTGCCGCACAGGGTCAGCCACAGGCTCGCCTGCAGCGGCGTTAAAGCCGGAATGGCGCATGTCATCGGTCATTCATCTCTTTTCGGGGAGTTCTGTGATGCTTCCCAGGCGGCCTGGGCTGCCTTCAGGGTCGTGTCGTCCGCGTACATGCCGTGGGTGAAGAGCTCCAGCGTGGGCGGCCCGAGGCGGCGCAGCACGTCAGGGCCGGCCTGCTCGTAACCGAGCGCACGCGTCAGCGGCGGCGCCATGGTCAGCGTGGACAGGCTGATCAGCACGCTCAGCACCGCCAGCGCCCGCACGTCCGAGGACGGGCGCAGCGAGCCGTCGGCGATCCCGGCCCGCAGGATCTGCTCGGACTCGTCCACCAGCGTGTTGACGAACGTGGCGGCCGCGGGCGTGTCCTCCTCGATCGCGCGCGCCATGTACCGCACGTGGCGGCCGTACTCCTCAGGGTCGGAGAGGTATTCGCGGGAGACGTCCTGAATGGTGACCGGGGCGGCGACGCCGTGGGCGCGTCGCACCAGGACGCGCAGCACGTGGTCGTCGCAGGCGCTGCGGAGCTGCTCCTTGCTGCCGAAGTGGTGGATGACCAGGGCGGCGCTCACCCCTGCCGTGGCCGCGATGGCGCGCAGGTTGGTCTTCTGGAAGCCGTCGCGGGCGAAGTGGGTGATGGCGGCGTTGCGGATCTTGGCGGTAGCGGTCAGATCCGCCGCAGCCTCGTCTCCCAAATGGGCTGAACACATGTTTAGCACTCTAAACACATGTTCAGCCCATCGGCAAGTAACACCGGAGGAGACGCCTGCGCCCGTCGGCTACGCTCATGGCTACCTACGGCGGAGGAAACGTGACTGAAGCAGGGTTATGGCTGGAGCCGGTCGGTCGGGTCGAATCACCTCTGACGAATGCCGGCACAGCTCCGTTGCAAGGCGACGAAGGCTCTCCGGAAGCCTGGCTGGTGTTCGAGGAACGAGTGCGCGACGGCATCCGGGACCTGCGGCCCGGGACCGAGGTCCTGGTGCTGACCTGGCTCGATCGGGCGCGCCGCGACGTGCTCACCGTCCATCCGCGCGGCGACCTCGACCGGCCGGAACAGGGGGTGTTCAGCACCCGCTCGCCGCACCGGCCGAACCCCATAGGGCTGCACCGCGTGGAGGTCGTCTCGATCGACGGACTGCGACTGCGCGTGCGGAATCTTGAAGCGCTTGACGGCACGCCGGTCCTGGACGTGAAACCCGTCCTGGACCCCGGCACCGAGCGGTAGCCGGATCGCGGCCCCCACCAGCGTGACCGCCCAGCCGCCGATGCCCGGCCCGGCGACCTGGCCGCAGGCGCGGATGGTCTCCATGGCGGAGTTGCCGGCGAGCAGGTCGTGCCTCCAGAGAGCCGGTGGGATGAACCCCCGCCCGCAGCTCCACAAAGCGTCGCCAGGGGGAGGGGGGCGCTACCGGCCGGGCTTCCGTACGTCAAGCGGCTTGACGGCCGCTGCCTTTCGCGAGAGGGCGGGCAGCAGGCCGCGCGGCAGGAAGAGCACGACCAGGATCAGCACGAGCGCGTACACGGCGTACGACAGCACGCCGGCCGCGTACGACGGCATCCCCGGCACCGCGGCCAGGCTGTTCAGCCCCTGCACGAGCAGCGTGATCGCGGCCGCCCCCACCACCGCGCCCCAGATCGTGCCGAGCCCTCCGACGACGGCCATCACGATGTACTGGATGGAGATGAGCACCGGGAACGACCCCGGCGCCACGTACCCGGTGTAGAAGCAGTAGATGCCGCCCGCGAGCCCCGCGAACGCCGCCGACAGCGCGAACACCACCAGCTTGTACCGCCCGACGGGAATCCCCGAGGACGCGGCGGCGGTCTCGCTGGTGGCCAGTGCGCGCAGGGCGCGGCCCGGCCGGGAGTCGATGACGTTCCGGGTCACCAGCATCACGAGCGCCAGCCCTGCCCAGGTCATGTACGCGTACGCGGCCGCGGAGCCCGCCTCGAACGACCCGGCCGCGAACTGCGGGATCGCCTGCAGCCCGATGTCCCCGCCGGTGATCTCCAGCTGCCCGGCCAGCGAGAGCAGGATGAGCTGCACGGCCAGCGTGGCGAACGCCAGATGGTGCCCGCGCAGCCGCAGCAGCGGCACCCCGATCAGCAGCGCCGACACGGCCGCCGCGACGGGGGCGGCGACCAGGCCCGCCAGTGGCGGCACGCCATGGAGTGACAGCAGCGCGGCGGTGTAGGCGCCGATGGCGTAGAAGGCGCCCTGGCCCAGGGAGACCTGGCCGGCGTACCCCATGAGCAGCGACACCCCGACGGTGACCATCGCGGCCAGCCCGAGCAGGATGTACACGGCCAGCGCGCTGTCGTCGAGCACCGCGGGGAGCGCCAGCGTCACGGCCGCGACCAGCAGCCCGGCCACCGGCCTGATCATGGCGCCTCCTGCGGGACGGCGAGGTGCCGACGCCGGATCACGTCGGCTCCTCCGGGATGGCCAGGGTGCCGACGCCGGGTCACGTCGGCTTCTCCGGGATGGCCAGGGCGCCGACGCCGGATCACGTCGGCTCCTGTGACACGGCCGGGCGTCGGCTTGCCTGCACGATCATCACGACGATCATGAGACCCAGCGCCACCTCCAGCTGGTGCGACCCGTACCCGTACCCCGCCGCCATGGTCTCGGCCACGCCCAGCAGCAGCGCGCCGGCCAGCGTGATCACGGGCCGGGTGAGCGCGCCGAAGACGGCCGCGGCGAAGGCGTTCACGATGAGCGTCACGTCGGTGTCGAACGAGATCGGCCGCAGCGGTGTCACCAGCACCCCGGCGACCCCGCCGAGCAGCCCGCCCAGCGCGAACGCCAGCAGCCCCATCAGCCGCGTGTCGATGCCGACGACGCGGGCGGCGTACGGGTTCGACGCGCACGCCGTCAGCGCCTTGCCCAGGTAGGTGCGCCCGAAGAAGAGCGCGAGCAGCGCGAAAGTGGCCGCCGTCACGCCGATGACCAGCAGGTACTGGGTCTGGATCCGCGCGCCCGCCACGGTCAGCGAGCCCGCGAGGCCGGGCGCCGAACGCGGCTGGTCGCCCCACAGGACGATCTCGACGGCGTACGCGAGCACGCCCACGCCGAGCGTGACGATCAGCGACGAGAGTGGCGCGGTGTCCCGCCTGCCGATGGCGGCCAGACCCGTCAGCAGGCCGGCCAGCGCCGCGACCAGGACGGCGACCAGTTCGCTGAATCCGTGGGACACGCCGAGGCCGAGCAGCGAGGACGCGCACAGCCCCGCCACGACCGCGAACGTCCCTTGCGCGAAGTTCACCACGCCCGTGACCCGGTGGATGACGACCAGGCCGCCGGCGATGAGCGCGATCGCGCAGCCGACCGCAAGGCCGTTGAGGAGGTAGGTGAGGAACGCGCTCATGTGATCGCCCCGCCCAGATACGCGCCCGCCACGCGCGGGTCCCCGGCCAGCTCCGCGCTCTCCCCCTCAGCCCCCACCCGCCCTGATTCCAGCACGTACGCCCGCCCGCACAGCTCGAACGCCAGCCGTGCGTTCTGCTCGATGAGCAGCACGGTGAGGCCCTGCGACCGGTTCAGCTCGGCGAGGTGCGCGGCCAGGTCGGCCGTCACGTTGGGCGCGAGCCCCAAGGAGAGCTCGTCCACCACCAGCACGGAGGGCCGCGACATCATGGCCCGCCCGAACGCCACCATCTGCTGCTCGCCCCCTGACAGCACCCCCGCCCGGCGGCGGGCCAGCCCGGCCAGCCGGGGGAGCAGGTCGTAGACGTACGAGGGGTCGCGCTCCCCCGAGCGCCACCCGCCCAGGGCGAGGTTGTCCGCGACCGACAAATCAGGAAAAAGTTGGCGGCCCTCCGGGATGAGCGCCAGCCTGCCCCCGATCTCCACCGTGCCCGAGGCTGGCCGCACCAGCCCCGCGAGCGTGTTGGCCAGCGTCGACTTGCCCGCGCCGTTCGGGCCGAGCAGGGCGACCATCTCGCCCCGCCGTACGGTGAGCGTGACGTGGTCGAGCGCGGTCGCGCTGCCGTACGAGACGACCAGGTCCCTGACGTCGATCATGAGGCCTGTCCGAGATAGGCGGCGAGCACCTGAGGGTCGGCCCGCACCTCGGCGGGGGAGCCGTCCGCGATGACCTGGCCCAGGTCGAGCACCACCACGCGGTCGGCCAGCCGGGTCACGAACGCGACGTCGTGCTCGACGAGCAGGATCGTCAGGCCGTCCGCGCGCAGCTCCTCCACCAGCGCCGCGAGTCGCTCGCGCTCCTGGCCGCGCAGCCCGGAGGCGGGCTCGTCGAGCAGCAGCAGCCGGGGCCGCGCGCACAGGGCGCGGGCGAGCTGGAGCGCCCGCTGCTGCCCGATGGGCAGCAGGTCGGCGGGCCGGTCCGCCCACTCGGCCAGCCCCACCCGCTGGAGAACGGCGTCCGTCTCGGTGGCGATCGCCCGCTCGTCGCGCCGGTGCCGCGGCAGCCGCAGCGCCGCCGAGACGAACCCGGCACCGGTACGGCCGTGCATCCCGACCATGACGTTCTCCCTGACCGTCATGCCCCGGAACACCCTGGCCGCCTGGAACACGATCGACATGCCGAGCCTGGCCCGACGGTGCGGCGGGAGCCGGTCCACGCGCTGCCCGAGGAACGAGATCCGGCCGTGGTCGGCCGTCAGATGCCCGGTGATCAGGTTGAACAGCGTGGACTTGCCCGCCCCGTTCGGCCCGATGACGCCGCAGACCTCGCCCTCCGCGACGGCCAGCGAGACGTCGCGGACGGCGTAGACGCCGCCGAAGGAGCGGGACAGGCCGGTGAGCGTCAGCACGCGTCACCCCGCGCCGACGGTCTTGGCGAGCTGCTCCTTGGCCCAGTCGGTGGGGACGAACTTCCCGTTCCGCACCGTGTTGACCGAGATGAACTCGGGGGAGAGCCCGGAGTGGTCGGTCGGGGAGTAGCGGAAGCGGCCGTTCGGCGTGACCAGGTCCATGCGCTCCAGCGCCTGCTGCACCTTGGCCTTGTCGGTGCTGCCGGCCTTCCTGATCGCCTCGAAGAGCAGCAGGCTCGCGCTGTAGCCGTCCTGCGCGAACTGCGGCGGCGGGTAGCCGTGCTTCTGCTGGTACGGCTGGGCCATCTGCTCGATGACCTGCTTCTGCTTGCCGTCGGGCAGGTGCTCGCCGACGACGCCGATGGCGCTCTGCACGGTCATGCCCTCGGCCGCGCCGCCCATCGGCTCCAGCCAGAGCTTGCTGGCCTGCGACGCGGTCAGGAACAGCGGCGTCTTGAGCCCCGAGGCCACGTACTGCTTGGCCGCCGTCACGCCGGGCGCGCCCGAGCCCCAGAACACCAGCGCCTCGGCGGCGGAGCCGCGCACGTGGGTGAAGAGCGGGCTGAAGTCGGAGGTCGTGGTCTCGTACGGCTCGTCCACGGCGATCTGCACGCCGTACTTGGGCGCGAGGGCGACCATGGATTTGTGGCCGGAGACCGAGTAGGCGCTCTTGGAGTCCCAGGCCACCGCGACCGTCTTGATGCCCTTGGCCTGGAGGTACTGCAGGTAGCGCTCGGCGTACATGCTGGACAGGGCGGGGGTGACGAAGACGTACGACTTGACCGGCTCGACCTGCTCCTGCGCCGGGGCCAGCGACAGGTACGGCATCTTGTCGCGCTGGGCGAGCGGCTCGACCGCGAGCGCCGCGTTGGAGAACACCGGGCCGATCAGCGCGTCGATCTCGCCCTTGATCTGGTTGTAGGCCACGATGCCCTGGTCGGGAGCGGTCTTGTCGTCGCGCGTGACCAGCTCCACCTTGCGGCCCAGCAGCCCGCCCTGCGCGTTGACCTGCTCGACCGCCAGCTCGACGGCCTTCTTGTCCTCGCTGCCGAGCGGCGTGTAGTTGCCGGTCAGGGAGACGATGAGGCCGACCTTGATCGGGCCTTGAGCGCCTCCACCCGCGTTGCCGCCGCAGGCGGTCACCGCGAGCGTGAGACAGACCAGGAAAGCAAGAAGCCTGCGCATCAGGGACCTCCTGGGATGTGGCCCTGAATGTAGGCAGATAGATTACGGCTGTCAATACTGTGCCCAATATGCGGGGAGGGCTCTGCGATGCGGCCCCAGTCGGTGATGCTGACGTTCCTGGGAGATCACGTGTACGGCCGCGGGATCTGCGTGTCCTCGGGCAGCTTCATCGAGGCGTTCGCCAAGGTCGGGATCTCCGAGGAGGCGACGCGCTCGACGCTGACCCGGATGGTCCGCCGCGGCCTGCTGCGCCGCCGGCGCTCCGGCCGCCGCATGTACTTCGGCCTCACCCCGGCGAGCGCCGAGGTGCTGAAAGACGGCGAGCGCCGGATCTGGCACAGCGGCGTGGTCAACGACGCCGACGAGGACCGCTGGACGCTGATCGGCTTCTCGCTGCCCGAGTCCTGGCAGCGGCAGCGGCACGAGCTGCGCTCGCGGCTGGTCTGGGCGGGGTTCGGGCCGCTGCAGAACGGCCTGTGGATCGCGCCCGGCGAGGTGGACGCCGCCCGCGTGATCGACGACCTCGGCGCGAACGTGAAGGTCTTCTCCGCCGAGCCCAGGCCCCCGACCGACATGCAGGCGCTGGTCAGGGACGCGTACGACCTGGCGGGCCTGGGCGATCGCTACCGCGAGTTCCTGCGGCGCTGGGACCGGGCCGATCCCGCGCCGGACGCGCCCGACGACCTGGCGCGCTCCCTGACGCTGCTGACCGGCTGGCTCCAGATCATCAGGAGCGATCCGCGGCTGCCGCTGCGGTACCTGCCGCACGACTGGCCCGCGGAGAAGGCCCAGCGGGTCTGCCACGCGCTGCACGAGCGGTTCAGGCCGGAGGCGGCGCGGGTCGCGGAACGGCTCCTCGACGTCCTCCCCGATGAAAGTTGGGCAGAACAGTGACAGCAGTCGGATACTGGCCTAACTTGATGGCTTGAGCGTCAAGGAGGCCGATGCGGAATCAGGGGATTGGCTCGTGGCCGGCTCGCAGGGCTCGCATGACGCCCGAGCGGGTGGCGCTGACATACCGGGGACGTGATTTCTCCTACCGTGACCTGCGCGAACGGACGTACCGGCTGGCGTCCGCGCTGGACGTGGGGCGCGGCGAGCGGGTCGCCTTCCTCGGGGTCAACCAGCCCGCGCTGGTGGAGACGTTCTTCGCGGCGGGGCTGCTGGGCGCGGTATTCGTCCCGCTGAACACCCGGCTGGCCAGGCCCGAGCTCCGCTTCATCCTGCAGGACGCGCAGCCCTCGCTCCTCGTCCTGGGCGAGGAGCAGGACGGCGCCGGGCTGCCGGGTCGGCATCTGACGGCCGCCGACTACGAGGGGCTGCTCGCGTCCGGCTCGCCGGAGCCGATCGACGAGCCGGTGCGCCAGGACGACGTGTGCCTGATCATGTACACGTCCGGGACGACGGGACGGCCCAAGGGCGCCATGCTCACCCACGCCAACCTGACCTGGAACACCTTCAACCTGCTGGTCGACGTGCCGCTCGCGCACGACGAGGTCACGCTGGTCAGCGCGCCGCTCTTCCACATCGCGGCGCTGGCCCAGACGCTGCTCCCGACCGTGCTCAAGGGCGGCCGGGTCATCCTGGAGCCCGCGTTCGACGTGGACAGGACGTTCGACCTGATCGAGGCGGAGCGGGTGACGGTGATGTTCGGGGTGCCGTCGATGTTCGGCTTCCTCGCGCGGTCGCCGCGCTGGGCGGGGGCCGATCTGTCGAGCCTGCGGCACCTGCTGTGCGGGGGCGCGCCGGTGCCCGAGCCGCTGATCCGGCTGTACCAGGAGCGGGGGCTGACGTTCCTCCAGGGGTACGGCATGACCGAGACCGCCCCCGGCGCCCTCTTTCTCGGGGCCGAGCACTCGGTCGCCAAGGCGGGCTCGGCCGGGGTGCCGTGCTTCTTCTCCGACGTCCGGCTGGTCGCGCCCGGCGGGTCGGCAGCGGGTCCAGGGGAGCCGGGGGAGGTGTACGTACAGGGTCCCAACGTCACGCCCGGCTACTGGCGGCGGCCGGAGGAGACCGCGAAGGCGCTGTCGGCGGACGGCTGGTTCCGCTCGGGGGACGTCGGCGTCGCCGACGAGGACGGCTACGTGCGCATCTCCGACCGGCTCAAGGACGTGATCATCTCCGGCGGCGAGAACATCTACCCCGCCGAGGTGGAGAGCGTGCTGTACGAACACGCGGCGGTCGCCGAATGCGCGGTGATCGGCGTGCCGGACGAGAAGTGGGGCGAGGTGGGCAAGGCCCTGGTCGTCGTGCGGGATGGTTCGACGGTCGAGGCTGGGGAACTGCTCACGTACTTGGACGGCCGCCTGGCCCGCTTCAAAATCCCGAAATATCTGCAATTCGTAGCCGAATTACCCAAGAACGCGGCAGGCAAGCTGCTCAAGACCCCCCTCAGAGAGCTCTACGGTTCCGCCCTCCACGACCACAGGAGTTGATCGTCAATGCGTACCTCGCCGCCGTTCCGCGCGGATCACGTCGGCAGCTTGCTCCGTCCGCCCACCCTGCTCACCGCCCGCGAGACGCTCACGGGCGAGGCGCTGCGGGAGGCCGAGGACGAGGCCATCAGGGAGGTGGTACGCAGACAGGAGGAGATCGGGCTGCAGAGCGCCACCGACGGGGAGTTCCGGCGGGCGTCGTGGCACATGGACTTCATCTACCAGCTCGGTGGCATCGGCCAGGCCACCGACGAGCACATCACCGTCCGCTTCCACAACGAGCGGGGCGACATCGAGTTCACCCCGGCCGCGCTGCGCGTGCACGACCGGATCAAGCTGAACGAGCCCGTCTTCGCCGACGACTTCGCCTTCCTGCGTGACACGGTGAGCACGGCCGTGCCCAAGCTGACCATCCCCTCGCCGAGCATGGTCCACTACCGGGGTGGGCCCGCGGCCATCGACCCCAAGGTCTACCCCGACATCGAGGAGTTCTGGCGCGACCTCAGCGCGGCCTACGCCGAGCAGGTGCGCAGGATCGGCGCGCTCGGGTGCACGTACCTGCAGTTCGACGACACGAGCCTGGCGTACCTGAACGACCCGGCCCAGCGGGCGGAGCTGGCCTCCCGGGGCGACGACGGCGAGCGCATGCATCTGCGCTACATCAAGCAGATCAACGCCGCCATCGCCGCCAAGCCCGCCGGGATGACGATCACCACGCACATGTGCCGCGGTAACTTCCGCTCCTCCTGGGCCGCCTCGGGCGGTTACGACTTCGTGGCCGAGGCGCTGTTCAGCGAGCTGAAGGTGGACGGGTTCTTCCTGGAGTACGACGACGAGCGCTCAGGGGGCTTCGAGCCGCTGCGCTTCGTGCCGCCCGGGAAGATGGTGGTGCTGGGGCTGGTCACGACCAAGCGGGGGGAGCTGGAGTCGAAGGACACGCTCAAGCGGCGGATCGACGAGGCCGCCAAGTTCATCGACCTCGACCAGCTCTGCCTGTCGCCGCAGTGCGGCTTCTCCTCCACGGTGGAGGGCAACCAGCTCACGGCCGACGAGCAGTTCGCCAAGCTCCGGCTGATCGTCGAGACGGCGCAGGAGGTGTGGGGCTGACCACACCGCCGTCCCGCCCCCCCGGTGAGAGGGACCTGGGGGCAGGGGGCGGGACGGCGGCGCGTCAGCGGATGACGATCGTGGTGAGCGCCCGCGGCTGGAGCGTCACCGTGCGGCCCGCCACCGGCGACGGGGTGAGCGAGTGGGCGCCGTCCGTGAGGTACGCGGTCGCCCGCCCGCGCACGCCCTCCCACGTGACAGGCGCGGTGCCGGTGTTGAGCACCTCGATGACCCGCGAGCCGTCGGCGTTGCGGAACGCGGAGACCTTCAGCGCCGGATCCGCCGCCTGCGCGTCCAGCCGGACCGCGCCCGGCCGGATGAACCTGCTGTACGCCGCCAGCGCCCACAGCCGCTTGGACACGTGATAGGTCTTCGCCGTCTCGTCGATCTGCAGCAGCGCCCTGGTCGCGCCGCGCGACCCGCCCAGCCAGTAGACGTAGCCGCTGACGTTGCCGAGCGTCAGCGCGTCGTGCACGGCCTGCGCGATCGTGAAGCCGTCGGAGCCGCCGCCGTCGTCCCAGTTCTCGTTCCAGGTGCTGCCGCCGGGGTTCCACTCCGACATCCAGGTGCGCCTGCTCGTCGGGAGCGGGGCGTCCACGGGGCTGGCGTACGTGTGCCCGGCGTGGGTCTTCACCCAGCGGCGGGCCTCGGGGTCGGCCTCGATCGCGGCCGTGTACGCCTTCGCCTGGTTCCAGCCGAAGGAGTCGCAGCAGACCACGTTCACGCCCTTGGCGACCGGCCCGAGCACCTTGGCGAACTGGGCGGCCTGCTCGGGGGTGAAGCGCATCGAGGCGTACGACGCCGTCCAGTCGGGCTCGTTCGTGAACCCGAGGTCGGTGATCTTGATGCCTTCCTTGGCGTAGAACTTCGTGTACTGCACCAGGTAGTTGGCGTAGGCCTGCTGCCACTCCGGCTTCAGCGTGCCGCCGTTTGTGTCGGTGCCGTTGTCCTTCATGTAGCCCGGGGCGCTCCAGGCGTCGGCGTAGAAGCGCTTCACCCCGTACGCCTTGGCCGCCTTGGCCACCCACACCTGGCTGTTGTCGTCACCGTCCCAGACGTACTTCGGCGGGGCGTCAGGGCCACCCGGGTCCTCGGGCTGGATGGAGACCATCTGGTCGTACGGGCTGCCGGCGGGGGAGGAGCCGATGCCGAGGCGCAGGATGCTCAGCCCGGCGCCCTTCTCGCGGTCGAACCACAGGTCGAGGATCTCCCGCTGCTGGGACTCGGACAGTGCCTTGAGCAGCTCGTTGCGCCGGAACGCCTGGGAGATGCCGAAGCCGTCGATCTCCTGGTGCCTGACGTGCTCGTTCACGGTGATGGCCGGGGGCTGGGACGGGTTCACCGCGGGGAGGCCGAGCAGGGCGACCGCGAGGACTCCTCTTAACATGACGCCTCCGAAAGTTTCGGAAATGTATCGATATATTTCATCGACATCGCCGGAACCGTAAGCGGTCGAACTGCCTCCCGTCAACCACCCCGCTATGACGGTGTCAGAGGCGGAGCCTCCGGGGCCGTGGCGCAGTCGATGATCGTGGAGGTGAGGTCCCGCAGGGGCGCCAGGAGCCCTGGGTAGTCGGCCGCGTTGAGCTCGTACAGGCGTTGGGTGCCGCTGCGGCGCACGGTCAGCAGCCGTGCGTCACGCAGGATCTTGAGGTGGTGCGACACGGCGGGCTGGGACAGCCCCAGGTGCGCGGCGACATCGCCGACACTGCGCGGAGCCCCGGCGTCCAGCAGGAAGACGATGATCTCCTGTCGGCGTTCATCGCCCAGGGCGGTGAACAGCGGCCGGGTCGCGGCGAACAGGCGCAGGACCTCTTGGGCCGCGCTCTGCCCGGTCATGCCGGCACCTCGGCGCGCAGCGCCCTGAGGTGCGTGACGGGCAGGCCCAGGGCCGCTCCCTGATCGATCCAGCCGTCCAGCATCAGGCGCGTCTGCGCGCTCACCTTGGTGAAGTGCGCTTCGAGGTAGCGGGCCAGGTCGAAGGGGACGAGCCGCGGCAGCACGCGCAGGGCCAGCGCGGCGGCCCAGCCCGGCACGGCGAGCGGGGCACGCCTGCCGTGCTGCGCGGCGGCGATCGCGACCGCCTCCCTGCCGGCCGCCGCCGCCCGCGCGTAGTGCGCGGCCGCGGCGGACCAGCCCGCATTCTCCAGGGCGGCGATGAACGGCATCATCCGCGCGGCGCTGATGTCGCCGCCACCGGGCCGCCGCGCCGCCCTGGCACGTACGCCGCCCGCGCGAAGCGCGGCGATGACCTGCCCGGTACGCGACGCGGCGCCGTGGACCTCGAGCGCGGACAGGGGCGGCAGCCAGTAGGCGAGGCCGGGCTCGGGCGCCTCCGCGGCCGGCGGCGTCTGGTAGGCGAGCACGGCCGGCGTCACCCGGACGATCTGCTCCGGCGGCCAGGCCAGGGCGAGGGCGGCCTGGTCCTGGGGAGCCTGGCTGATCGTGACGACTGTCGCCGATCCGGCCGCGGCGCTTACCGCCGCCGTCCAAGAGCCGGACAGCGCGGTGGAGTCGACGCACAGCCACACCATGTCCCACGGACCTGCCGGCGGCTCGGTGGCCACCTCGTACGGCACCAGCCGCCGCTCGGCGGGCCTCCCCCACCGGCGCAGCCGGTACAGCACCACGCCGTGCTCCGCCCACCGCTCCCGGCCGGGCTTGACCAGGTAGCTCACCTGAGCGCCGCCCGCCGCCAGCCACATCCCGAACACCTGCCCGAGCGCCCCAGCGCCGACCACCAAGATCTTCACTGTCGCACCATACCAAAGAATATTTAAATTCTTCGATATACGAGGCCCGTCAGGAGGGCGAGGGCACCCGCCCCGAAGACGGGTGCCCGTGGGGTCAGCGGCCGAAGGCGATCGTCCGGCCCGCCTTGACCCGGTCCGCCTTGTACGTCACCTGGTCGATCGAGGCGCCCTTCGGGTCCACCAGGATGATGGTGTCCCCTTGGTTGTCCAGGCGCACGGCCCCGTCCAGCGTCACCCGCAGCGCCGCCCCGCCCTCGACGGTGCCGGTCAGCGCCTTGCGGCCGCCGGCCGCGTCCGACAGCGCCCAGCCCGCGAGGTCGATCGGCCCTGGGGTGAGGTTCAGCAGCGTGACCGTCTCGTGCCCGAGGTCGGCGCCGGCCGGGTCGGGGAGTGCCGCCATGATCAGCAGGTCGCCGGCCGCGACGAGCGGCGGCTTGACGGACGTTCCCGGCTGGGCCGGGTCCGGGGCGATGACGAACTCCTCGGGCCAGAGCGTGAGCCGGATCTGCTGCCCGGCGCCCTTGATCACGTCGTGCAGGTTGCCGCGTTCGAGCTTGCCCAGCAGGAACACCTCGTCGTCCCGGTTCACCGGGTCCGCCCGCAGCCACGCGTCGAAGCCGTCGAAGTCGGTGAACCCGGCCGCCAGGTACGGCACGATGCGGCGGAACAGCTTCGGCCACATCACCAGGCGTTCCGCGTCCGCCAGGCCGGTGACGGCGGCGGCGCCGTTCGGGTCGGCGGTGGAGCGGGGCCAGATGCCGACGGCCTTCCGCCTGGCGGCCTGCGACACCTCCGCCAGGTGCGTACGCAGCTCAGCGGGCAGCGTCGCGTAGAACGCCGGATAGACCAGCCCGGCGGCCAGCAGCGTGCCGTTCGCGGAGGCGTCCACGAGCGCCGGGTCCAGGAACACCGAGGACCCGTCGGCCCCCGGATGGTCGCCCGCGTAGACGAACCCGATCAGCCGGCCGTTCGCGTCGACCCCGTTCGTGAGCACGTGGCCGCGGATGGAGTCCTGGTCCGCGGACTGCACCTTGTTCGGCAGGTCCTCCCAGTAACGGACGTTCGTGAAGCCGAGCAGGCGCAGCAGCTCGTCCCGCGCCGCGTTCGCTCCGGCGAGCTCCTGGTGCGTCTCCTCGAAGTGGGTCTCCAGCGCGTCGATGGCCTCCAGGCGTACGGAGACGCCGCGGCCGTTGATCTTCGGTGGCCGGCCGGAGCGCCTGGGCAGCGTCTCCACCAGCGCGGGCGAGTCGGGCAGGAACTTCACGGTGTCGCCGTCGGGCTCGGGGCCCTGTCGCGGGAGATCCGCGTACCGGATCACGAAATTGCCGCGTAAGAGCGTGTAACTCATGGATTGCCCCCCATCTTGTGGCGAGCGGAGCGTAACTCGCCATCAGGGCAGCGTCCATGGCCCGGCGGCGACCCCCGTGCGGCGGTCAGCCCAGGCGGGTCTGGAGCCCGTCGAGGACCCGCTGGAGGCCGTACTCGAAGTTGTCCTGGTCGGACTTGGACACGTCCTGGCCGCGCTGCGCGGCGTAGCGGGCGCGCAGGCGCGGGTAGTCCTGGACGGCCCGCTCGGCCGCCGGCCACAGGCGCTCCACCCACTCCTGCTCGGTCTGGCCGCTACGGGCGATCATGGAGAGCACCGCGGCCTCGCCGGTGGACACGCCGAGCACGTACGCGACGAGCGTGTTCATCGCCTGGTCGGCCTCGTCGAGCGAGAAACCGGCGGCCTCGAAGACGCCGAGCAGGTGCTCGGTCTGCCGGAGCATGTTGGGCCCGAGATAGGCGAGGCCCACCTCGCCGAGCTTGGCGGCGATCCAGGGATGGCGCAGGATCGTGGCGCGCAGGCTGCGGGCCACCTGCTCGATGCTCGCCCGCCACCCGGCGGCGTCGGCCTGCTCGGGCAGCGGCAGCTCGCCGTAGACCTCGTCCACGGCCAGCTCGAACAGCTCGTCCTTGTTGGCGACGTGGCGGTAGAGCGAGGTGGCCCCGGCGTTGAGCCTGCTGCCCAGGCGGCGCATGCTCAGGGCGTCGATGCCCTCCTCGTCGAGCAGCCGCACGGCTTCGGCCACGATCTGCTCGCGGCTCAGCGCGGGCTGCTCCCGCTCACGGCGCGGTCTCGCCCACACCGAGGGGATGGGCTGTTCGTCTGATGGCATGCCTTTACCATAGCGCACATCGTACGCATGTGCGTACGATGAACCGGCCGGGGTCACGTGATTCCGGTGGCGACGGTGCGGGCGTGGTCGGCCATCCGGTCCGCGCCCAGCTCGGCCAGGGCCGCGGCGGCCGCGCCCAGCAGCGGCGCGGCCTCCTCGCCGCGGCCGAGCGCGACCAGCGCCTCCCCCTCGGTGACCAGGGCCAAGTGCTCGCCGCGCTGGTCGCCGAGCTGCCTGAAGCGGGCGCGCGCCCGGACGGCGTGGCCGATGCCGTCGTCCGGCCGGCCCTCGGCCAGGCTGGTCCTGGCGCTGAGCCAGAGGAGCCAGGCGGCGCCATAGGGGTCGTCCGTCTGCGCCAGTGCCTCGATGGCCTGGTCGACGGCCGAACGCGCGGTGGGCGGGTCGCCGTGCCGGAGCGCGATGCCGGCCAGGCGCCCCAGGATGTTCGCGATGGAGGCGTTCGCTCCCAGCCGGTGGGCGATGGACACGGCGCGGTCGAGGAGCTCACGGGCTGCGTCGTACTTGCCCAGCACGGACAGTCCGCTCGCGAGGTCGCGCAGCGTGGCGGCGAGCAGGATCTCCTCCCCGGCGGCCCGCGCCGCCTCCACCGCCCGTCCGGCCAGCTCCACGGCGCGCTCCGGCTCTCCCGCCTCGAGGAGGCAGAACGAGAGCGCGCCGAGAGCGTGCGCGTACTCATAGGGTGCGGGCAACCGCTCCAAGGCGTCCACACATCGGCGCAATCCGGCGGTGGCCTCCGCGAGGAAGCCTCTGGCCAGCATCTGGCCGTTGCGGTTGTGCTCGGCCCGCCACGCCAGGCGCTCGTCGCCCGCCGCCAGCGCGGCCTTCCTGATCAACGTGAGGAGGCGCTCGATCTCCTGCCTGCCCACGTAGACGTCGAGGAAGGGCGTGACGCGGTCCATGAGGGCCGCGGCCTGCGCCTGCCGGCCATGGTCGCAGGCCCGTTCGACGGCGTCGAACAGTTGCCGGTGCTCGGCGAGCAACCACCGCAACGGAGCATCGGTGAGCTCGGCCACCTGGCTTTCCGGGAGCGTGGCCACCGGCTCGTACGGATCTGGCCGCAGATCGTCCAGAGAGCTATGACCGTCCAGCTTCCGGTGGCACCTGTCGGCGAGGGTCAGCAGGGTGTCCATGTATCGGCGGGCGGCGGCACGGGTGGCGGCCGGATCATCGTCCGCGAGCAGCTCCCGCGCGTACACCGAGAGCAGGTCGTGCAGCCGGTAACGGGGCTCGCCGCTGACATCGGTGCCGACAGCCTCCAGGAGGTTGGCCCGCAGGAGGTGCTCGACCAGCGGCTCGCCGTCCGCGACGCCCGCCAGCACGCCGAGCGACCACGCGGCGAAGTCGGAGCCGTTGAGCAGCCCCGCGCGCCGGAAGGCCGTCGCGGCCGGCTCCGGCAGCGCCTCGTAGCTGAGCTCCAGGCTGGGACGTACGGCGAGATCGTCGGTGACCAGCTCGTCCAGCCGCCGCGACTCGTCCTGCAGCCGCGCGGCCAGCCGTGCCAGCGACCAGTTGGGGCGTACCGCCAGCCGCGCCCCCGCGATGCGCAGCGCCAGCGGGAGCCGGCCACAGGCCGCCGCGATGGCGTCGGCCGCGGCGGGCTCGCGGGCGACGCGCGCGTGTCCGATCAGCCGTCCCAGCAGCTCGCGCGACTCCTCGTCGCTGAACGGGGCCATCTGGACGACATCGACCCCGGGCAGGCCCACCAGGTGCCGGCGGCTGGTGAGCAGCACGAGACAGCGTGCCTCGCCCGGCAGCAGCGGCTCGATCTGCGGGACGTCCGCGACGTCGTCGAGCAGGAGCAGGATCCGGCGGCCCGCGAACCGGGCGCGCATGGCGGCGGAGCGCTGTTCCAGGCCGTCGGGGATGGAGGCCGGGTGAGTGCCGGTGCTCTGCAGCAGCTCCGCGAGCATCTCGGCGGGATCGCGCGGGCGTCCGGGCGACGATCCGTCCAGCCGCAGGTACAGCTGACCGTCCGGGAACCGGTCCGCGAGCCGATGGGCCAGATCGACGGCGAGGGCCGACTTGCCGACGCCCGGCGGGCCGCACAGCATCACGATCGGCAGCCCGTCGGCGTCCTGAGAGCCGGCGCGGGCCTCCCCGGCCGCGATCACGTCGGCACGGACGACCAGGTCCGCCGAGGTGGGCGGAAGCTGGTTCAGCACGTGCCATTCCGGCCCGGGGGCACTCCTGGCATCGGGCTCAACGAGGCGCTCGGTGTGGTCGGCGAGCTGGAGATCGGGGATGCCGGAGAGCACGGCCTCGTGCAGCCGGCGCAGCTCCTCGCCCGGGTCGAGCCCGAGCTCGTCACGGAGCAGGCGCTCGACCGTCCGGTACGCCTCCAGCGACTCCGCCTGGCGGCCGCAGCGGTAGAGGGCCAGCATGAACTGGGCCCAGAGCCGTTCACGCAGCGGATGGGCCGTCGTGGCGACGGCGAGATCCGCGACGATCTCGGCGTGCAGGCCGAGCTGGAGGCGCAGGTCGAACGAGCGCTCCAGGACGTCGATGCGCCGCTCGGCGAGCCCGGCGAGCCGGTCGCGGTGCAACGACTCCGACGGTACGTTGCCCAGCACCGGCCCCCGCCACAACGCCAGCGCCTGCCCCAGCAGGTCGGCCTCCTCGGCGACGGCGCCCGCCCGCGCCGCCCGCGCGGCCAGGTCGAGCAGGTGGAAGAACCGGGCCAGGTCGAGGTCTCCGGGTCCCGCCTCGATGCGGTAGCCCTGCTCCCGCGTCTGGATCAGCTTCCCCGCGTCACCGAGCGTGCGGCGCAGCCGCCCGATGTGCGTGTGCACGGCACCCCGGGCGTTGTCCGGGGCACTGCCGTCCCACAGCGGTTCGGCGAGCCGATCGGCCGAGACGTACTGGTTGTGGTGGAGCAGGAGCGTCGCCAGGACGATGCGCTGCTTGGCCGCCGGGATCTCGATCGCCTCTCCGGCGCGGATCACTTCGAGCGGCCCCAGGACGCGGAACTCCCACCGTGTCTCGCTCTCCATCACCGGCCCCCGCCCGGCTGGGACCCGCGCCGCGCGATCAGCGCCTCGACCCCGTCGAGCAGCAGGTCGAGCCCGAAGCGGAAGTCGCCGTCCTCCGTCCAGCCGTCGGCCTCCCCGGGCAGCCCCGACCGCAGCGCGGCCGACAGAGCCGGGTAGGCATGCGGCTCCACCACCTCGACGAGCATGGCGCCGTAGTCGGACGGATGCACGACGGGGTCACCGGGCTCGGGCTCCAGCATGCCGGCGATCGTCGTGGCGGAGGTCAGCGCGTAGCCGGAGAGCGTGGTGGCGACGTTGAACTTCTCCCCGGTGCCGAGCGAAGTGCCGGCGAGCGCGTCCAGGACGCGCTCGAGCCAGGACAGCCGCCGCGGCCCCATGGGCGGGGTGAGGTACGGGAGGGACAGCAGCCACGGGCGGCCCAGCAGGAAGTCGCGGTTGGCCCTGGTCCACGCGGCCAGGTAGGCACGCCAGGCCAGGTCGCCTAGCTCGGGCGGGGCGGGGAGGGCGCCGTCGCACATGACGGTCAGGAGCTCTTCCTTGCTGCCGACGTACCGGTACAGCGTCATCGGCGCGACGCCGACCCGGACGGCGACGCTGCTCATGGAGACGCCGGCCAGCCCTTCGGCGTCCGCGATCGCGATGGCCGCCGCCGTGATGGTCCCCAGGTCGAGGCGTGGCCGCGGGCCTCGGCGCGGGGCCGGCTCGCGCCCCCACATCCGCGCCATGACGGGCGGAATCTGTGACATGTGTCCCCCGTAACTCTGTATGACCTACAGAGTAGATCGTACAGAGTTTTCCGCCAGGGAGCGGTTCGCCCGCTACGGGCGCTGGTGGCCGAAGCGGGCCGGTTTCGGGCCGCGCAGGCGGACCTCCGGATCGGTCATCGCCTGGTGAGGGGAGGGCCGCTCGAGCGCGGGCTCGACGACCGGCTCCGCCTCGCCCGCCTGCACGATCCGCCGTACGAGCCGCTCCCGCAGCCGGGCCGCCACCTCCGCGTGCGACGGGAATCCCGCCAGGTTGACCAGCTCGTACGGGTCGTTCTCCAGGTCGTACAGCGCCTGCTCGCGATAGACGGGAGCGGCGGGGTCGTCCCACGGGTGGGCGTCCTCGGCGACCGCGTAGTACTTCCACCGCGACGTACGGATCCCGCGCCCCACCTCCGACTCGCTGACCTGGAAGAACACCTCCTCCGGCCAGTCGGCGCGCGGGTCGCGCACCAGCGGCAGGAACGAGCGTCCCTGCATCGCGTCGGGGACCGGCAGCCCCGCGGCCTCCAGGAGCGTGGGCGGCAGGTCCAGCGTGCTGACCGGGCGGGTGACGGCGCCGCCGCCGTCGAAGCCGGGGCCGCGCAGGGCCAGGGGCACGCGGAGGGAGGCGTCGTGGCAGGAGCGCTTGTACTCGCCGTTGCGGGTCTTGAAGTGGTTGCCGTGGTCGGAGGTGTACGCCACGATCGTGTCGTCCAGCAGGTCCATGCTGCGCAGCGCGTCGAGCAGCCGCCCGAGCCCCTCGTCCAGGCGCTTGACCTGCCCCAGATAGCCGCCCATGTGCTGGTGGGCCGTGCCGGGGAGCGCGGCCAGGTCCGGGGGCATCCAGCGGCCCTGATGGCGCTCCTCGTACCCGTCGGGCGCCGGGTAGTTGTCGACCTCGTTCTGGTGGTGCGGCTCCAGGAAGGACAGGAAGAGGAAGAACGGCTCGTCGTGGTGGTCGGCGACGAACCGGACGGCCGCGTCCACGAGCGCGTCCGAGCGGTAGCCGGGCAGGAGCACGGGCTCGTCCGCCTCGTCGTACACGATCGTGCGGTACGCGTCCGACGTGTGCTCGAGGGCGTTGGCCGCCAGCCACGACCGGTAGCCGCCGCGCCGGCCGGCGGGCACCGGCTCGCTGCCGCCCAGGTGCCACTTGCCGATGTAGCCGGTGGCGTAGCCGGCCGCGCCGAAGTGGTGTGCCAGCGTGCGCTCCTCCGGCGGCAGGACGAGGCCGTTGCGGTGGACGCCGGCCGTGGTCGGGTAGCGGCCCGTCTGCAGGGCGGCACGGGCGGGCGCGCAGACCGGCTGCGGGGTGAGCGCGACCGTGGCCTGCGTGCCGTGCCGGGCCATCCGGTCGAGGTTCGGGGTGAAGGGGCCGACGGTGTCCCACCGCTGCTGGTCGGTGAAGAACACGATCACGTTCGGACGCAAGAGGACAACTCCTGAGTGACGAGGGTTTTGGGCTAGGAAGAGCCCCGCCGGAGGAAGGCCCAGGAGCGGACGATCTCGCGGGCGGGCGGCGGCTGCTCGGCCTGGAGGCGGTCGAAGAGCAGGCGTACGACGTCGATGTGGTCGTGCCTGCGCGGGCCGACGGTGCTGAGCTGCGGATTGCTGATGAGACCCTCGTCGATGTTGCCGACGCCGACGATCGCGACGTCGCCGGGCACGCTCAGCCCGGCGTCCCTGGCGGCCCAGATCGCGCTGATGGCCGCCCTGTCGGAGGCCGCGAAGATCGCGTCGGGGCGGTCGGGCGAGCGCAGCAGCTCGGCGGCGGTCTCGTAGGCCGACACGCGGTCGTCCGCGCCCGAGGTGATGATCCGCTCGGTCACGCCGTGCCGGTCCAGGACCGAGGTGTAGCCGAGCAGCCGTCCGGCGGGCCGGTCGCGGTAGAGCTCGTGGCGGTGCGCCAGGAACGCGATGCGCCGCCTGCCCTGGGCCAGCAGGTGCTCGACCGCTTCCGCGCACGCCTCGGCCTCGGGGGTGCGTACGAGGTCGCAGCCCTCGAGCCCGCTCTCGTTGCTCAGCACCACCATCGGCAGCCCGGTGGGGGCGAGCCCGGCGAGCAGTTCGCGGGTGAGGTGGTCGCCGACGACGTTCACCAGCGCGCCGTCGGCGATCCCGCCGCGCAGCGCCTCGACGGCGGCCTTCGCGCGGGCCTCGGAGTAGACGGCGAGCGTCACCACGGAGTAGCCGCGGGCGTCGGCCATCTCGTGCAGGTCGGTGGCCAGGCGCTCGTCGCTCGGCACGCCGCCGAGCGAGCTCAGCACCAGGCAGACGCGCTGGGTGCGGCGCTTGCGCAGGCTCCTGGCGGCCTGGTCGGGGGTGTAGCCGAGCTGTCTGGCGGCCTCGAGCACCCGCTGCCTGGTCTCGGCGGCGACGGGGCGGTCCCGGCCGCTGAGCACGTAGGAGACGGTCGCCACCGAGACGTTCGCCAGCTCGGCCACTTGTCGCGCTGTCGGCCTCATGTTAATCGAATAACCTGCTATCAGCTGGGCTGTTCCCGGTTTGAATGTTAATCGTTTAACACCGTAGTCATCGGTCGGGTGCCGGATCAACCCCTCGACTCGGGTTTTCCCTAGGGCGCTCCCGGAGGCGCGCGGGGCCGGCCGATGGCTAGCTTGGGTGCCCGTGACGCCTCTTCTGCCGGGCGATCCGGCGCAGCTGGGCGAGTACTGGCTGGCGGGCCGGCTGGGCGCGGGCGGGCAAGGGGTTGTGTACGACGCGTACGACGACGCCGGGCGGCGGGTGGCGATCAAGGTCGTCCACCCGGACCTCCTGGAGCACCGGGGGGCGCGGGCCGACTTCGTCAAGGAGGTGACCGCCGCGCGGAAGGTGGCCGCCTTCTGCACGGCCAGCATCATCGACGCCGAGCTGGACGGGCCCAGGCCGTACATCGTGAGCGAGCACATCGAGGGCCCCAGCCTGCGCGCGGCCGTGGAGCAGCAGGGGCCGTTCGACGCCGGCAGGCTGCACCGGCTGGCCGTCGGGGTGGCCACGGCGCTGGCCGCGATCCACGACGCGGACGTCGTGCACCGGGACCTGAAGCCGGGCAACGTGCTGCTCGGGCCGGACGGGCTACGCGTGATCGACTTCGGGCTGGCCAGGACGGGGGAGATGTCGCAGACGACCGAGGGCGGGTTCGCGGCGGGCACGCCGCCGTACATGGCGCCCGAGCGGCTGGCCGGGCGGCGCGGCGGGGCCGCCGTGGACGTGTGGGCGTGGGGCGCGGTGATGCTGTACGCGGCCACCGGGCGGCCGCCGTTCTCCGGCGACCTCGCGCTCCTCCGGTACCAGGTGGCGAGCACGCGGCCGGACTTCACGGTGCTGGCGGAGCCGCTGCGGCGGCTGGTCACGGAGGCGATGTCGCTGGACGCGGCGGACCGGCCGACGGCGCGCTCCCTGCTGATCGACCTGATCGCCACGCGCGCCGACCGCCCCGACCCGGAGGGCCGGGAGAGCGGGCTCGCCGGGTTGGCCGGCGGGGAGGGCCGGTTCGCCGGGTTGGCCGGAGCGGCAGGCGGGTTGGTCGGCGGGGAGGGCGGGCTCGCCGGGTTGCTCAGCACCGGCAGTCGGGCCGCGCGGGAGGTCCGGCCGCCTGCCGGGCTGGTCACGCCGTCGCCCGCCGAACTCGCCGAGGACGTCTACGGCTCCCTCAGCCCCGAGGACCAGGCGCTCGTACCTCCGGCCCTGCTCCGTATGGTCCTCTCGGACGAGCGCGCCGAGACCGCGCTGCGGGAGGCCACCACCCGTCAGCTCATCGATGAGGCAGGGGACCCGGCCGGCGTGGAACGGGTGCTGCGCGCGTTCACCGACGCGGGGCTGCTCGTCGGCGAGGGCGAGTCCATCACGCTGGCCGCGGCGGCACTGCTGAGGGCCTGGCCGCGCCTCCAGGGCTGGGTGGAATCGGATCGCGAGGGGCTGACCGTCCACCACGCGCTGAACCGCGCCGCCACCACCTGGCACGCGAACGGCCGCCGGCCCGACGACCTCTTCCGTGGCACGATCCTGGACCGGACCGTCGAGTGGGCCACGAACGGACGCGTGCTGCTCCAGCCGAACCGGCTCGAGCAGGCGTTCCTGGACGCGTCCCAGGAACGTACCCGTGACCTGGCCAGGCGGCGCAGGCGCGTCAGGGGCACGATCGCCGCGCTGGTCGCGGTGCTGCTGGCGGCGGTGGGCGTCGTGGTCGTACAGAACGTGCTGGGCACGCGCCAGCGGGACACCTCGGTCGCCAGGCAGGTGGCCGCGCTGGCGGACCGGACGCGGGCCAGGGACCCGCTGACGGCGCTGCTGCTGAGCGTGGCCGCGTGGCGGATCGCGCCCGTGACCGAGGCGCGGGCCGCCATGCACGCCTCGCTGGCCCAGCGCGCACGCTCCGCCTTCCGGCCCGCTCCCGTCTCAGGCTCGGCCCGCTTCGACCTCAGCGCCGACGGCACACGGCTGGCCGTGGTGGACGGCGGCCGGTTCACGCTGTGGGACGTGGCCGCCGGGCGGCCCGTCCGCGCCTTCGACGGCGTGAGCGGCGCAGTGAACGAGCGCATGAACAGACCCGTCCGTGCCTCCGACGGCGTGAGTGGATCGGTGAACGCGATCGCGCTCAGCGCCGACGGCCGTCGGCTGGCCGTGGCGGGCGAGCGGTCCGTCTCCGTGTGGGACACCGAGCGCGGGGTGCGGATCGCCGAGCTCGGGGAGGTGGCGCGGGAGGTGGCGTTCAGCCCGAGGCGCCTGCTGCTGGCCGCCATCACACCCGAGGGCCGCGCCCGCGTGTGGGACCTCACCAGCCAGCGCCCGCTGGACGTCGGGGACGCCCGGGAGGTCGCGTTCTCCGCCGACGACGCGCTGATGGCCGCGCTGCTGCCCGGCGGCCGGTACGAGCTGCGCGACTGGCAGGGCGTCCTGGCCCGGCTGCCCGGCGAGGCGGTCGCGTTCAACCCGGTCCGGCGTGAGCTGGCGGTGCGGACGGGCGGCGGCGTCCGCTTCTGGGACCTCGACGCGCGGCGGTGGCGCGGGCCCACATTGAAGGGGGTCGAGGCCCGCGAGCTGCGCTTCAGCCAGGACGGCCGCTTCCTGGCCGCCTACGACGGCGCCACCATCGGCCTGTGGACGGCCGGCGCGAATGCGGGGCCGGGGCCGGTCGGTGGACGCCCGTCCTCCCTCGGCGCAGCCGGCGAGCCCGGACCGGCCGGTGTGCGGCTGCTCTCCTACCCGGTCGGTGAGCTCGTGCGCGGGCTGCGGCTGGGCGACGGCACGCTCGCCTTCGGCCTGCTCGACGGCACCGTCGCGACCCTCGACATCGCGGACCTCACCCGCCCGCGCACCCTGGCGGCCGGGGTCCAGTCCGGGCTGATCGACCCGGCGCGGCGGACGGTGATCGTGACGCGCCCGAAGGCGGAAGCCTGGCACCTGGCCACCCTGGAGAGGCTGGCGACCTTGCCGGTCACCCCGACCGCCATGGCGCTGAGCCCCGACGGCGTCCTCCTGGCCGTCGGGACCGCCGATCCCGCGCGGGTGTCGCTCTGGGACCTCGCCACGGGCAGGAGGGAGCGGACGATCCCGGTCAAGGGCGCGACCGAGGTGGGCGGGCTCGCGTTCGGCCCCGACGGCACGGCGCTGGCGGTGGCACCGTTCCAGGAGACCGTCACCCCGCCCGCGAGCAACTGGCGAGACGTCCAGCTCTGGGACGTCCGCCGCGGGGTCAGAACGCGCACGCTGACCGTACCCGGCGGCTCCGGCATGGTCTTCCGCCCCGACGGCCGCGAGCTGGCGGTGAACGGCGCGGACGGCGCGCTCGCGTCGCTGGACTCGCCGGCGGCCGTCGCCCGGCCGTTCGGGGAAAGCGCGGACGGCGTACGGGCCGTCGCCTACAGCCCGGACGGCACGGTCATCGCCACCGGCGCCCTGGCCACCGGGGTGACGCTCTGGACCGCCGCCGACCGACGCCTGCTGGCCCGCCTGCCGGTCAAGGGGTTCGAGGCGGTGGACCTGCTGGCGTTCGCGCCTGACGGACGGACGCTGGCGTTGGGCGGCTCGCACCGCGTCCAGCTCTGGGACGTCGCCGAACGCGCGCCGCTCGGCCCGCCTGTCGTGTACCCGGCCGGCGAGGTGGTCGCGCTGGCCTTCGACGCCGGCGACCTGCGCACGCTGCGTACGGACGGCACGCTCGGCGACCATCCGGCCGCCTTCGCGAACGTGGCCGCCGCGCTGTGCGCCCGGGCCGGCCGGCCGCTCTCCAGGAGCGACTGGGACCGGCTCATCCCCGGCGCGCCCTACCGCCCGATCTGCTGACAGGAGACGACATGCAGCCCACCCCCGACATCCTCGCCCTCCAGGTGACACCCCAGCCAGCCGTCCTGGACACCGCCCCGGTCGAGATCACCGTCGAGGCGTCCACCGAGAACGCCACCCGGCTCCGCGGATGGGTCGTGAGCCCGGGCGGAATACGCGTACCGCTCGACTTCACCGCCCAGCCGCCGCCCTGCAACTGGCGGGCCACGCACCCGCTCCAGCCGGGGGACCAGGAGGGAGGGTGGCACGTCGAGGCGCGCGCCGGGCGGGCGGTGGCCGTCCAGGACTTCGACGTCGAACGGCGCGGCGCCAAGGCCGAGGCGCGGTTCGTGGACTTCGACGCCCAGCCCCGCCAGGCCGCCAGGGGCGACCTGGTACGGCTCACCGGCCGGCTCGAGCTGGTCAAGGGCAGCGCCTCCGTACCGGCCGGGGGCCTGGCCGTGGTGATCGCGTTCCACGAGCAGGAGACGTGCGGGTGGCGGGAGCTCGGGGAGGCGGTCACCGACGACCTCGGCCGGTTCGGCACCGAGGCCCCCGTCATGGAGAGCGGCGACTGGCGGGCCGAGGTCCGCAGCACGCCCGACGTGATCGGCGTGGTGAGCGCTACGGTGTTCGTGGAGGCGCTGGCCGAGCAGAAGTACGACACGGAGATCGTCGACTACCGGGTGCGGCGGTCGGGCGGCGACACCGTCCACACGGGACGACTGCGCGGCAAGCCGGTCTCCGCCTGGCAGTGGCTGGGCAACCAGCGGATCTGGGTCTTCTACCGCAAGCCGGGCGCGCCGTCCGGCGCGTTCAACTCGGTCAACAAGAGCACCCTGACCAGGGACAGTCCCATCATCCGCAGGGGCCGCTTCGAGGTGCGCACGGGGGCGGAGAACGGGGGCGCGTGGCAGATCCGGTACTTCGGCACCAACCTGGCGGCGGGCGACGAGAGCGATCCCAAGCCCGCGCCGTGATCGTCGCGGACGTATCCGTCATGCTGGTACGGAAGTGAAGGTTCGACGTCTGACGGAGTGTTCCGCATGTCCATTGAGCTCCAGTCCACCGGTACGTTCACCATCGGTGGCAAGAGCGTTCACCGCCTCGGCTTCGGCGCCATGAGTCTCACCGGGCCCGGCGTCTGGGGGCCGCCCCGCGACCGCGACGAGGCCGTCCGGGTGCTGCGCCGGGCCGTCGAGCTGGGCGTCGACTTCATCGACACCGCCGATTCGTACGGGCCGTACGTCAGCGAGGAGATCATCCGGGAGGCGCTGCATCCGTACCCCGAGCAGCTCCTGATCGCGACCAAGGCCGGGTTCGTACGTCCGGGGCCGGGCAAGTGGGTGGTCGTGGGCCGGCCCGCGTACCTGCGGCAGGAGGTTGAGATGAGCCTGCGCCGGCTCGGTCTGGAGCGGATCGACCTGCTCCAGCTGCACCGCATCGACCCGGAGGTGCCGCTGGAGGAGCAGCTCGGCGAGCTCAAGGAGCTCCAGGACGAAGGCAAGATCGGCAGTGTCGGCCTGTCGGAGGTGAGCGTGGAGGAACTGGAGCGGGCGCGGCGAATCGTCGAGATCGTCACCGTGCAGAACCGCTACAACCTCACCAACCGCTTCTCCGAGAACGTGCTGGAGCACTGCGAGGAGCAGGGGATCGGGTTCATCCCCTACAGCCCCATCGCCAAGGGCGCGCTGGCGGCCCCCGGCAGCCCCGTCGACCACGTCGCCAAGGTCGTTGGCGCTACGTCCGCGCAGGTCAGCCTGGCCTGGCTGCTTGCCCGTTCGCCGGTGGCGATGCCGATTCCCGGCACCTCCACGGTGGCCCACCTGGAGGAGAACCTGGCCGCCTCCACCGTGGAGCTGACGGCCGAGCAGGTGAGCGAGCTGACCGCGGCCCGCTGACCGCCGAAGCATATGAGCGGGCCGAACCGCGGCCCGGCTGAGCGCCGAAGCAGGTGAGCGGGGCGGAACCGCAGCCCGCTGACCGCCCCTGTGGCGGGCCCCGGTTGAGGGGCCCGCCGTGGCGGGTCAGCCCAGGCCGTTCCTCATGGCCGTGATCAGCTCGCCGTTGGTGGTGTCGCCGCTGAGCTCCCAGAAGAACGCGCCGCCGAGGCTCTGGCTCTTCGAGTAGCTCATCTTGCCGCCGATCGTGCTCGGCGTGTCATAGCTCCACCACTGGCCGCCGCAGTACGCGTACGCCGTGCCCGCGACCGTGCCGGTGGCCGGGCAGCGGGTCTTGAGCACCTTGTAGTCCTCGATGCCCTGCTCGTACGTGCCCGGCGCCGCTCCCGTGGCCGTGCCGCCCGGCCCGGCCTGCGTGACCCCGGTCCAGCCGCGGCCGTAGAAGCCGATGCCGAGCAGCAGCTTGCTCGACGGCACGCCCTTGCTCTTGAGCTTCTGGATCGCGGCGTCGGAGTAGAAGCCCGGGGTCGGGATCCCGGAGTAGGAGGTGAGCGGCGAGTGCGGGGCGGTCGGGCCCTGCGGTGCGAAGGCGCCGAAGTAGTCGTACGTCATGACGTTGTACCAGTCGACGTACTGCGCGGCACCGGCGTAGTCGGCTGCGTCGATCTTGCCGCCGTTGGTGCCGTCGGCGGTGATGGCCGCCGTGACCAGGTTGCCGGAGCCGAAGCGCGAGCGCAGCGCCGACATGACGTTCCTGAACGCGGCCGGGCCGCTGGTGTCGCAGGTGAGGCCGCAGGCGTTCGGGTACTCCCAGTCGATGTCGATGCCGTCGAACACGTCCGCCCAGCGCGGGTCCTCGACCAGCTTGTAGCAGGAGTCGGCGAACGCGGCCGGGTTCTGCGCGGCCTGGGTGAAGCCGCCGGACCAGGTCCAGCCGCCGAAGGAGAAGAGCACCTTCAGCTTCGGGTACTTCTTCTTGAGCTTGCGCAGCTGGTTGAAGCTGCCGCGCAGCGCGCCGGTGTCCCACGTGTCGGCCACGCCGTCCACGCTCTCGCTCGCCTGGTAGAAGCGGTCGTAGTCGGCGTAGCTGTCGCCGATCGTGCACTGGCCGTTCTGCACGTTTCCGAACGCGTAGTTGATGTGGGTCAGCTTGGCGGCCGAGCCGCTCGTGTCGATGTTCTTGACGTGGTAGCCGCGCTGGTAGACGCCCCACTGCACGAAGTAGCCGAGCACCTTGTTCCCGCCGCCTCCGCTGCCGCCCGTCGTGGTGGCAGTGATGGCGTTGCTGGTGGCGGAGCGGTTGCCGGCGGCGTCGCGGGCGCGGACGGTGTAGGTGTAGGCGGTGTTGGCGCTCAGTCCGGTGTCGGTGTGGGTGGTGCCGGTGACGGTGGTGATGAGGGTGCCGCCTCGGTAGAGCTCGTAGCCGGTGACGGCGACGTTGTCGGTGGCGGCGTCCCAGGCGAGGGAGACGCTGCTGCTGCTCACGCCGGTCGAGCGGACGTTGGCCGGGACCGAGGGCGGGGTGGTGTCCGTGCCGCCGCCGCCCGTCGTGGTGGCAGTGATGGCGTTGCTGGTGGCGGAGCGGTTGCCGGCGGCGTCGCGGGCGCGGACGGTGTAGGTGTAGGCGGTGTTGGCGCTCAGCCCGGTGTCGGTGTGGGTGGTGCCGGTGACGGTGGTGATGAGGGTGCCGCCTCGGTAGAGCTCGTAGCCGGTGACGGCGACGTTGTCGGTGGCGGCGTCCCAGGCGAGGGAGACGCTGCTGCTGCTCACGCCGGTCGAGCGCAGGTTGCCGGGGACGGAGGGCGGGGTGGTGTCCGTGCCGCCGCCGGTCGCGGGCTTCCAGAGGGCGGGGACGTTCGGGGGCTCCCAGCCGGGCTGGGAGGTGTGGCTCTGGATGCACTCGTACTCGACGCCGTTGTACGTGACGTGCGTGCCGGCCGTGTACGCCGTCCAGGGCGCCCACGCGGCCGCCGCGACGTACGCCGAGGCCGAGACCGGTGGCGGGGCGACCGCCACGGCGGTGAGGGGCAGCAGCAACGCCACCAGGATCTTGCTCAGGGTGCGGTGTCTCATGGCTCTCCGACATCCGGTTGGGGGGAGGGTGGATGGGGGGTGGGATGCCAGGAAACTATTAGTAAAGTTTCCTTTAAGATATGAGACGACGTTAGCCTCCGCCTGCGAAGGCGTCAATGCGTGAAATGCGGACCGAGCGCGCTGATCATGGAGTCACGGCGGGCTGGGGGAGTGGTTCCGGGCCCACGTGATGGAGACAGCGGGACCACCTCGCGCTTTGATCATTTGGCCCCCGTTCTGTCGGTCAGGTCGGGTAAGTTCCCGGATCAATTGATCAGCCGGTCGCGCCGGCGCGGGCACTTCCGCCTGCGCTCGCGAGCCGGCCGGGCGGGAGGTTCTGAGGTCGTGGACGCGGACAGAGCCGCGTGGGAGCAGCGCAGCATCGTGCAAGTGGTGCCGCCGGTCAAGCCGCGCAAGCTGGCGAAGGTGCCCTTCGTCGAGCTGGCCGACGGGCGGTTGCAGGGGGTCGTGTCGAGCGGGTCCGACATCGAGCGGGTCTACGTCTCGTCGATCACCGCCGGCACCCACGCGCTGAGCTGCAGCACCAACAACAACCGGCCGTGCGGCGCGCTGCACGGCTACGCCTGCAAGCACATTCACCAACTGGCCGACGAGGCGGTCCTGCAGTACGGACTCGACCGGGTGGCCCGTTACCTGGGGGTCGAGGTGCCGGAGGGGCAGTTCCTGATGTCCTCCGTCAACGGGCCGGTCGAGCGCACCCCCGCGGCCGTGGTGTTCAGCCGGTTCCTGCGCCACCTCGCCTACCTCGAGGTGCCCGCCAGCACGGAGCCGCTGGCCGAGCTGCACTGGTTCCCGGCGACGGAGGCGGTGCGCTGATGCCCGGGCTCGTGATGGTGCAGGCGGACGTGCTCCAGGCACGGAAGGCGGTGCGCTGATGCTGGACGTACAGCTCGGCGAGCTGCTCGGCGACACCCCCGCGGGGGTCGGCGAGGCGCTCGACCTGGTGGCGGGGTTCGACGGCGCGCTGACCCACGGGTTCGCCCGGCTCGGCGAGGAGGCGTCCGCGGCGCTGGCCGCCCTGGCGGGCGCGCTGGCCGCGAGCCCGCTCGGCGACCGGCTCGGCGAGGCAGCGGAGAAAGTGGCCGCGGGATCGATCGGCGACGAGCACCTCGCGGCGCTGGCCGGTGGGCGGGCCGCGCTCGACGGCGCGGTGCACGACGCCCTGCTCGCCCGGCTCGACACGGCGCTGGGCCGCGCCCGCGGGGCCTGGGCGGCCGCGGAAGACGCGGGCGGGCCGGAGAGCCGGGCCGGTGGGGCTGGGGAGAGCGCGGGCGAGCCGGGGAGCGTGCCGGCCGGGTGCCGGGGCTGGCTGCGCGAGCTGGCCATCACCGGCTGGCGCGGCGTCGACCACGACCTCGTCTCCTCCTCCGACCAGGCGATCGAGGCGCTGCTCGCCGTGCCCGAGCTGCGCGGGCTGGCGGTGCTGCTCGACGGCCTCGCGGCGGAGCTGCGGGCGTCGTGCCCGGTCGCCACGATGGACGTGGTCCCCGCCCGCAGGTGGGGCGATCTGTGGACGCGCGCCCTCCTGCTGTCCCAGCAGGGAGCCCAGAAGAGTGCATGGCACGGCGCCGCCGAGCCGGTCTCGGGGCGGCTGCTGATCCTGGGCGCCGACGTCCACGAGCACGCCACCGTGATACGCGTGCAGGTCCACGGCATCCTCGAGCCCGCCGGCGGCGCCCCTTCCCAGCTGGTACGCACGAGCGTCGCGGCCGCGAAGGTGGACACGATCTCCGGCCCCTCCGTGTGGCGGCTGCTGAGCGATCATCCGGTGCTCATGGGCGCGCTCGCCGGACACCTCAGCCTGGAGGTCACCGACCTGCCGCTGCTCCCGGGCGGCGACCTGGTGTGGCACGACGACCGCGCGCAGGCCGGCGAGGCGGCCGACCCGTTCGCGACCGCCCGGCTCCAGCTCGCCACGGCCGAGGCGCCGCCGACCCCGCCCCTCGACCGCCATCCCGTACGCATCGCGGAGCCCGTGTTCCTCGAGGGCTACACGATCGACGGCCGGACGCTCGACCTGGGCGGCAACACGCTCCCGGTCGCCCTCGACCGGCTGCCGTCCTGCGGGCCGCTCACGCCCGAGCTGGTGTCGGCCTCCTCCGCGTGCATCGGCCTGATGCGCTGGGACGGCGGGCAGTGGCTCCTGCAGCCCCTCGCCGTCCAGGCCACGGTCAAGAAGAAGCCCGTCACCGCGCACACCGGCGACTGGGCCATGGGCCCCACCGACCCCAAGGTCGTCAAGGCCGAGGCCAAGGCCGGCGACGTGGTCGCCGTGCTACGCGAGCGAGCGGGGCGGTTGTTGCGCAAATGACCGATTCTCAGACCACTTCGGACGGGACCACTTCGGACGGGACCACTTCGGACGAGACGCGGCGCCAGGTGCTCTACTGGCGCCTGCTGGCCCGCCTGTTCGGCCCCGACGAGCAGCCGGCCCTTGAGCGGGCGAGCGTGGCCATCGTCGACGACCTCGGCCTCCCGCCTGCCCTGCTCGACCCCGGCATCTCGGTCGACAACCTCGTGCAGCGCTTCCCCGACCTGGCCGCCGAGTTCGAGGGCCTGATGGCGGAGCAGGACCACGAGGAGGGAGACGAGGTCCGCCGCGCGGCCCTGGTCTCCAAGCTGCTGCTCAACGTGTTCGCCACGGGCTCCGGCAACGTCACCGCGGGCCAGCTGGAGGCGTGGAAGCAGGACGCCGGCTGGTTCGAGCGCGGCATGGGCTGCGGGCCGGGCGGGCTTCGGCACAGTCCGGGCAACGAAGAGCTGGCAGGGGTGCTCGCCGGGCTGGAGGGCGACCTGGTCAAGCGCATGCACCTGCGCGAGGTGCTGGCCGACCCGGTGCTGGCCAAGCAGCTCACCCCCAGCATGTCGCTCATCGAGCAGCTGCTGCGCGACAAGTCCAATCTGTCGGGCGTCGCGCTGGCCAACGCCAAGGCGCTGATCCGCAGATACGTGGACGAGGTCGCCGAGGTGCTGCGTACCCAGGTGGAGCAGTCCAGCGCGGGCGTCATCGACCGGTCGGTGCCGCCGAAGAGGGTCTTCCGCAACCTCGACATCGAGCGGACCATCTGGAAGAACCTCACCAACTGGAGCCCGGAGGACCAGCGCCTCTACGTCGACCGGCTCTACTACCGGCAGACCGCCCGCCGCACCACCCCGGCCCGCATGATCGTGGTCGTCGACCAGTCGGGCTCCATGGTGGACTCGATGGTCAACTGCACCATCCTGGCGTCGATCTTCGCCGGGCTGCCGAAGGTCGACGTGCACCTCATCGCGTACGACACCCGGGCGATCGACCTGACCCCGTGGGTGCACGACCCGTTCGAGGTGCTGCTCCGCACCAACCTCGGCGGCGGCAACGACGGCCCGGTCGCGATGGCCATGGCCCGCCCGAAGATCAGCGATCCGCGTAACACCGTGATGGTCTGGATCTCCGACTTCTACGAGTTCGACCGTTCGCAGCCCCTCTACAACGGCATCGAGGCGGTCTACCGCTCGGGGGTGAAGTTCATCCCTGTCGGCTCGGTCAACAGCTCGGGCCAGGAGAGCGTGGACCCGTGGTTCCGCAAGAAATTCAAGGACCTGGGCACCCCGGTGATCTCAGGCCACATCCGCAAGCTCGTCTTCGAGCTCAAGAACTTCCTCGCTTAGGAGACCCCCTGATGAGTGACGACATGCTGCGCGCCCCCGCAGAGGTGAAGTACGCCGAGGAGCTCGACTACCTGGAGTCGATCGACGACAGCCCCAAGCCGTTCTCGTGGCGGCTGAGCCCTCGCATGATCCGGCTGTTCATCCTCGGCTCCGAACGCTCCGACGGCATCGACAGGGAGATCCCGCAGAAGTGGTTCGGTGACCGCAGCTTCGTCGAGCGCAGCATCGTGACCCTGGCCTCCGACCGGGGCTTGCTGCTGATCGGCGACCCGGGCACCGGCAAGAGCTGGCTGGCCGAGCTGCTGGCCGCCGCCATCTGCCGCAACTCCACGCTCGTGGTCCAGGGCACGGCGGGCACGACCGAGGACCACATCAAATACTCATGGAACGTCTCCATGGTCATCGCCAAGGGCCAGTCCCGCGAGTCGATGATCCCCTCGCCGATCATGACGGCGATGGAGACGGGCGTGATCGGCCGCTTCGAGGAGCTGACCCGCTCGACCAGCGACGTGCAGGACGCGCTCATCTCGATCCTGTCGGAGAAGTACGTCTCCATCCCCGAGCTCGACGACGACAACATCGTCTTCGCCCAGCCCGGCTTCTCCATCATCGCCACCGCCAACAGCCGCGACCGGGGCGTCAACGACCTGTCGTCCGCGCTCAAGCGCCGCTTCAACTTCGTCCGCATCCCCGTCGTGACGAACAAGAAGAGCGAGGCCGAGATCGTCCGCTTCCGCACCGAGGAGCTGCTGCGCAGGCACCGGATCGAGCTGGACGTCCCGCCCACGCTGCTGGACATCCTGCTGCAGAGCTTCGCCGACCTGCGTTCGGCCGCCGCGTCGGCCACCAGCGACGACGAGAAGCTGGAGTCGGCCCTGTCCACGGCCGAGCAGATCGGCGTGCTGGAGGACGCCATCCTGCACAGCAACTTCTTCGGCGACCGCACGCTGCGCGCGCAGACCCTCGCGAGCTCCCTGGTCGGCTCGCTGGCCAGGCGCAGCCCCGAGGATCTCGCGATCCTGAACAAGTACTGGCACGGCGTCGTCGAGCCCCGCAGCAAGAAGGACGGCGGGGAGTGGCCGGAGTTCCTCGAGGGCGGCCGCGAGGCCATCGCCACGCTCTCATGACCGGACAGCCGAGCCCCTTCGCCTCGCTCCGCGAGCAGCTCCTCGACGCCGCCGCCGCGTTCTCGGGCAGTCCTGTGACCGTCTCCGACATCCTGTCCGGGCTGGTGGACGACGTGGACCGGGCGCTGCGCGAGGAGCTGGAGATCTTCCCCGTCTGCCACCACTCGCCGGCCTCGGCGCTGGCCATGGTGCGCAGGCTGCGGGAGAAGCAGCCGAAGGTCATCTACCTGGAGCTCTGCGAGGACCTGCAGCCGCTGCTGACCGAGCTGCGCAACTGCCGGCTGCCGGTGGCGGTGCAGGCGTTCGCGACCGACATCGACGGCTTTCCCCCGACGTGGGCGCCGCTCAGCGTGGTGGCGCCCATCACGGAGGCGTCCGCCGAGTACCAGGCCATCTCGTACGCGCTGGAGACCCCGGGCGTCGAGCTGGTGCTGGTCGACAGGTCCACCGACCACGTCTTCCAGTGGGCCCCGAAGGAGGAGCCGGACAAGAAGGAGCAGGCCGAGGAGTCCGGCCTGCACGGCGACGCGGTGGGCGTCGAGATCGGCGACCTGCGCCCCCGCTTCGCCGAGCTGGAGGAGCACCTGCTCCACCACGGCAAGGTGCGCCACTGGTCGGAGTGGTGGGACCAGTACGTCGAGCAGCCGCTCGCCGGGGCGGACTACGACACCTACCGCCAGGTCATGGTGCTGATCGGCAGCCTGTTCCGCCGCCTCGACCGCGACGGCGGCCGGCTGTCCGTGGACGAGGACCGCGAGCGCTACATGTGGACCAGGATGCGCGAGCACCTGGCCGCGTCCGGGGCCGACCCCGCCGACTGCCTGTACGTGTGCGGCGCCTTCCACGCCGCCAGCCGCGTCGAGCAGTTCGGGGTGCGGTCCACGGCGACCTTCGAGATCAGCCCGCGCACCGGCACGAAATGGCTGTACGGCCTCATCCCGTCCAGCCACTCGGCCATCGAGGCCCAGTTCGGGCTCGCCTCCGGCTCGGTGTCGATCGCGGCGGCGACGTGGGCCAAGTCGCTGACCCGGAGCAAGCTGACCCCGTTCCAGCTGGCCGGGCAGAAGGGCGCGCGCAAGCGCGCCGCCAAGCTGCCCGAGCCCGTCGCTCCGGCCGAGGTGACCGACCGGCTGACCGGGTTCCTGTCGAGGCCGCCCGCGCTCGACGAGCTGGACGAGGCCGAGCTGCTGGGCTGGAGCGTCGACATCGTCCGGCTGGCCCGCCGCAACGGCTACCTGTCCAGCACCGCCGACGCCATCGCCGTCTTCGAGACGTCGATCCTGCTGGCCGGCATGCGCAACCGGGCCAGGCCCACCCCGTACGACTTCCAGGACGCGGCCGTCACGTGCATAGAGAAGGACGTCATGCCGGGCCGCCGCGACGTGCGGCGGCTGTGCGAGATCCTGCTCGGCGGCGACCGCGTGGGCGAGGTCGGCTACGACGCGATGCCGCCGCTGGCCCGCGACGTCTACGACCGGCTCGCGCCGCTCGGGCTCGACCTGGAGAAACGCACGATCCAGCGGGCGCTGCTCGACCTCAACGCCAACCCCGAGCTGAGGCCCTGCTCCGACCTGCTGTGGAAGCTGCGCTACCTGCTGCCCTCGGATGCCGTACGCCCCATCATGGGCCAGCGCGGGCTGGGGGAGCGCTCCATCCAGGAGAGCTGGGACCTGGCGTTCGGCAAGCACCAGCGCTCGATCATCGAGCTGGGCTACGAGGGCGTCACCATCGAGCAGGTGGTGGAGCAGCGGCTGCGCCGTTCCGTGTGGGACCCGAAGGCCACCGCGGCCGTCGCGCTGGCGGCGGTCGAGGACGCGGTCGTCTTCCTCGGCAGCCGGCGCTTCGCCGACGAGCTGGGGGCACGGGCGGTGGAGCTGCTCGCCTCCGAACGGAGCGTGGACGACGCGCCCGAGGTGCTGCGCAGGATCCGGCGGCTGATGGCGTACTACCGCGCCCACGAGCCGGAGCTGCCCGGCTGGTGCGAGGAGTTCGCGACCTCCGGATACGCGCATTACTGCACGCTGCTGCCGACCGCCTTCGTCGACGACGACACCGGGGTACGGCAGGTCGCCGCCATGCTGGGCTTCCTGTTCTCGATGGAGAGCCTCGCGATCTCGCTCGGCTGCGACCGGGCCCAGCTGGAGCTGGCCGTGCAGCAGTCCCACCCCGAGTCGCCGGCCAAGGTCGCGCTGCTGTGGGCGGCGCGCTCCCAGCTCGGGCTGCTGTCCCACGCCGAGCTGCGGGAGCGGTGCGACGAACTGCTGGCCAACCCGCTGGTGGTGCCGTCGTTCCCGCAGTACATCATCGGGTTCGTGCAGGCCATGGAGCCCGTTCCGGCCCTGTCGGGGTTCGTGGTGGAGGTCGTCTCGAAGGCGTTCGGGCGGCTGCCCGACCGCGTGCTGCTGCCCTGGCTGCCCAAGCTGATCACGGCGCTGCGCGACCAGGCGGGGGAGCTGGTGCCGGTGCTCGTACGCGAGGCGGGGCGCACGTTCCCCGGCACGCTGGGCGCGGTGGACAGCTGGGTGCCGCCCTGGTCGGCCCGCCCCGCCGCGCCCGCGCCCGCCGCCGCACCGGTGGCTTCGGGGCCGGTGGCCGAGCTGCTCATGGGGCATCCGGCGGCGTGCGACGCGGTGGCGGGGCTGCTCGGGTGCGAGGGCTCGTGGCAGGCCCCGGCGGCCGCCTGGCCCGGCCATCGGGAGGTGACCGCCCTCCTGGCCGGCCACCCGGAGCCCGCCCTGGCGGTCGCCGGCCTGCTCGCCGGCCCAGGAGGTGGTGCCAGGATTACCACCTCCAGGTAACCGCCCTCGGGTGTCGCAGCCCGTGCGGGCCGGCAGCCCGGCCGGCCCGCGCGGTGTCCCTGCTGCCGGTGTCGCGATCCTTTCTGCTCGGCGTTCACGCGCGATCACCGCTGACACCGGGAGATACGCCGGGAACGCGAGAAGGGTTCAGAATCAGGATTTCTTCGGCGGGGCGGCGCGGAAGGCGACGTGCGGTGGGCGGCCGCCGAACAGCTCGGTGACGGTGACGAAGTGGTAGCCGCGCTGGGCCAGGGTCTTCAGCACGCGCGGCATGGCCCCCACCGTCGTGCGGTGGATGTCGTGGAACAGGATGATGCTGCCCGGCCGTACCGACCTGAGCGCCCTGCGGGCCACCGTGGCGCTGTTGCGGTAGCGCCAGTCCAGGGTGTCCACGCTCCACAGCACGAGAGGGCGCGAGATCTGCCTGCGCACGGCCCTGTTGAACGCCCCGTACGGCGGGCGGACCAGGTGGGGCACGACGCCGGCGACCGCCTTGACCGCACGGTCGGTGCGGGCGATCTGGGAGCGCACCCGGGAGGCGGGCAGCCTCGTCAGGAGGGGGTGCGACCAGGTGTGGTTGCCGATCTCGTGCCCTGCCGCGACGGTGCGGCGCAGCACGCGGGGGTACGTCACGACGTTGCTGCCCACGACGAAGAACGTGGCGCGGGCCTGATATTTCGCGAGGTGGCGCAGCAGGGTGTCGGTGTAGCGGCCGGGACCGTCGTCGAAGGTCAGGGCCACGCACTTGACGCGGCGGCAGTCGACCCGGGGCGGCGCCTCGGCGGCGGAGCCGCCGGACGAGGGCAGCGAGACCCCCGACGTCCCGGGCGACGCCCCGAACAGCGCCACGCCTAACGCGTCGGACCGCGCCGCTCGAGGGTCGGATTGTGCGGCAGCCTGGGAAGCGCCCGTGGTGGCGGTGAGCGTGACGAGCATGGCCGTGGCGAGCACCCCCGCCGTCACCCGCTTCACCCCGGTCAGGAACGGCGGGTGCTCCCTCGCACAGATCTCCATAAATCCCCCTTTGTGCGTAGCGCTCCCGGCGCGTCCTCTTATATGGAACGATCCCCGACGGAGATCGTTCCAACAAGTACGACAACCGCCACGCACACCTGGTTCGCGGAAGATCGCATTCCGGATGAGGGAACCCGGTGGAGACGACCGCCCCTCAGCGCGACCAGGAGCGCTGTACGGTGTCGCGCACGCGGCGCCGGGCCGGGGGCGGCACCTCGCCGTTGGCCGCCACCGGCAGCGCGGGCGGCGCCGCCGCCGGCACGAGCACGGCGGACTCCTCCTCGCTCACCGGCCGCTCGATCTCGGCGAACGCGCCGTCCAGGCCGCGCACGATCACGCCGGTCTCCACCCCGTGGGCGACCGTGTGCCGGTCGAGGCTTTGCAGCCCGAGGGCGATCCGCCGGGCGATCACATACCCGAGCACCGGACCGGCGACGAACAGGACGCGGAAGATCCAGGTGGTCGCGTAGAGCGAGATGTGGAAGGTCGAGGCGATCAGGTCGTTGCCGCCCGCCAACCAGAGCACGCCGTAGTAGACGATCCCGGCGACCCCCAGGCCCACCCGTGACGGCACCTCGCGCGGCCGGTCGAGAAGATGGTGCACGGCGTGGTCCCGGGTGATCCAGCGCTCCACGAACGGGTACAGGGCCAGTCCGGTGAACAGCAGCCCCGGCGCGGCCAGGGCCGGGATCAGCACGCTCATCGTCACCGTGTGCCCGAAGACCGTGAGCTCCCACGGCGGCATGATCCGCAGGGCGCCCTCGAGGAAGCCCATGTACCAGTCGGGCTGGGAGCCCGCGCTGACCGTGCTGGGCGCGTACGGGCCGTACAGCCAGACGGGGTTGACCTGGAACACCGTCGCGAGCAGCGCCACCGTCGCGAGCACCCACAGGAAGAAGACCGTCGTCTTGGCCAGGAACGCGGGGAAGAACGGCGCCCCGCGCACCACCCGGTCGCTCAGCCCCTTGGCGCGGAACTGGGTGTGCGTCTGCCGCCACGTCAGCACCACCGCGTGCAGTGGGATGAGGACGAGCAGCAGCCCCGGGATCAGCAGCACGTGGAGGCTGAACAGCCGGGAGATGATGTCCCCGCCGGGGAACTCGCCGCCGAACAGGAACATCGCCAGGTACGTCCCCACCAGCGGTATCGACACCGTGACCCCGTGCAGGATGCGCAGCCCCGCGCCGGACAGCAGGTCGTCGGGGAGCGAGTAGCCGAACAGCCCGTTGAACATCACCAGCACGAACAGCACCACGCCGATCAGCCAGTTCAGGTCGCGCGGCTTGCGGAACGCGCCGGTGAAGAAGTTGCGCAGCATGTGGATGACGATGGCGCCGAGGAAGACGAGCGTGGCCCAGTGGTGCATCTGCCGCATCAGCAGGCCGCCGCGCACCTCGAAGCTGATCTCCAGCGTCGAGGCGTACGCCTGGCTCATCCTGACGCCGCGCAGGGGCGCGTAGGCGCCGTTGTAGAGCACCTCTTCCATGGTCGGTTTGAAGAAGAAGGTGAGGAAGACGCCCGTGAGCAGAACGACCACGAACGCGTACAGCGCGATCTCCCCGAGGAGGAAGGTCCAGTGATCGGGAAAGACCTTCCGCATCGCCTTCTTCAGGAACCCGGCCCCGCCGATCCGATCATCGAGCGCCTGGGCCAGTGAGCTGACCTTCATAGTGACCCCGCCTATGACTGGGTTGGTACGTCATAGACATGACGGGATGAGGCCGCCAAATGTGACATCAGGCGAAGTGTTCATCGGTTCGCGGGGGGCAGAGGCCGTCGGGATCACCTACTGTGAAATCTGCCCCATTTGTCAGGCTTGGGAGGCATCGACGATGCGGAACGGCCGGACCACACTGGCCAGCGCGTTCACGGCGGCCCTGCTCCTCGCCGCCGGCTGCAGCTCAGGCGGCTCGGGAGGGACCGCCGCACAACCGCAGGAGCAGAAGGAGCAGCAGCCGGTGGCCAAGCTCTCGATCACCCCTGCCGACGGCACGAAGAAGGTCCCCCCGGACACCGGGATCGGCGTGAAGGTCACCGACGGCAAGGTCACCAAGGTGACCGTCGCGGACGCCAAGGGGCGCGAGGTGAGCGGGAGCACGGCCGTGGACGGGACCTGGCGGCCCAAGTGGCCGCTCAAGCCCTCGACCGCGTACACGGTGAGCGCGGAGGCGACCGGCACGGACGGGAAGCCGGTCACGGCGCGGGCCGGGTTCACCACGCTCAAGCCGAAGCGGGTGCTGGAGAGCGGCATGTCGCCCCTGGACGGCGAGAAGGTCGGCGTCGGGATGCCGGTCCAGCTCCTGCTGTCGCAGCCGGTGACCGCGCGCGAGGACCGCGCCGAGGTCGAGCGATCGCTGGAGGTGCGCATGTCCAAGCCGGTCGAGGGCGCCTGGAGCTGGGTGAGCGACCGGGAGGTCCAGTTCCGGCCGCGCGAGTACTGGCCGACCGGCGAGAAGGTCACGGTGGTCGCCCACCTGGCCGGCCTGCGCGCCGGGCGGGACCTGTGGGGCGCCAAGGACCGCAGCCTGACCTTCACCGTCGGGCCCGAGCACATCACGAAGGTGAGCAACGCGACCCACCGGGCGGTCGTGCGGGAGAACGGCGAGGTCGTCAAGACCATCCCGATCAGCCTCGGCAAGCCCGGCGACGACAGCTACTCCGGCATCATGATCGCCCAGGAGAAGGCCGCGGAGACCATCATGGACTCGGCCACCATCGGCAAGCCCGGCGAGTACCGCATCCGCACCAAGTGGAACGTCAGGATGACCTACAGCGGCACGTTCTTCCACGCCGCGCCCTGGTCGACCGGCGCGCAGGGCAGCCGCAACGTCAGCCACGGCTGCGTGAACGCCAGCCCGGAGAACGCCCGCTGGTTCTACGAGTTCACCCAGCGGGGCGACATCATCGAGGTGACCGGGACGTCGCGGAAGCTGAGGTTCGGCAACGGGCCGACGCCGTGGGCGAAGTCGTGGGACGACTGGCTGGCGGGCAGCGCCCTCGGCAAACCGATCAACGGCTAGCCCTGCCGATGGAAGGGACACCCCCCCGGCAAACTGCTCATCTGACCCGATAGGGAAGACTCTCACCAGACCGGTTCTGGTGAGAATGAGGAGCAGGCAATGCACATCGTACGGTTCGTCAGCCCCTTGACCGACGCGCCCGCCGTCGGCGTCGACGACGGCGCGCGGGTGGTGGAGCTGTCCGGCGTCACCACCGTGGCCGAGCTGCTGCGGTTGCCGGTCGAAGGGCTGCGGGAGCGGATGGCCGGGGCGGACGGGCCGGAGCACCCCTCCGGGTCCGTGCGGCGGCTCGCGCCGGTGGACGGGCTGATGGAGGTCTGGGCGGCGGGCGTGACGTACCGGCGCTCGCGCGAGGCCCGGGTGCTCGAGAGCGAGCGCGCCGCCGACGTGTACGAGCTGGTCTACGACGCCGAGCGTCCCGAGCTGTTCTTCAAGTCGGTGGCCTGGAAGGTCTCCGGCGACGGCGGCCGCATCGCGGTGCGGTCGGACTCCGAGATCGACGTGCCGGAGCCGGAGCTCGGCCTGGTCCTGAACGCGGCCGGGGAGATCGCCGGCTACACGGTGGTCGACGACGTGAGCT
This sequence comes from Nonomuraea sp. NPDC050786, assembly GCF_040654115.1. NCBI lineage: Bacteria > Bacillati > Actinomycetota > Actinomycetes > Streptosporangiales > Streptosporangiaceae > Nonomuraea > Nonomuraea sp. NPDC050786. Next base: position 84,888 of record NZ_JBFAHJ010000027.1, read on the forward strand.
CGCGCACCATCGAGGGCGTCAACCCGCTGTACCTGCCGCAGGCCAAGATCTACCTGGGCGCGTGCGCGGTCGGCCCCGCGATCAGGCCGGCGTGGGAGGTGTCCGACCCGTACGCGCTGGACATCACGCTCAGCATCGCCAGGGCGGGGGAGACGGTGTGGGACGGCAAGGCCTCCACCTCCCAGCTGAACCGCCGCCTCGACGACCTGGCGGGCTACCTCTTCCGCGCCGACCTCTTCCCCGACGGCGCCGTGCTGGCCACCGGCACCTGCCTGGTCCCCGACCTGCCGTTCACGCTGCAGGACGGCGACGCGGTGACGATCGGCATCGGCGAGATCGGCACCCTCACGACCACCGTGGTCAAGGGACTGGAGTCGATGCGCTCCTGACCACCTGACCGTGGCCGGGTGGGCGCCCACCGTCGCGGGCGCCCACCCCTAGCTCCTCCGTGCTCCCCAAAGGGTCCCCGCCGAAGTGCGGTGGGTCGGGCTCGGTGAGTCCGCGTTCTCATGACGGACGCGTGCGGATGAGACGTCTGTTGACTTTGGTTTGGATGGTGTCCAAATTAATGAGCATGAGGCGATCTCTCGCGGTGTTCCTGGTCATGCTCTGCGCCCTGCTGGGGGTGCCCCCGCACGCCCAGGCCGCCGCGCACGAGGTCACGTACGACAGGTACTCGCTGATGGTGGACGGCGAGCGGCTCGTCCTGCAGTCGGCCGAGTTCCACTACTTCCGCCTGCCCAGCCCGGCGCTCTGGCGGGACGTGCTGGAGAAGCTCAGGGCGGCCGGGTTCAACGCCGTCTCGGTCTACTTCTCCTGGGCCTACCACTCGCCGGAACCCGGCGTGTACGACTTCACCGGCGTGCGCGACGTGGACCGCCTCCTGCGCACCGCCCAGCAGGCCGGCCTGTACGTGATCGCCCGCCCCGGGCCGTACATCAACGCCGAGACCAGCGGCGGCGGCCTGCCCGCCTGGGTGAAGACCGTGCCGGGACGGGCGCGCAGCAGCGAGGCCGGATACCGGGCCGCGTACCGCGAGTGGCTGCACCGGATCAACCCGATCATCGCCAGGCACCAGGTCACCGACGGCGGCCCGGTGATCCTCTACAACGCCGAGAACGAGTACCAGGTCAACACCGACGCCGCGTACATGCAGGACATCCAGGACCAGGCCCGGGCGGACGGCATCGACGTGCCGATCACCACCAACGACTGCTGCGACGCCGGGAGCTGGAGCTCGACGTGGGCGACGGGGCCGGGAGCGGTGCAGATCCCGGGAGTGGACGACTACCCGCAGTCCTTCGAGTGCGCCAACCCTGACGTGTGGGGTCCCTGGGGCGAGGGGCTGACCGAGAGGCTGCGTGACGACATCCCCGTGTTCGCCGCCGAGTACCAGGCGGGCGCGATCGATCTCGGCAACGCCGGGTACGACAAGTGCCGCGAGCTCACCGGGCCCGCGTACATGAAGTACTTCTACAAGAACAACCTGATCACGACCGGGGCCACGATGGCGTCGTACTACATGGGGTACGGCGGCACGAACTGGGGCTGGCTGGCCCAGCCCAACGACGTCTACACCTCCTACGACTACGGCGCCGCGATCACCGAGGCCCGGCAGCTCACGCCCAAGTACGACGAGTTCAAGCGCCAGGGCTACTTCCTTCAGGCCGTCGCGCCGCTGGCCAAGACCGACCCGGCCGCCGCTCCGGCCGCCCCGGACAACCCCGCCCTCACCACGGTCGCCCGTGCGAACCCCGACACCGGCACCCAGTTCGTCCTCGTGAAGCACGCCGACCGGGCCGCCACCGGCACGGACGACGCCACTCTCGACTGGGCCGCCCCCGACGGGCGCTTCACGGTGCCGGTGCGGGTCAAGGGGCGCGACGCGCACGTCCTGGTCGCCGGGTACGACCTCGGCGGCCAGCGCCTGGTCCTGTCCACGTCCGAGATCATGACGCACGCCCTCATCGGCGGCCGTGACGTCGCGGTCCTGTACGGGACCGCGGGCTCGCCCGGCGCCACGATCCTGCGGTACGGCTCCCAGCCGGTGGTCAAGGTGCTCGACGGAGCCGTGCGGGCCGCCTACCGCGACGGCGACCTGCGCCTCGACTACGTGCACGACGGTCTGGCCAGGGTGCTGGTCACCGGCGGCGGGCGGCGGCCGCTGCTGCTCCTGCTCGGCACGGACGAGACGGCGGCCGGGTTCTGGCGGGCCGGGCCGGATTCGGCGCCGGTGCTGGTGCGCGGCACCGAGCTCGTGCGCTCCGCCTCGGTCCGCGGCGACACGCTGACTCTGGCGGCGGACACCGCGGCGGGGCAGGTCGAGGTGTTCGCGCCGCCCTCGACGCGGCGGCTCAGGATCGGCGCGGAGGACGTACGCGTCACCCGGACACCGAGCGGCTCCCTCCTGGGCGCCACCCGCGCCCCCGAGCCGGTCCGCCTGCCCGCGCTGACCTCGTGGCGTTCCCATGCCGAGGCGCCGGAGGCCGAGCCCGGCTTCGACGACTCGCGCTGGACCGCCGCCGACCACACCACGACCGCGAGCCCGCACCCGCCCAAGACCCTGCCGGTCCTGTACGCCGACGACTACGGCTACCACCACGGCGCCGTCTGGTACCGGGGCCACTTCACCGCCACCGGGACCGAGACCAGGATCGACCTGAACGCCATCACCGGGCTGCGCGGCAACTACCTCGTCTGGCTCAACGGCCGTTACCTCGGCTCGGCCGCCGGAGGCGTCGAGGCGGACTCCGGCGACAGCTCCACCCCACCCAACCCCGACCCCGGCCCCGGCCACTTCGACGTCCCCGCGGGCGCGCTCAAGCCGGGCGCGGACAACGTGCTCTCCGTCCTCGTCGCGAACACGGGGCACAACGACGACTGGATCGCCGACGACCTGCGCTTCAAGCAGCCACGTGGCCTGGTGGCCGCCACCGTCGGCGGGACTCCGATCAGGTGGCGGATCCAGGGTGCGGCCGCCCTTGACCGGGTCCGCGGCCCGCTCAACAACGGCGGCCTGTACGGGGAGCGCACCGGCTGGCACCTCCCGACTTTTCCCGACAAATCCTGGAAGGCCGCCGACGCGAACCTGCCTCCCGGCGTCACCTGGCACCGGACCACGTTCCGCCTCGACCTCCCCAAGGGCCAGGACGTGCCTCTGGGGCTGCGCTTCGGCGGCGACCCGTCGCCCGCGTACCGGGTGCAGATCTTCCTGAACGGCTGGAACGTCGGCCAGTACGGCGGCGACATCGGCCCGCAGCGCGACTTCGTGCTCCCGGCCGGCATCCTGGACGAGCGCGGGAGCAACACGCTCGCCCTCGCCATCACCGCCGAGCAGCCGGTGACGGGACCCGGGCCGATCAGCCTGTTCGCCTACGGGAACGTCCGGAGCACGCGCTAGGTCTCCCGCCCCTCGCCGGGCACGGGTGGGTCAGTCGCGGTCCGGGACGGCCAGTTCGGCGAGCAGGGACCAGTCGTCCTGCGGGACGATGGCGTTGATGATGCGGGGCGTCTCGGCGAGGTGCCCCGGGAGCGTCTGCTGAGCCTGCTTGAAGTGCGCCGACTGCACGTGCGCCGCCCCGGCCGCCTCGTCGCGGAACGCCTCCACCAGCACGTACTCGGCCGGGTCCGCGACGCTGCGCGACCAGTCGAACCACAGGCAGCCCGGCTCGGCCCTGGTCGCCTCGGTGAACTCGGCGGCGATCTGCGGCCAGCGGTCGGCGTACTCGGGCAGGATGCGGAACTTGGCGGTAATGAAGATCATCGGGCTGGCTCCATCGAGGCTCGGCGGCAGTACAGCACGAGAGTATCGGCCGGCCGATGACGGACCTGCTCGCCGGGATCCAGGACAAGCACCGATCTGTCCATCAGATTGGGCGTGGAGGGGACCGCTTGCTTCAGTCGGCGAGGGAATCCGCGCTCCCTGCCTCCGGATTTTGTCGGCGTCTGCCGATAGTGTGGTGGCCTCGTTACAGAGCGTGGGAGGTGGAGGTGCGCAGATCGGTGAAGTTTCTGCTGCGCCCCACCAGCAAGCAGGCCGCTGCGCTGGCGGCGTGCCTGGAGGACCACCGGCAGTTGTACAACGCGGCGTTGGAGCATCGGCGCACGGCCTACGGTAAGGCGGGCGTCTCGATCCGGTACGGTGACCAGTCCGGGGAGTTGAAGCACATCCGCGCCGACGACCCGGAGGGGCAGGGCCGGTGGTCGTTCTCGTCCCAGCAGGCCACGTTGCGCCGTCTGGACAAGGCTTTCACGGCGTTCTTCACGCGGGTGCGCCAGGGCCGCACGCCGGGCTTTCCCCGGTTCAAGGGGCGCGGCTGGTTCGACACAGTGGAGTGGCCCAAAGACGGTGACGGCTGCCGTTGGGACTCCCAGCCCGAGCACCCGTCGGCGACGTTCGTCCGTCTTCAAGGGGTCGGGCACGTACGCGTCCACCAGCACCGGCCCGTCAGGGGCAGGGTGAAGACGATCAGCGTCACGCGGGAGCGCAATTGCTGGTATGTGGTCCTGTCATGCGATGACGTGCCCGCCGAGCCGCTCCCGGCAACCGGCGCGGCCGTCGGCGTGGATCTCGGTGTCGCGCACCTGGTCACCACCAGCGACGGTGGGCATCTGGACAATCCTCGCCACCTGGCCGCCACCGCGGACCGGCTGGCGATCGCGCAGCGGGAGCTCGCCCGTAAGAAGCGAGGGAGCAAGCGCCGTCGCAAGGCCGTGATGCGAGTTGGCGCGCTGCATGCCAAGGTGCGGCGTCAACGCCTGGACGGGGCGCACAAGGCAGCGCTGGCCCTGGTCCGCGGCTATGACGTGATCGTGCATGAGGACCTGAAGGTCGCGAACATGACCCGCTCGGCGTCCGGCACGATCGAGCAGCCCGGCCGCAACGTGGCCGCCAAGTCCGGGCTCAACCGCAACATTCTGGATGCGGGTTGGGGGGTGTTCCTGCGGATCCTCGCGCACAAGGCTGAAAGCGCCGGTCGAGAGTTGGTCTCGGTGAACCCCGCCGGTACCTCCCGCACCTGCGCCCGGTGCGGGCACAGCGCTCGGGAGAACCGCCCCAGCCAAGCCGTGTTCCGATGTACGGCGTGCGGGCATAGCGCGCATGCCGACGTTAACGCGGCGATCAACATTCTCAGGGCAGGGCTTGCCCTTCGCGACGCTGCGCAAGCGGCTTAGCGAGAAGCCGCTCCCGTCAGAGAGCGGAGGAGTCACGCTGTTCATCAGCCACGATCTCGGCGTGGTGCATCATGTGGCCGACCGGGTCCTGGTCATGAAGGACGGCAAGGTGGTAGAGCAGGGAGAGGTCACGGAGGTGTTCTCGCGGCCCCGGCACCCGTACACGCGGGAACTGGTCGAGGCGGTTCCGCGACTTTCCTGAATTTCCTACCAAATGTGTGGGATAATCGAGATGTGAGCCTGGACAGGATCCGCGCTTCGAGCGCCCGAGCCGATTCCCCCCTGACCGCCGCCATCCTCGCGGGCCGGTGGATCAGGTCCGCCGCGGCCGATGACGGCCACGGGCGGCACTGGACGGCCAATCCCGACCCGCACGCCGGCTCGGCGGTGACCGCCGAACCCGGGTCCCTCTATTCGGGCGCGGCGGGCATCGTGCTGTTCTTCCTCGAGCTGGCCGCCGCGACCGGTCACGAGGCGTACCTGGAGGACGCCAGGGCGGGGGCCCGCAGGCTCGCCGCCACCTGGCGCGAGCAGGACGACCTCTCCCTCTACCACGGGCTGACCGGCACCATGGTCGCGCTCATGGAGGCGGGCTGGGCGCTCGGCGAGGGCGGCTTCGAAGCGGAGGCGGCGGCCATCGCCGACGTGATCGTGCGCAGGGGGCGGGAGTCCGAGCACGGCGTCGGGTGGTCGCGGGATCCCGCCCAGCGGGGCGAGGGCGGCATCATCCTCGGGCTGCTGCGGGCGGCCGCCCACCTGGGCGTGCCCGCCTATGAGGAGGCGGCCGTGGAGGCGGGGCTGCGGATCGCCCGGCTGCCCGTCCCGGGTCACCGCTTCGGCGACTGCGCCGACCTGCCCGTGGACGCGGTCACGCCCGGCTTCCTCGCGGGCACGTCCGGCACGGCGTTCCTGCTGGCCCGCCTGTACGGGGTGACCGGCGACGAGCGGTTCCTGTTCGCCGCCCGCAGCGGGGCGGCCTTCGTCCGCGAGATCAGCGTCGTGAGCGGTGGCTGTGCGGTCGTCCCGCACCACGTGCCGCATGCCCGCGAGCTGCACTACCTGGGCTTCTGCTCCGGCTCGGCCGGCGTGGCCCGCATGTTCTACGAGCTCTACCGGGTGGCGGGCGACCCCGGCGACCTGGAGTGGGTGGAGCGGCTGGCGCGCGGCATCGTCAAGAGCGGCGTGCCGCGGCGCCGTACCGAGGGCTACTGGAACGTGGCCTGCCAGTGCTGCGGCACGGCCGGCCTGGTCGAGCTCTTCGTGGGGCTCTGGGCGGCCACGGGCGACGAGGCCCACCTGGAGTACGCCCGCCGGCTCGCCGCCGACCTGATCGGCCGGGCCACCGACCACGACGGGCGCGGCTACCGCTGGTACCAGGCGTACCGGCGGCTGCGCCCGGGCGAGGTGACGGCCGACACCGGCTACATGGTGGGCGCGGCCGGCATCGGCGCGGCGCTCCTGCACCTCGACGCCGCAGGTCAGGCCGACCGCCCGCGCCGCGTCATCCTGCTGCCCGACAACCCGTTCCCGGCGATCCCGTTGCCCACGTCCGTGCTCCGTTGACAGGGATACCCGCTTTTCCTACTGTTTAAGCGGGTATTACCGAAGGAGCACGCATGACCGCCTCCACAGAGCACCGCCGCGACCGCCTCTCCGGGCCGATCGCATGAAGCAGGTTCATCTGGCCGCGCACTTCCCCGGCGTCAACAACACCACCGTCTGGGCCGACCCCCGATCCCGCAGCCAGATCGACTTCGCGTCGTTCCAGCACCTGGCCCGCACTGCCGAACGCGGCAGGTTCGACTTCTTCTTCCTCGCCGAGGGCCTGCGGCTGCGCGAGCTGAAGGGCCGCATCCACGATCTGGACGTGGTCGGCCGCCCCGAGTCGCTGACCGTGCTGGCCGCCCTCGCCGCCGTCACCGAGCGGCTCGGGCTGGCCGCCACCGTCAACGCCACCTTCAACGAGCCGTACGAGCTGGCCAGGCGGCTGGCCACGCTCGACCACCTCAGCGCGGGCCGCGCCGCCTGGAACGTGGTCACCACCTCGGACGCCTTCACCGGGGAGAACTTCCGCCGCGGCGGCTACCTGGACCGTTCCGAGCGCTACGCGCGGGCCGAGGAGTTCGTGCGGCTGTCGCGCGAGCTGTGGGACTCGTGGCGGCCCGACGCGCTCCGCGCCGACCAGGAGATCGGGAAGTTCCTGCGGCCGAACGCCGTCGCGACCGTACGGCACCGGGGCCGGCACTTCGACATCGAGGGGCGCTTCAACGTCCCGCCCAGCCCGCAGGGCCATCCCGTGGTCATCCAGGCGGGCGACTCCGACGAGGGCAGGGAGTTCGCCGCCGCCAACGCCGACGTCGTCTTCAGCCGTCACGGCACGCTGGAGGAAGGGCGCGCCTTCTACGCCGACGTCAAGCGCCGCCTGGCGAGGTACGGGCGGCAGCCGCACCAGCTCAAGATCATGCCAGGGGCGACGTTCGCGCTCGGCGACACCGACGCCGAGGCGGCGGAGCACGCCGCCGAGATCCGCCGCCAGCAGGTCGGGCCGCAGACGGCGCTCGCGTTCCTGGAGCAGATCTGGGGCCGGGACCTGTCCGGCTACGACCCCGAGGGCCCCCTGCCCGGCGTGGATCCGGCCGTCGAGCAGGGCGTCTCGCAGGGCCGCGTGCAGGTGGCCGACCGGGTCGCGGTGGCCGAGAGATGGCGGGCCGTGGCCCGGGAGAAGGAGCTGACCATCCGCGAGCTGGTGATCCAGATGACGGGGCGGCAGTCGTTCGTGGGCTCGCCCGCGACCGTGGCCGCGCAGATCGAGGAGTTCGTCCGTACGGACGCCGCCGACGGGTTCATCCTGGTCCCGCACCTCACCCCAGGCGGGCTGGACGACTTCGTCGACCAGGTGGTGCCGCTGCTGCAGGAGCGCGGCGTCTTCCGTACCGACTACGAGGGGACCACGCTCCGCGACCACCTCGGGCTCGGAGCGGCGGCATGACCCTGCACCTGGCCGTCGCACTCGACGGCGCCGGATGGCACCCGGCCGCCTGGCGGGACCCGGCCGTCAACGCGCGGGAGCTGTTCACCGCCCGCCACTGGGCCAGGCTCGTCACCGAGGCCGAGCGCGGGCTGCTCGACTTCGTCACCATCGAGGACGCCCTGGGCCTGCAGAGCACCCGCCTCGACGGGCCGGACGACCGGACCGACCAGGTGCGCGGCCGGTTCGACGCGGTGCTGCTGGCGGCGGCGCTCGCGCCGCTCACCACGCGCATCGGACTGGTGCCGACGGCCACGACCACGCATACGGAGCCGTTCCACGTGGCCATCGGCATCGCGAGCCTGGACCACGTCAGCCTGGGGCGCGCGGGCTGGCGGGTCCAGGTCTCGGCACGCGGCTGGGAGGCCGCCCACTTCGGCCGCAGGGAGATCCCGGCGCTCATCCCGAAGCTGGACACGACAGGTGGATGGAAGCCCGACGAGCGGGCTCAGCGGCTCATCGGGGAGCTGTTCGAGGAGGCGGCCGACGCCGTCGAGGTGGCCAGGCGGCTCTGGGACAGCTGGGAGGACGACGCCGAGATCCGCGATGTGGCCACCGGCCGGTTCATCGACCGCGACAGACTCCACTACATCGACTTCACCGGCTCCCGCTTCTCCGTCAAGGGGCCGTCGATCACGCCCAGGCCGCCGCAGGGGCAGCCGGTCGTGACCGTGCTCGACCACGGCGGGTCGGCGGTGCCGTACGAGCTGCCCGCCCGCTCCGCCGACGTCGTCTTCGTCACCCCGCACGGCCGCGACCACGCGCGGGACATCGTCGAGCAGGTCAGGAGCGCCCCCAGGGACGGGCACCCGCTCAAGGTCTTCGCCGACCTGCTCGTCCACGTCGGCGACGACGCCGCCGACCGCAAGGCCCGGCTCGACGAGCTGGACCCGCCGCCCGGCTCCGACGCGTTCACCTTCACCGGGACCGCCGCCGAGCTGGCCGACCTGCTGCTGGACTGGCGGGAGTCGGGCATCGAGGGGTACCGGCTGCGGCCCGGCGTGCTGCCGCTCGACCTGGAGGGGATCACCCGGCAGCTCGTCCCCGAGCTGCGGCGGCGCGGCGCCTTCAGGGACCGGTACGAGGCCGCCACCCTGCGCGGCCACCTCGGCCTGCCGCCTGCGATCAACCGTTACGCCTCCCAGAAAGCGGATATTGCGTGAAATTTCTGGCCATCACCCTGATCGTTCATGACGGCCGCAGACCCACCAGCGAACGGTTCCAGGAGGTCGTCTCCAACGCGATCCTCGCCGAGGAGCTGGGATTCGACGGGTTCGGGGTGGGGGAGCGGCACGAGCGGCCGTTCATCTCCTCCTCGCCGCCCGTGGTGCTCAGCCACATCGCCGCCAAGACGTCCCGCATCCGGCTGTTCACCGCGGTCACCACGCTCAGCCTGCTCGACCCGGTGCGGGCGTACGAGGACTACGCCACCCTCGACCACTTGTCCGGCGGGCGGCTCGAGCTGATCATCGGCAAGGGGAACGGCGCCGCCCAGGCCCAGCTCTTCCATGTCACCGCCGAGGACCAGTGGGATCGCAACCGCGAGTCGTACGAGCTGTTCCGCAGGCTGTGGCGGGAGGAGAAGGTGACCTGGGAGGGACGGTTCAGGCCGTCGCTGACGGACGCCGAGACCTGGCCGCGGCCGCTGCAGCAGCCGATCCGCGTCTGGCACGGCAGCGCCACCAGCAAGGAGTCGGTGGACCTGGCCGCGTTCTACGGCGACCCCCTCTTCTCCGCGAACGTCACCAACCCCATCGACCCGTACGCCGAGCTGATCGACCACTACCGGGAACGGTGGGCCCACTACGGCCACGACCCGGCCGACGCCCTGGTGGGGGCGGGCAGCGCGGGCTACTACGCCACCAGGAGCTCTCAGGAGGCCGTCGAGACCTACCGGCCGATCTTCGACGCCCGGCTGGAGACCTTCAGGAAGTACGGGGTGCCGCCGGTCTTCCACTCTCTGGAGGACGCCATCGAGCGGAGCTCCCTCCTGGTCGGCAGCCCGCAGCAGGTCATCGAGAAGGTGCTGAAGTACCACGAGCGCTTCGGGCACGAGGTGATGCACCTGCACGCGGACGCCGACGGGCTGACGGACAAGCAGCACCGCGAGGCGCTGGAGCTGTTCCAGTCGGAGATCGCCCCGGTGCTGCGCAAGGAGATCCCCAGCAGGCCGTTCCCCGGAGGGTCGTCATGACGGTTCCCCTGTCCATTCTCGATCTGGCGCCGATCCCCTCCGGCGGCACCGCCGGGGACGCGGTGCGCAACACCGTCGACCTGGCGCGGCGGGCAGAGTCCTTCGGCTACCGCCGGTACTGGCTGGCCGAGCACCACTTCGCGGCGGGGGTGGCCAGTTCGGCGCCCGCCGTGCTCATCGGCCTGGTGGCCGCGGCGACCAGCCGGATCAGGGTCGGCTCGGGGGCGGTGCAGCTCGGCCACCAGACGCCGCTGGCGGTGGTGGAGCAGTTCGGCCTCCTGGACGCGGCCCACCCTGGCCGCATCGACCTCGGCCTCGGCCGCTCCGGCCAGCGCCGCGCCGAACTCACCCGCGCCGTCTCCCGTCCCCCCGCGCATGAAGGTGGTGGGGGAGGGCGGGTCGTCGACGGGCTGCTCATTCCGCCGCCGTTCGACTTCTCCGCGCTGCTCAAGGTGCCGCACCTCGCCTTCCAGGCGTCGCTGCTCCAGCAGCCCGGCGCCCGGACCCCCGACTTCGCCGACCAGCTGGACGAGGTGCAGGCGTTCCTGGCGGGTACGTACACCTCGGCCGACGGCCTGGCCGCGCACGCGGTCCCGGGCGAGGGCGCGGACGTCGAGCTGTGGATCCTGGGCAGCAGCGGCGGCCAGAGCGCGCAGGTGGCGGGGGAGCGGGGCCTGCCGTTCGCCGCCAACTACCACGTCAGCCCCTCGTCCGTCCTGGAGGCCGTGGAGGCGTACCGGGAGGCGTTCAAGCCGTCCGCCGTTCTGGAGGAGCCGTACGTGGTCGTGTCCGCCGACGCGGTCGTGGCCGGCGACGAGGCCACGGCGCGGGAGCTCGCCAAGCCCTACGGCCTCTGGGTACGCAGTATCCGCACCGGCCAGGGCGCCGTTCCGTACCCCAGCCCCGAAGAGGCCGGCGCCCACGTCTGGACGGAGGAGGACAGGAGGCTGGTGGCCGACCGCGTCGACACCCAGTTCGTCGGCGACCCGGAGACGGTCGCGGACGGGCTGCGGGTGCTCCAGCGGGTCACCGGGGCCGACGAGCTGCTGATCACCACCATCACCCACGACCACGCCGACCGCGTGCGCTCGTACGAGCTGCTCGCGCAGGCTTGGCACTAATTCATGCATATCCAGTAGGAAAAATTGACTTTAGGGGCTCGGGCTCGTAGCGTCGTAGTCATGGGCCTTTACCTGACCACGCGCCCGCACGTGGACTTCGGCCACGTCGCCAGCGCGCAGTGTCGCTGATCACGTACCGCTGACACCTCTCTCCCCCTCCATCAGAGGACCCATCGTGATCAAGTTCAGACATGCCCTTCTGGCCGCCTTACTGCCCGCCGTCCTGGCGGCCTGCGGCACGGCCCAGGCGAACCCGGAAAAGGAGGTGAAGGTGCTGCGCTACCAGGGCAACGTGGGCACCGTCACCTTTCCCGAGCTGGCCGAGGCGCTCGGCTATCTCGGCGACGTCAAGCTGAAGTGGGTCGGCAACACCACGTCCGGCCCCCAGGACATCCAGTCGGCGGCCACCGGCCAGACCGACTTCGGCGGCGCGTTCAACGGCGCCGTCATCAAGCTCAAGGCGGCCAAGGCCCCGATCAAGGCGGTCATCGGCTACTACGGCTCGGACAAGGACACCTACCAGGGCTACTACGTCAAAGAGGACAGCCCGATCAGGACCGCCCGCGACCTCATCGGCAAGAAGATCGGCGTCAACACCCTCGGCGCGCACCACGAGGCCGTCATCAAGGAGTACCTCAAGCGCCAGGGCCTGACACCCGAGGAGATCAAGCAGGTCCAGCTCGTGGTCATCCCGCCGGTCAACACCGAGCAGGCGGTACGCCAGGGGCAGCTCGACGTCGGCACCCTCGGTGGCGTGCTCAGGGACAAGGCACTCGAGCGCGGCGGGCTGCGCCCCCTGTTCAAGGACATCGACCTGTTCGGCCCGTTCACGGCGGGGTCCGTCGTGTTCAGAGAGGACTTCATCGCCGAGAACCCCCACACCGTCAAGACGTTCGTGACCGGGTTCGCCAAGGCCATCGAGTGGGCGCAGACCCACTCGCGCGACGAGGTCGTCGCCGAGTTCGAGCAGATCATCGCCAAGCGCGGCCGCAACGAGAGCGCCGACACCGTGCGCTTCTGGAAGAGCACCGGCATCGCCGCCAAGGGCGGTGTCCTCTCCGACCAGGAGTTCAAGACCTGGCTCGACTGGCTGGAGCGCGAGGGCGAGATCAAGCCCGGCCAGGTCAAGATCTCCGACCTCTACACCAACCAGTTCAACCCCTTCGCCGGAGGGAACGGCTCATGACCAAGATCAGCATCCGGAACGTGACCAAGACGTTCCAGGTCAGGGACGAGCCGCGGCCGTTCACCGCGCTCTCCGGCATCGACCTCGACGTGCGCGAGGGCGAGTTCCTCACGCTCGTCGGCCCCAGCGGCTGCGGCAAGTCCACCCTGCTCGACCTGATCGCCGGGCTGACCGCGCCGACCTCCGGCCAGATCCTCATCGACGGCGCGGCGGTGGCCGGGCCCGGCCTCGACCGGGGCGTCGTCTTCCAGCAGTACGCGCTCTTCCCCTGGCGCACGGCCCGGTCCAACGTCGAGTTCGGCCTGGAGGCCAAGGGCGTGCCGAAGAAGGAGCGGGTGCGGCGGGCCCGCGAGCACCTCGCGCTCGTGGGGCTGGCCGGGTTCGAGGAGCGCTATCCGCACGAGCTGTCCGGCGGGATGCGGCAGCGGGTCGCCATCGCGCGCAGCCTCGCGTTCGACCCCGACGTGCTGCTGATGGACGAGCCGTTCGCCGCCCTGGACGCGCAGACCCGCGAGTCCTTGCAGGAGGAGCTGGTGCACGTCTGGGAGCAGACCGGCAAGACGGTCGTGTTCATCACGCACGGCATCGACGAGGCCGTCTACCTCGGGCAGCGGGTCGCGGTGATGACCTCGAGACCGGGCCGGATCAAGGAGGTCATCGACGTGCGCTTCGACTCGCGGGAGGGCGACCTGAGGGCGGACCCCGCCTTCGGCGAGTACCGCCACCGCGTGTGGAGCCTGCTGCGCGAAGAGGTCGCGGCCGCGCAGGTGCAGGAGCGGAAGGTGGCGACGGTCCATGGCTGAGCAGCGCCTGCTCCCGGGGGACATCCACTGGTACGACCTGCCCGACGACGAGGCCGAGCAGGACGTCCCGCAGGAGAGAACGCGCCGGCCGCTCCTCGGCGGGCGCGTCCGGCGGGCGGCCACCAACTCCACGGCCATCCTGCTCCTCCTCGCCGCCTGGGAGGCGCTGCCCCGGCTCGGCGTCGTGGACCCCGTCTTCGTCCCGCCGCTCTCGGAGACCCTCACCGCCTGGTACGACCTCCTCGCCAGCGGCCAGCTGCCCGAGCACCTGGAGGCGTCCCTGGCCCGCTCGCTGGCCGGCTTCGGCCTGGCCATCGTGCTGGCGATCCCGCTCGGCCTGCTGATCGGCTGGTACAAGCCGGTCGCCGACTTCCTCACCCCACTGCTCGAACTGTTCCGCAACACCTCCGCGGTGGCGCTGCTGCCGGTGTTCACGCTGATCCTCGGCATCGGGGAGACGACGAAGGTCGCGTTCGTGCTGTACGCGTGCTCCTGGCCGATCCTGCTCAACACCGTCAGCGGCGTGAAGACCGTGGAGCCGCTGCTCATCAAGTCGGCCAGGTCGATGGGCCTGGGCCCGGCCCGGCTCTTCCAGAAGGTGATCCTGCCCGCCGCCGTGCCCACCATCTTCACCGGGGTGCGGCTGGCGGGCGCGTACTCGATCCTCGTCCTGCTCTTCGCCGAGATGGTCGGCGCCAAGGCCGGGCTCGGTTACCTCATCCTCGACACCCAGTCCAGCTTCCGCATCCCCGACATGTACGCCGGCATCATCACGATCTCCGTGCTCGGCGTGCTCTTCAACCTGCTCCTGGTCGGCGTCGAGCGCCGCTTCTCCACCTGGAGGACCACGTGACGAGAAAGCTCCACCTGAACGCCTTCCTCATGGGCGTCGGCCACCACGAGGCGGCCTGGAGACATCCCCGGACCGAGCCCGCCCGCCTCACCGACGTCCGCCACTACCAGGAGCTCGCCAGGATCGCCGAGCGCGGCAAGCTCGACTCCGTCTTCCTCGCCGACGGCGTGGCCCTGCACGGCAACGTCAGGCACAACGCGCTCGGCGGCCTCGAACCCCTGACCCTGCTGTCGGCTCTGGCGGCCGTCACCGACCACATCGGCCTCATCGCCACCGTGTCGACGACGTACAACGAGCCCTTCCACGTGGCCCGCAAGTTCGCCTCGCTCGACCACATCAGCGGCGGCCGGGCCGGCTGGAACATCGTCACCTCCGCCGGCGAGGCCGAGGCCCGCAACTTCGGCGTCGTCCGCCCCTCCCACGCCGACCGCTACGCCAGGGCCACCGAGTTCCTGGACGTCGCACGGAAGCTCTGGGACAGCTGGGAGGACGACGCGGTCCTGCGCGACCGCGCCGGCGGGCTCTACGCCGACACCGGCAAGATCCACGCGATCGAGCACGCCGGCGAGCACTTCGCGGTCAGCGGGCCGCTCAACACCTCCCGGCCGCCCCAGGGCCACCCGCTCCTGGTCCAGGCCGGGTCTTCCGAGGACGGCAAGGAGTTCGCCGCCCGCTACGCCGAGGCCGTCTTCACGGCCCAGCAGACGCTGGAGGAGGGGCAGGAGTTCTACGCCGACCTGAAGCGCCGCCTGGCCGCCTACGGCCGGCGGCACGAGGACCTGCTCGTCCTGCCGGGCATCTCGCCGATCATCGGCTCGACCGAGCGCGAGGCGCTGCGGCTGGAGCAGGAGCTGGAGGACCTCATCATCCCCGCGTACGGGCTGGCGCAGCTCTCCCAGCTGACCGGCATCGACCTGACCGAGGACGCGCTGGACGGGCCCCTGCCCGACGTGTCCGTCGAGACGGAGGGGGCGCAGAGCCGGCGCAAGCTCGTCATCGACCTGGCCAGGCGCGAACGCCTCACGGTCAGGCAGCTCCTCGGCCGCCTCGCCGGCGGCCGCGGCCACCGCGTCGTCGCCGGCACGCCCGAGCAGATCGCCGACCAGCTCCAGGAGTGGTTCTTCGCCGGGGCGGCCGACGGGTTCAACATCATGCCGCCGATCCTGCCCGGCGGGCTGAGCGACTTCGTGGACCACGTGGTGCCGGAGCTGCAGGTCAGGGGGCTGTTCCGGTATGAGTACGAGGGCCGTACCCTCCGCGAGAACTACGGCCTGCCCAGACCGCCGTCCCGGTACGCCGCCGCCCGGCGGGCGGAAGTGGCGGCGGCGCGATGAGCATCGTGACGCTGGTCGGCAACCCCCGGGCGGGCTCCCGCACCCTCGCCGTCGCCACCTCCGCCGCCCGGGCGGTCGGGGGCCGCCTCGGGGCCTCCTCGGAGGCGTACGAGGTCGTGGACCTGTCGGGGCTCGGGCCCCACCTGCTCTCACCCGACAAGCATCCCGACGTGGGCGCGGCCCTGGAACTGGTGACCGGGGCGAGCCTGCTCGTGGTGGCCAGCCCGACCTACAAGGGCACCTATACCGGCCTGCTGAAGTCGCTCCTCGACCGGCTGCCGCCGGACGCGCTGGCGGGCAGGGCGGCGCTGCCGCTGCTGGTCATGGGGGACCCCAAGCATGCGCTGGCGGTGGAGGTGCACCTGAGGCCGCTCCTGGTGGAGCTGGGGGCCTTCGTGCCCACCCCCGGGCTGGCGGTGCTGGAGTCGCAGATTCCGCAGCTGGAGGAGGTGCTGGCCGGATGGGCCGATCGGGTGACGCCACAGGTGGCCGCTGTGCTCAAGGAAGGGGCACTTTCATGACGGAGACGGTGGCCGCTCGTGAGGCCCGGCGGGCCAAGGAGGCCCGGCAGGCCCGCGACGCGCGGCGCGTGCCGGAGGCCCGCCGGGCACCGGTGCCGCGTTTGGCGGTGGAGCCGCGTGCGGCGGCGGAATCACAGCCGGTGGTGGAGGCGGTTCCGGGCAGTCCCGTGGACGCCGACGGGTTCCGGCGGGCGCTCGCCGTGCACGCCGCCGGGGTCGTCATCATCACCGCCCAGAGCGACGGCATCCCCGCCGGGCTCACGGCCACGTCGTTCTCCTCGGTCAGCCTGGACCCGCCGCTGGTCTCCTTCTACGTCGACCGGTCCTCCACCACCTGGCCCTCGATGCGCGCCGCGGACCACTTCGCCGTCAACGTCCTGGCCAGCGACCAGGCCGAGCTGGCTGCCAGGTTCGCGCGCAAGGACGTCGACCGGTTCGCCGAGCCCACCCGCTGGCGTCCGGGACCCCTCGGCGCGCCCCTGCTCCAGGACGTCTCCGCCCACCTCGTCTGCCTCCCGCACGACACGGTGGACGTCGGCGACCACATCCTGGTCGTCGGCCTGGTCGCCGAGGCCCGGGTGCACACCGCGGGCCGTCCCCTCCTCTATCACCAGGGCCGCTTCGGCCGCTTCATCGCACACCCGTAGCGAGCACCGCTCAGCACACACGGCCGCCCGGCGCACCGCCGGGCGGCCGCTCGTCTTCGTGGCGGCATGACAAG
This sequence comes from Nonomuraea sp. NPDC050786, assembly GCF_040654115.1. Lineage (NCBI taxonomy): Bacteria > Bacillati > Actinomycetota > Actinomycetes > Streptosporangiales > Streptosporangiaceae > Nonomuraea > Nonomuraea sp. NPDC050786. Next base: position 101,824 of record NZ_JBFAHJ010000027.1, read on the forward strand.
GCCCCGGCCACATCGTGTGAGCCGGGGCCTTGGAGGGATCTCGATCAGGCGGCGAGCGGCGAGTAGGCGGCCGCGTCACCCTTCAGCACCACGCTGGGACGGCCGTCCACGCCCACCGGCACGTCACCCGCGATCGTGACCCGGTGCAGCCGCCGCGGCCGGTCGCCGAAGTCGTGCACCACGCGGTGCTGCGTCGCCCGGTTGTCCCAGATGGCCACGTCGCCGGGCGCCCATCGCCAGCGCACCGTGTTCTCCACCTCCGTGACGTGCTCCTGGACCAGCCGGATGAGGGAGGCGGACGTGTGTGCCGGCAGCCCCACCAGCCGCTTGGCGAAGTCGCCGAGCAGGATCGACCGTTCGCCGGTCTCCGGGTGCACGCGCACCACCGGGTGCTCAGTCTCGAACACCGTGGAGGCGAACACCTCGGCGTACTCCCGGGCCCGCTCGGGGTCCTCGGAGGTGGCGACGCGGACGTAGTCGTACTGGTTGGTGTGCACGGCTCGCAGCCGGTCGAGCAGGTCCCGCAGCTCGGCGGGCAGGTGCTCGTACGCGCTCACGGTGTTGGCCCAGAGCGTGTCGCCACCGGCGGCGGGAACGGCGACGGCCCGCAGCACCGACGCCAGCGGCGGCCGGTCCACGAACGTCACGTCCGTGTGCCAGCGATCCACCTTGTGGCCGTTGCTGTAGTCGAGGTCGAGGATGTGGTCGTTCCCGTTGAGCGAGGGCACCGTCGGGTGTGCGGCGGTCGGCTCGCCGAGCAGCCGGGCGAAGGCCACCTGGCTCTGCTCGTCCAGATGGTCCTGGCCGCGGAAGAAGATCACTTTACGGCTCAGCAGTGCCAGGCGGATCTCCGCGACGACGTCGGCAGGCAGGTCGCCGCCGAGTCGCACGCCGGAGATCTCGGCGCCTATGCGACCGGCGACAGGGACGATGGACAAGGATGACATGGGTCTTTTCCTTCCGTAAGGGGGTTGGTCTCTGATCGGAAGGAGGGACACAGCGCGCTGGCCACGCGGCAGAAGTCCACGTGGCCCCGGATGGTCAGAGCCGTGGTTGTCACGCCACAAACGTAGATCGCCCGCCGCACATAGTCAATTGAATTGGTAGGAAATTAGGGTTATTCGCGGCCATGGGCTCGCGGGATGGCGGCCGTCAGAAGGCGCTTGTCCGGTTTGCCGTTCGGCGTCAGCGGCGCCTCGTCGATGACGGTGATGGTCGCCGGCACGCAGGCGTCACCGAGCCGCTCACCGACCAGTGCCCGCAGCGCACCGAGGTCAGGGGCCCGGCCCGCCACCGGTACCACGAAGGCGTGCACCGCCTCGCCCGTGTCCTCGTCCGGGGCCCCGACCACGTACGCCTCCGCGATGTCAGGCGACGTGGCCAGGACCCGCTCGATCGGAGCGGCGTAGTACAGGTTCGCGTTGACGATGATGACGTCCCGCGCCCGGCCGACCAGGTACAGTCGCCCCTCCTCGTCGAAGTGGCCCAGGTCCCGGGTGCGGACCCATCCGTCGACGAACACCTCCGCCGTCTCCGCGGGCTCGGCCCAGTAGCCGATGGCCTGTGCGGGTGTGCGGACGTACAGCTCGCCGTCGACACCGGCCGGGACCTGCCTGCCGTCCGGGTCCAGGATCACGACGTCGACGACGTCGGGTGGGAACCCGACCGACGGGGGGACGTCCGAGGGCGTGGCCATGGAGATCGTGCCCGTCTCGCTCTGCCCGTACCCCTGGAACACGACCGGGCCGAGGACGTCGAGTGCCTCGCGGAGCCGGGCCGCCTCCAGCGGCGACCCGGACACCATGAGCGCCCGGAGGCTGCTCAGGTCCGCCGGGGCGCTGCGCTGCGCGGCGACGAGTCTGTACAGGCGGGGCACGGTGATGACGCTGGCGGACGCCCGATGCCTGGTGATCGCGTCGGGGAACGCCGGCGGGTCGGCGACGACCATCGTGCCGCCCGCCGCGAGCGTGAGGACGCCGTACTCCATCATCACCTGGCTGCTCAGCGACCCGAACACGAGGTAGCGCTGCAGCCGGGAGGCCAGTTCCCGGATCGCCGGCGGCCAGGCCGCGGGCCGGGCCGTCCAGGCCGCGTCCATGGCGGCGTAGGTCTGCGCGCACGCCTTCGGCGTGCCGGTGCTGCCGCTGGTGTAGACGAGCCGGGCGACGTCGTGCGGCCGGCCGGAAAGATGCGGCGGGCCGCCGTCGTCGGGTGCGGCCAGCAGCTCGGAAACGGTCAGCGTGCGCGGCGCGCGCTCCGGCGTGCCGGCCGAGTCGGTGACGACCGCGGCGATGTCCTGGTGGAGCACGTGGCGCAGCTGGCCGCCGGGCATCCCGGGCCGTACACCGACGACCCTGGCTCCCACGACGTAGCCGGCGATGATCGCGGCGAACGCTTCCGGGTTGACGCCGAGCACCATGGCGAGGCCGTCCCCCGGCCCGATGGCCGCGCCGCGCAGGCCGGCCGCGATCCGCCGGACCAGGCCGAGCATCTGCGCGCCGGTGACGGTCCGGGCGCCGTGCTCGAAGACGGGGCGATCCCGGGCCGCCGCAAGGAGGTCCAGAACCGCCCGCGGGTACGGTTCAGCCGGCGTCGGCAAGGCATTCCTTGACGAAGACGGCCAGCGGCTGCTGGTGCACCGACGGCAGGTCCCACCGGTTGTCCAGGTTCTCCGCGAGATGGTGGACGCCGGCTGCCGCGCCGTCGCGGTAGTACCGCACTACGGGGTGCAGGTAGCTCGCGTCGTGAGCGTTGACGGCGTCGTTCTCGACGACCCTCGGGATCGAGATGTCGAACGGGTCGACGGTGTCGTGGTCCTTCCCGTACTCCAGGGTGACGACGAACGTGTGCCGGGCACGGCCGAGTCCGCCGTCGGCGACGTACGCCACCGGAACCTCCTCCTGGTACAGGGCGGTGGCAGCGTCCACGGTGACCACGTCACCGAGCACGCCGAACTGCTGCCACAGCGCCGAGGAGCGGTTGACCCGGGCGATGATCGCGTCGCTGATGGCGTCCGGGCCGGGCTCGACCTTCTCGGCCGGCCAGGTCCCGCCGTGGTAGCGGGTGGTCAGGATCCGGTGGAGCGCGCGCACCCCGTACCGGAAGCCGTGGATGAAGCCGCTGGTGCCCCTCTTGAAGTCGCGCTGCTGCGTGAGCGTGCCGGCGAAGTACAGATCGGGCACGTTGGCGGACTCGTAGGCCGGCGTCTGCTCGGGGAAACGGCCGTTGATGACCAGCGCGGGCCGGCAGCTGTCGTCGAACGCCGAGGCGTCGAACCGGAAACCGGTGCACACGATCACCCGGTCGTAGAACAGCTCGCGCAGCGCTTCCACCGTCCGGGCGTAGCGGAACATCACCCGGTAGCGACCGTCGTCACGGCGTTCGATGCTCTCCACCGTGCCGTCGAGGACCGAGTTCTGGGATTTCAGCTGGTAGCTGTCGAGGAAATTGTTGTTCACCGCGCGTAAGTGCCCGACGTAATGGGACTGCCAGGCCATCCTGACGGAGTGCGGCCCGGCGACGTGGATGACCGCGGCCTTCTCCATGAGGGACTCGGCGGTCTCGAACGCCGAATTCCCCTTGCCGATCACCAGGACCTGCTGGTCGGTGAAGGACGCCGGGTCGGTCTCGAACGTGTCGTACAGTTCGGCGGTCTCGATGCCGGGGATCGGCGGGACGTACAGCCGGGACACGCCCGTGGCCGCGATCAGTCGCCGGCCCCGCCATGACTGTCCGCTGCGGTCGGTGGCGGTGAACCCGTCGTCGTCCCGGCTGATCCGGACGACGTCGGTGTCGTAGCGCACCCGGACGCCGGTCGCCGCCGCGTAGTCCGACAGGTAGCGCACGAACTCGTCGGCCTGCGGGAAGTACCGCTCGCTGTAGCGGGTGAACACCAGCTCCGGATCGTCGCTCAGCAAGGAGTTCCAGTCCATCCGCAACCGCAGCTCCGGATCCTCGTACCCGGTGTGCACCTTGTTGATGGAGATCAGCTGGCGGTGCCGGGGGAACCGGGTGAAGAAGGAGCCCGGCCCCGCTCCGCGTTCCAGGACGACATAGTCATGACCGCTGCGTTCCAGCGATGCGGCGAGCTGCAGCCCGGCCGGTCCGGCCCCGATGATCAGGTAGTCATGCGCCATGAGCTGGAAGCTACGGACGAATTCTCAGAAGATTCTGAGAATTGTCTGCCTATGGTCCCGGCATGCCCGCCATCGAAGGCTCCATCGATCTCAGCGTCCCGCTGCGTCCGGCCGACCTGCACCGCGCCGCGACGCCGGTGTCCGTCGTGGTCGACGCGGCGGTCCGCAGCCGCGTCGAGCGCGGCCGTGACCACCTTCGCGACGTGCTGGGGGAGGAGGAACGACAGGTCTACGGCGCGACCACCGGCTTCGGCGCCCTGGTCGGGTTCCCCGGCCGGGACGAGCAGACGGACCAGTGCGACAACACCCTGGCCCACCTCGGCGCCGGGCAGGGGCCGGATCTGCCCCACGAGGTGAGCCGGGCGGCGATGCTCGTGCGCATGTGGAGTCTGGCGCGAGGGGTCTCCGGGGTCTCCGCCCACGTGGTCGACGGGCTCGCCGCGATGTTCGCGACGACGTTCGTCCCCGCGATCCCACGCTACGGCTCGGTGGGCGCGAGCGGAGACCTGATCCCGCTCGCCTACGCCACCCAGGCGCTGCGCGGCAGGGGAGAGGCGTATGTCGACGGCCGGCGCATGCCCGCGGCGGAGGCGCTCCGCCAGGCCGGGCTGATCCCGTTGACGCTCGACGGCCGGGACGCCCTCGCGCTCGTCAACGGCACGTCCCTGACCGCCGCCGCGACCGCCCTGGCCCTGGAGAGCATCCGGTCCTCGCACCGCGCGTCGCAGGCGCTCACCTGCCTGCTGGTCGATCTGCTCGGCTGCGACCCGGGCTTCCTCGACCCGCGCCTGCTGGACGCGTACGGCCATCGCGGCGCGGCGGACGTCGCCGCCGGCATGCGCAAGACCCTGGCCGGGATCAGCCCGTCCGGCACGCGTGCGCTGCAGGAGCCGTACAGCATCCGCTGCTCCCCGCAACTGCTGGGCGCCGCCGAGGACGCCCTGCGGTACGTCGACGGCGTCGTCGAGGCCGACCTGTCCAGCGTCAGCGACAACCCGCTCTTCTTTCCCGATGACGACCTGGTCGTGCATGGCGGCAACTTCTTCGGGCAGCCGGCCGCGTTCGCCTCCGATGTCCTGGCGATGGTCACCGCGCAACTCGGCAACCTCGTCGAGCGGCAGCTCGACCTCCTCGTCGACCCCGTCCGCAACGGCGGCCTGCCGCCGATGCTGGCCGCCGGTCCCGGCCGCCAGCACGGGATGCAGGGCGTACAACTCGCCACGACCGCGTTCGTCGCCGAGCTCCGCCACGCCGCCCTGCCGGTCGGCATGCAGAGCCTGCCGACCAACCTGCACAACCAGGACGTGGTGCCGTTCGCCACGCAGGCCGCCCTTCGCGCCTACGACATGGCCGCCCTGCTGCGGCTGCTCTGCGGTTCGCTGGCGGTCGGACTGCGGCAAGCCGTGCACGTCGGCGCCCGCCGCCCCACGGCCCCGGGCTGTGCGGAGCTCCTGGACGCCCTGGTCGAGGCGATCCCCCCGGTCGATCCCGACCGCCCGCTGGACGCCGATGTCCGCACGGCCGCCGACCTGGTCACGGCCCTTCTTCCCTGACGTCCGCCGGCGGACTGCAGGGAGGCATGCGTGCGGCCCGCGCCCCAGCCGCGGAGGGGGCTGGCAAGATCTCGGTGCGGGACAGGCGGCCGGCGCCTCGACGGATGCTTGAGGTCGTTCTTAGTAACGACATCCCTTACATGGAATGAGGGTTTTCATCCGTCGCGCCCGGCGCAGTTCCCGCACTGATCATTCAACCGGCGTCCGATTCGCGTCGCAACCGATTTATAGGTCGGCGAACAGGGACGCGTACACCGGCCGGCCGTGCTCGCTGACCACCTGACCGGCCAGACCGCCGCCGGTCACGGTGGACAGGCGCAGGTCGAGGTAGCGCTCCTCCTCGACCACGCGCACGTCACCGGCGGGCGCGGGCAGCCAGGAGGCCACCTCGTCCCGCCGCGCCGCCCGGTCGCGGGCCAGCCCGGCGCGGAGCTCCGCCAGGCTGCCCACGTCGTACGGCCTCGCCGGGGCCCGCTCGGGCTCGGCCTGCCAGGCGGCGACGCCGTACGCGAAGCAGACCAGCGCCATCCACATCTCGGCGAAGTACACCGGGTCGGGCGCCAGCTCCAGCCCCGCGAACCTGCCCTCCACGAAGAACAGCGCCCCCAGCTGGCCCGGCAGCAGCTCCAGCCGGCTCTGGAACTGGGTCAGCGTGGCCCGCCGGCGCGACAGGATCTGCTCCAGGTGGCCCCGGGACGGCAGCCCGTACGCGCGGTTGAGCTCGGAGATGTCCGGCCAGAGCTTGGCGTAGTCCTTGCGCCCGCGCCGGCGCAGCGCCTTGGCCCGCAGCTCGACGGGGAGCACGAAGAACCACTGGTCGCGGCCCTCGAGATAGCCGCCCTGGCCGGCCTGGACGCAGCAGGCGTCGTCGAACCGCCTGGTCTGCCCGGCGCCCAGCAGCGCCGAGGAGCACAGGGCGTGGTTCTGGGCGGCGTCCTGGATGTAGCCGAGGTGCAGCGGCACGATCGCCACGCCCTCGCGGGCGCCGTTGTGCAGCTCGACCTGGCCGTACCCGACGACCCGCTTGAGCTTCAGCCCGGAGCGGGGCGGCACGATGCCGGGACGCCCGGGACCCCAGAGAGGCACCATGGTCAGCGCTCCGGCGTGCTGCGGCGTGCCCGCGCGGTAGCCGTCGAGGTCGAGCGGCGCGGGCAGGAGCGTGTCGAGGGCGGTCATGTGCGTGCTCCTTCCAGTCGGCCGAGCATGGCCGTACGGATCCAGTCCCGGCCGGGCGGGCAGTGGCCGAACATCCACGGCAGCAGTCCGGCGAAGTCGTCCTGGTGCCAGAACGGGTGGTGCGGCAGCTCCGGCGCGGGGTCGCGCAGGGTGAGGTCGTCGCCGCGGGTGAAGGTGGCCTGGCAGAGCAGCACGGGCGTCGTGACGCCCGCCCTGGGCAGCGTGGCCGCGACCCGGGCCAGGTCGCCCGGCATGACGTTCTCGTAGCCGTCGGTCACGATCACCACCAGGTCGGGACGGGCGTCGAGGGCGTCCAGCAGCCCGCTCGCCAGATCGGTCGCCCCCTCGGGAACCGCCTCCCCGCTGCCGCTCCCGACCACCGTCAGGCGGTCGCAGACCTCGCCCAGGACCAGCCGCAGCGCCGCGGCCTGGGACATGACCGCCCACTCGCGCTCCCCGTATCCGCGCATGGAGCCCGACGTGTCGAGCACCATCGCCACGTGGCCGGTCATGCGCGGCAGGCCGCGCGTCGCCTCGGCCACGTACCCCGCCAGGGCGGGACGCAGCTCGGCGTCCGGCCCGCCACGGTAGAGGTGCACCAGCGTGGCCGCGATGTCGCCCCGGTTGGTCGGCGTCACGATCGGCGGGTGCTCCCTGACCGGGTCGAGCGGCGCGGGCGGCTCGTGCGGGGCCACCGCGCCGTACGTGCCGGGCGCGTAGAGCGCGCGGACCCGCTCGATCGCCACGGCCGGGTCGGAGGTGAACCGCAGCAGGCTCCTGCGCAGGTAGCCGGAGCCGCTGTCGCCCTCGCGGATCAGCCGGGCGCACGCGCGGGCGGTCGCCTTGCCCAGCGCGTGCTCGAAGCAGTCGACCAGCGCGGCCCTGCGGGCCTCGATGAGCGCGGCGGCGTCCGGGTGCTCCAGGACGAACGCGACGATGGCCCGCGTGGCGTGCTTGTGGTTGACCCGCATACGCCGCAGCGCCAGGAGCACGGTCACGGCGTGCGCCGGCGGCAGGCCGAACATGAGCGCCCTGGTGACCTTGGCCAGCGTCGCGCGGGCGCCCTCGTCGAGGCCGTCCCGCGAGCCGGCCAGCGTGCGCAGCAGCACGCGGGCCCGCTGCCAGGCGAGCGCACCGGGCACCAGCGCGAGCAGCGCGTATCCCTCGGGGTCGCTCAGCTGTGCGCTCCGGTGGAGCTCCGCGTCGTCCCACGCCAGATCGCCGCCCCTGGACAGGACCAAAGGGGTGTCGTGCGTCCGGAAATGCTGGAGAAGAGTCGGGGTGTCCACGATCACGAGTTTAGGAATTTCATCCCGCAGAAAGACACCGATTTTCCGCGGTCGCATTTCGACGCTGCCGGAGAAATGCGCGGACGTGTCAAATGCTTTTCCGCCGAATGAGCGGCCCGGCACGCGCTGGGCGCCGGGCCGCCCGTCCGGTCAGTCGTTTAGTAGATGCGGTACTTACGGCCGCAGTTGTCGAACTTGCCGGCCCAGCAGGTGAACGTGTAGATCTTCTTGATCCCCCGGCCCTGCCAGGCCCCGACCACCTTGCCGTCGAACGAGCGGTTGAACTTGTGCCAGCCGCCGTTCGTGTAGTACTCGAACCACACCCAGCCCTTCTTCCCGCCGACCTTGTCCACGCCGTACCACTTCGTGAAGACCTTGCCACCGCTCTTCCACGTCTTGCCGAACGTGTACGCCTTGTGGTCGCTGGAGAAGAACTTGCCCCAGTTGGCAGTCGCGTAGGACTGCGTGGCGGCCTGAGCCGCGGGGGTCATGGCGACGCCGGTGACGGCCATCGAGCCTGCCAGGGCGATGGTCGCAAGAGCCTTACGCATTGGGTTCCCTCCCCGTTGTCCCTGCTGCCGGTTCGTCCGGCAGCAGGGACATTACGGAGATCTGGAGCGATCATCTGTGGACAAATCCGCACTCGGGAAGTGATCGGCGACACAGTCGCCTGGCGTGAGCGCACCCGTCACCGCGCGCGCAGGGCCGGGCGGCGGGCCCAGGTGACCCACCGCCACGCCCACTCGATCGGGCCCTGGAGATAGCGGTTGAGCCAGAGCGTGGACCACACCCACTGGACGAGGAGGATGACGCCCGCGATCCCCAGGACCGTGGCCACGGACCACTCGTGCGCCACCCCACCGACCAGCCGGGCGGCCACCAGCACGAGCACGGTGGCGCTCAGGTAGTTGGTCAGCGCCATCCGTCCCAGCGGGGCGAAGACCGACTCCAGCACCGGCCGGAGTGGCGTCCTGAGCAGCACGAGCATCCCGCAGATGTACGCGCCCGCGATCAGCAGACCCGCAGCCGCCATCGTGAGGCTGAACCGCACCCCCTCGACCTGCAGCCGCACCACGGGCACCGCCAGCGCGGCCAGGACCAGGCCGAGGGCCGCCGGAACGCGGGTGGAGCGCTCGATCCGGGCGGTCACCCCGTACCGGGTCAGCGCCGACCCCAGCAGGAAGAGCCCGGGCACCAGCGCGAACGGCCCGCCGTCCAAGGTCAGGGCGACGGCGAGGAGCATGAACGCGAGCCCCGCCACCGCCCACCGGGGCAGCCAGGTCGAGGGCAGCAGCACGACCAGCCCGACGACGGCGTAGACGGCCAGGATGTCGCCCTCCCAGAGCAGGAAATGGTGCGCCAGCCCCATCGCGAGCAGTGACAGCAGCCTGCGCAACAGCAGCAGCCGAGGCCGGGCGGTCCGCTCGGCGGCCGACTCCAGCAGCAGGGAGAACCCCACGCCGAACAGCAAGGAGAAGATCGGATAGAAGCGCTGCTCGACGAGCAGGCCCAGCCAGGCTTCCGCGGGACCCGCCTGCCCCCCTGACACGGGCGGCCCGCCCATGCCGGCGATCGGCTGGACGTTGGCCAGCAGGATCCCGCACAGCGCGAACCCGCGGATCACGTCCAGCGCCGAGATCCGCGAACGTCGTCGACGAAGTTCGTATGACATGGGGCCTCATCCTGCGGACCCCGACCGGCCCCCACATCGGCGGAAAGCAGGGACCGGAACAGTACTTTCGGCCGGTACCGGACGGCGGGGTATCCCTCCTAGCCTGGACGCCGTGCGTGCTCCCGACCGGCTCAAGGTGGCCGCCGACGCCGGGCTCGGCGGCGGCCTCGCGGCGGCCGTCGCCTACCAGGCGTACCGGGTCGCCGGCAGCTGGGGCGGCGGCCACTGGGTGTTCGGCGCGGCCGCCGGCGCGGTGGTGTGCGGGCTCGCCCTGATGCGCCGCCGCCACCGGCTGTGGAGCGCGGTCGCGGGCCTGATCGCGGCGGCGCTCGCCGTCCTCTCCACCCTCGTCGTCCCCCTGCCCGCCGAGCCCGGCCCCGCCATGTCCCTGGGCCTGACGGTGCTCGTCGGCTCCGCGCTCAGGACGCTCCCCGCCCGCCCGGCCGGCGCCGTCGCGGCCGCGGGCCTGGCCGTGGTGGCGGGCGGCTTTCTCGCCCACCCCGGCTCGGCCGTGCCGGTGCTCGCCGGCCTGGCCTGGCTCGCCGCCCTGGCGATCGGGCTCGCCCCGCGTCTCCTCGCCGCCCGCCGCCACGCCGTCGCCGAGCGCGTACGGCGGGCCGAACGCCTCGAGCTGGCCAGGGAACTCCACGACGTCGTGGCCCACCACATCACCAGCGTCGTGCTCCAGGCCCAGGCCGCCCGCCTCGTCACCGCCAAGCACCCGGAGAAGACGGCCGGCTCCCTGGCCGACATCGAGACCGCGGGCTCCGAGGCCCTGGCCGCCACCCGCCGCGTGGTCGGCCTCCTGCGCGAGCCCGCTCCCGCCGCGGCGGGCGGCGAACGGCTCGGCGAGCTGATCGAGGGCTTCCAGAGCCACGGCCCGCGGGCGCACCTGCGGCTGGACGCCGATCCGGCCGGCTGGTCGCCCGAGGTGAGCAGCACCGTGTACCGGGTCGTACGGGAGTCGCTGACCAACGTCTCCAAGCATGCCCCGCACGCCGGCGCGGTGGCCATCGGCATCACCCAGGACGAGCGGGCCGTCACGGTGGAGGTCGAGGACGACGCCCCGCCGACGGCCGCCCGCCGCTACCGCCGCGCCGGGTACGGGCTCGTCGGAATGCGCGAGCGCCTCGAAGCCCTCGGCGGCACCCTGACCGCGGGCCCTCTCCCCGGCTCCGGCTGGGCCGTCCGCGCGACCGTCCCCACCCGGACCCGCCGATGACCATCCGGGTGCTGCTGGCCGACGACCAGCCGATGATCAGGGCCAGCCTGCGGATCATCCTCGAGAACGAGCCCGACATCGCCGTGGTCGCCGAGGCGGGCGACGGCGTGGAGGCGATCGAGCAGGCCCGCAGGACGCGCCCGGACGTGTGCCTCGTGGACATCCAGATGCCCCGCCTCGACGGGATCGAGGTCGCCCGGGCCCTGGCCGAAGCGCCGCCCCGGGTGGTCATGGTCACCACGTTCGACCTGGACGAGTACGTCCACGGCGCGCTGCGGTGCGGCGCGGCCGGGTTCGTGATGAAGGACGCGGGTCCGAGCCTGCTGGTCGAAGCGGTGCGGGCCGCGTACGCGGGGGACGTGCTCATCTCGCCCTCGATCACCCTGCGGCTGCTGCGCCAGGTCGCCGGTGACCGCGAGGCCCGCGTGCCCGCGCAGACCCTGACCGTGCGGGAGGTCGAGATCGTCCGGGCCGTCGCCAGGGGACGTACCAACCGGGAGATCGCCGACGAGCTGGTCATCTCGCTGAGCACCGTCAAGGGGTACGTGGCGGGCATCCAGGCCAAGCTCGGCGCGCGCAACCGGACGGAGATCGCGGCGTGGGCGTGGGAGAGCCCCACCATGCGGCCGCAGCTCGGCTGATCGCCCGGAAGCGCCCTTGACGCCCAGGTGACGCACGTGCCAACCTGCGGAAGGCGCTTTCCATGGAAAGCGTTTTCCGCATCTAGGAGCATCATCGTGACACAACGGAACCACCGGGCCGCGATCGTCGGAACGGGCGCGATCGCCCACGCGCACGCCCAGGCCGTCCTCGGGTCCGGGCGGGCGGAACTCGTGGCCGTGGCCGACGTGGACGCCGGGCGGGTGGCGGCTTTCGCCGAGAAGTACGACGTGGCGAGCACCCACCCGAGCCTGGACGACCTGCTGCGGGAGGAGGAGGTCGACCTCGTCCACCTGTGCACGCCGCCTCAGCTGCACACCCCGCTGGCCATCGCGTGCCTGGAGGCCGGGGTCACGGCGCTGGTGGAGAAGCCGCCGACGCTCTCGCTCGCCGAGTTCGACGCGTTGATCGAGGCGGAGCGCCACTCCACCGCGCACGTCGCGACCGTCCTGCAGCACCGTTTCGGGGCGGGCGCGCTGCGGCTGCGCCGCCTGCAGGAGGCCGGCGAGCTGGGTCGCCCGCTGCTGGCCACGTGCGACACCCAGTGGTACCGCGACGAGGCGTACTACGCGGTCCCGTGGCGCGGCACGTGGGAGTCGGAGGGCGGCGGGCCGACCATGGGGCACGGCATCCACCAGTTCGACCTGCTCTTCTCGATCCTCGGCCCGTGGCGCGAGGTCACGGCCGTGGCTGCCCGCCAGTCGCGCCCGGTGGACACCGAGGATGTCTCCATGGCGCTGGTGACGTTCGAGAACGGCGCCGTGGCCACGGTCGTGAACTCCGTCGTGTCCCCGAGGCAGACCTCCCGGCTCCGCTTCGACTACGAGCGCGCCACCGTCGAGGTGGAGCACCTGTACGGCTACACCGACGACGACTGGACCGTCACCCCGGCGCCCGGCCAGGAGGCGGTCTCGGAGCTGTGGGCGCAGGGGCACAGCACCGTGCCGAGCGGCCACGACGGCTGGCTCGCCGCCGTCTACGACGCGCTCGACCGGGGCGAGGCGCCCCCGGTGACCACCGAGGACGCCCGCCGGACGATGGAGTTCATCGCCGCGCTGTACACCTCCGCCTTCACCGGCGAGCGCGTACGAGCCGGACAGATCACCGCCGACAGCCCGTTCGCCCTGCGCATGGACGGCACCGGCGCTCCCTGGGGGAAGTGAGGAACCCGTGACCCTGCAGATCACACACGTGCTCGACCGCGAAGTGACCATCGCGTCGGGCGGCGTCGACCTGTTCACGTACGTCTACCGTCCCGACACGCCGGTGCTGGAGTCGCCCAAGCCGTACCTGCACCCGGTCCACACCCTCGGCGGGCGGCTGGTGTCGCTGTTCAGGCCGCACGACCATGTCTGGCACAAGGGCATCGCCTGGTCGCTGCCGAACGTGGGGGAGCACAACTTCTGGGGCGGGCCGACGTACGTGCACGGGCAGTCCTACGTGCAGCTCGAGAACAACGGCAGCGCCACGCACCGCGAGATGATCGCGCTCACGTCCGGCCGCGGGCGGGCCGGGATCGCGCACACCCTCGACTGGACCTCGCAGGCCGGCGCGCCGGTCATCGAGGAGCGGCGGTCGCTGGCCGCGCAGGTGCTGGACGAGGCGACGTGGGCACTGGTGTTCGAGACGGAGATGACGAACGTGTCGGGCGGCACGCTCGCGTTCGGCTCCCCGACCACGAAGGGCCGCGAGAACGCCGGGTACGGCGGTCTCTTCTGGCGCGGCCCCAGGTCGTTCACCAACGGGATCATCCAGTCTCCGGCCGGGGCCGGCGGTGACGAGCTGCGCGGCACGCGCGCCGAGTGGTTCGGCTTCCGCGGCCGGCACGACGAGACAGGCGACTCCTCCACGATCGTCGTGGTCGACGCCGCCTCCAACCCCCGGCACCCGCCGCAGTGGTTCGCGCGGAGCGAGGACTTCGCGTGCCTGTGCCCGGCGCCGTTCTTCAGCGAGGAGGTGGAGCTGCCGGACGGGGAGTCGCTGCGCTTCCGGTACGCGGTCGTGATCGCCGACGGCGACCGGGGCGAGGAAGGGACCGAACTGCTGGCCAAGCAGGGCCGGGCGGTGCTGGCATGACCTTCCCCGGAGGCACCTCGGTCAGCCGGCTGTCGGTCTACTCCGGCAGCCCGTGCGCGGACGGGCTGGAGGGCGGCACGCCGCACCTGCACACGGCCTCCACGGAGGCGTACGTGGTCGTCGGCGGGCGCGGCACGCTGCAGACGCTCGACGTGAACGGGCTGCGCGAGACGGAGCTGGGCTCGGGGACGACCGTGTGGTTCACCCCCGGCACCATCCACCGCGCCGTCAACCGCGGGGACCTCGAGGTGGTGGTCGTGATGTCGAACGCCGGTCTCCCCGAGGCCGGCGACGCGGTCATGACGTTCCCGCCGGAGATCGTCGCCGACCCGGACCGCTACCGCGCGGCCGCCACCCTGCCCGACCAGGGGGAGGAGGAGGCCGTGCGGAGGCGGCGGGAGCTGGCCGTCGAGGGGTTCCTCCGACTCGCCGACGCCGCGGCCAAGGGCGACCTCGCCCCGCTCCACCGCTTCTACGACCACGCCATCGCACTCGTCCGCCCCAAGGCGGCGGGCTGGCGGGCCATCTGGGAGGCGACCGTCGCCGAGCAGGCCCGCCGCACGGCGGAGATCCTCGACGCCCTGGAGCTGGGCGACGGCACGCACCTGCGCCGGTCCGCCCTGATGGAGAGCCCGGCGCACGACCGGTGGGGCATGTGCGGCCACCTGCGCGCGCACGACGTGGCCAACCCCATCGTCCACACCCAGTGAGACGGAAAAGGGCGTGCGGGACGGCCCCGCCGCGAAGCATGATCGCGGCATGGGCTACGAGGAGCTGATCCGCGAGGCGCTGACCACGCCGTTCCAGGGCTGGGACTGGGCCGTCCTCCGCGGCCGGATGACCACCGCCGACGACCTTCCGTGGGAGTACGAGGAGCTGGTGCGCGCGCGGCTGCCGGAGGCGGCGTCCCTGCTCGACCTTGGCACCGGGGGCGGCGAGCTGCTGTCGTCCCTGGCGCCGCTCCCGCCCCGCACCGCCGCCACCGAACGGTACGCGCCCAACGTCCCGACAGCCCGGCGCCGCCTGGAGCCTCTGGGCGTCGAGGTGGCCGAGTCGAGCTCCGCGTTTCCGGACGGCTCGTTCGAGCTGATCGTCAACCGGCACGAGGCGTATGAACCGCGCGAGATCCGCCGCCTCCTCGCCCCCGGCGGCACGTACGTCACCCAGCAGGTGGGAGGGCGCGACCTGGAAGAGATCAACCAGGCTTTGGACGCCCCGCCGCACGAGAAGCACGGCTGGGACCTCGCGACCGCCACCGCCGCCCTCACCGAGGCCGGGCTGGACGTCACCTGGCGCCGGGAGTCGCGCCATCGCGTCACGATCCACGACGTGGGCGCGCTCGTCCTCTACCTCCGCGTCATCTCGTGGCAGATCCCCGGCTTCACCGTCGAGGCGTACGAGGACCGGCTCCGCGCGCTGCACGCGGAGATGGCGAGCGGCCGCCCGCTGCGCGCGACCGCCCACCGCTTCGCCCTGATCGCCCAGCACGTACGCGCCTGACGTCCGAGACGGCACGAGGCCGTCCGCCGGGTGCGCGGGGGCGTCAATCTTGCATCCGAGGTCAAGAGATCGCCCCCCGCGAGTGGGTTTTTCCCTCCGCGCTCCCGCCCCCTCCAGTGGCCGAGGCCCCGGTCGGGATGGAAGGCTGCCCGCAACCGCCCCGGTCGTCCTGCGAAGGCGACAGAGGCGGGAAACCCCGCAGTGCACTGGAAGGGAGTGCGGCATGACTCAAGACGCCGGCCGCGTCGCGGCCAAGCGGATCAACGATCACGTGGAGATCATCCACGAGGACAACCCGGACCTGGTGCTGGAGGTCCCGCGCCGCGACTGGGTGGCGTTCACCGCAGCGGTCAAGGCGGGCGCGTTCGACCTTGAGGCGCTCCACCGGGAGGCCGAGGAGCACGTGGCCTGACCTTCTCCGCTGCACGAAAGGCGCCCGCTCTCAGCGCAGTGGAGCGGGCGCCTCCGCATGAGCGAGGCGGCCCGCGCGAATCCGAAAGTTTCGGAAGCTCTCCGAAATATTCTTGACGGCTTTTGAGAGCGGCATCTAGAGTCCGGAATCAGTGATCGGATTGAGCTTTCGGAAGTTCCAGAAGGGCTGCCATGACATCAGTGAACGCCCCCGGCCTCGCGCCCTGGCGGGACAGCGCACGCACGGTCGGCGAACGCGTGGAGGCCCTCCTGGCGGAGATGACGCTGGAGGAGAAGGTCGCGCAGCTCGGGTCCATCTGGCTGCAGACCGGCGGGGACGGCAACGTGGCCCCCCTGCAGGACCGGTTCCAGGCCGTGGAGACGCTGGACGAGCAGCTGAGCCACGGGCTGGGCCACCTCACCCGCGTCTACGGCACCGCGCCGCTGTCCGTCGCCGAGGGCGCGGCCCGGCTGCGGGAGCTTCAGGAACGAGTGGTGGCCTCCAACCGCCTGGGCATTCCGGCGATCGCGCACGAGGAGTGCCTGACGGGGTTCGCCACGTTCGGGGCGACGGCGTATCCGACGCCGCTGGCGTGGGCGGCGACGTTCGACCCCGACCTGGTCGAGCGGATGGCCGCGGCGATCGGCGCGGACCTGCGGGCGGCGGGCGTGCACCAGGGGTTGTCGCCGGTCCTGGACGTGGTGCGCGACTACCGGTGGGGGCGGGTCGAGGAGAGTCTCGGCGAGGATCCGCACCTGGTGGCCCGGCTGGGCAGCGCCTACGTGCGCGGCCTGGAGGGCGCCGGGGTCATCGCCACGTTGAAGCACTTCGCCGGATACGGGGCCTCCCGCGCGGCCCGCAACCACGCCCCGGTCAGCATCGGGCCGCGCGAGCTGGCCGACGTGATCCTGCCGCCGTTCGAGAGCGCGCTGCGCGAGGGCGGCGCCCGCTCGGTCATGGTCTCCTACACCGACCTCGACGGCGTGCCCGCCGGGGCCAGCGCCGACCTGCTGCGGCGGCTGCTGCGCGAGGAGTGGGGGTTCGAGGGGACCGTGGTCTCCGACTACTGGTCCATCCCGTTCCTGGCCTCCATGCACCAGGTGGCCGAGGGCGCAGCGGAGGCCGGCGTCGTCGCGCTGGCCGCGGGCCAGGACGTGGAGCTGCCCGAGACGATCTCGTACGGCGCCCACCTGGTCGCGAACGTCCGCGCCGGCCGGGTGGCCGAGTCGGCGGTCGACGAGTCCGTACGCCGGATCCTGCGCCAGAAGATCGAGCTCGGCCTGCTGGACGGCGGCCCGCCGGTCCCGGAGGGGGCCGAGGGCGTCGATCTGGACAGCCCGCGCAACCGCGGGATAGCCGCCGAGATCGCGGAACGCTCTGTCGTGCTCCTGAGCAACCCCGACAACCTGCTGCCCATCGGCCCCGGCACGACCGCCCGACTGGCGGTCATCGGCCCGTGCGCCGACGACCCGCGTACCCTGATGGGCTGCTACGCCTTCCCCAACCACGTGCTCGACCGTTACCCGGAGCACGGCATGGGGCTGACCGTCGCGTCCATCAGGGAGTGCCTCGAGGCCGAGTTCCCCTACGCCGACGTGCGGTACGAGAAGGGGGCCGACGTGTCGGGCGACGACCGGTCCGGCATCGCCGGGGCCGCCGCGGCCGCGGCCGAGGCGGATCTCGCGCTCCTGTTCGTGGGCGACCTGGCGGGGCTGTTCGGCGGCGGCACGTCGGGCGAGGGGTGCGACGCGCCCCACCTGGGGCTGCCCGGCCTCCAGCCGGACCTGGTGGAGGCGGTGCTGGCGACCGGCACGCCCACGGTCCTGGTCGTCGTCTCCGGCAGGCCGTACGCGCTCGGCGCGTACAAGGACCGGGTCGCCGCCGCGGTCCAGGCGTTCTTCCCCGGCGTGGAGGGCGGGGCCGCCGTGGCCGGCGTGCTGAGCGGCCGGGTGAACCCGTCGGGCCGCCTGCCCGTGCAGATCCCCGAAACGCCCTTCGTCAACCCGTCCACCTACCTGCAGCCGCCGCTCGGCGGCAGGACCGAGGGCATCACGTCGGTCGATCCCACCCCGGCGTACGCGTTCGGGCACGGCCTGTCGTACTCCGCCGTCGAGTACGTGGCCCTGACCACGGACCGGGCCGAGTGCCCCACCACCGGCTCGATCGAGGCCCGCGTGACGGTCCGCAACGCCGGGTCCAGGCCGGCCGAGGAGGTGGTGCAGCTCTACGCCTCCGACCCGGTCGCGCAGGTCGCCAGGCCCGTCGTCCAGCTCATCGCCTTCGCCAGGGTGGCGCTGGAGCCGGGGGAGGAGCGCGTGGTGGCGTTCGACGTGCCCGCGCACACGTTCTCCTACACCGGCCCCGACCTGCGCCGCATCGTCGAGCCGGGCGCGATCGTGCTCGCCGCCGGGCCGTCGGCGCAGGAGCGGCCGCTGCGCGCCGACATCCGCCTCACCGGCGAGACCGTCGCGCTCGGCGCCCGGCGATCGCTCTGATCCGGCGCCGGCCCGTGCGATTTCAGGTCGTCCTGTACCCGGTCAGGTGCCCGTGACGATGTCCAGCCGCCAGGCGCTCAGGACCCCGGCGGTGGCGTGCGAGGGGGCGAGGTCGCTCACCAGGAGCGTCCACCCGCCCCCTGCCGGCTGGCCCACCAGCGGAGTGACGGCCGACGGCGGCTCGGTCGCGTACTCCAGCAGCTTCGAGGTGTCCAGCGTGGCCTCCCGGTGCGCCAGGACGATGCGCCGGCCGGTCGGCGAGTGGAGCACGATCCGCAGGTCCTCGGGGTGGTTGTGGTTGAGGTCGATGAGGATCTTCAGGGTCCGCACGGTGCCCTCGGCCTCGATCGTGATCGTGTCGGCCACGCCGTGCGGATCGCTGTCGGGGATGCGCAGCGCCGGGCGCGACACCGAGCTGAACGCGGCGCCGTTCACCCCCACCGGACCCGCCCTGAAGCGGATGGTCTGGCCGGGGTCGCTGATCGCCGACAGGGTCAGCCCCGACTCGGCCCCGCTCCACACCAGGCTGGCGGGGACGGTCGAGTGCGACAGAGCCGTGCCGTCCACCCGGCCGTACAGGTCGCGGCTGTCACCCGAGTTGAGGTTGTTCTCCAGGTCGAGATGGCCGTCGGCCTGCAGCAGCGCGATCTGGTAGTGGTGCAGCGGCGTCCCGTCCTGCAGCTCGTTGGAGCCGCGGGTGTCGCAGTGGTACACGGCCAGGCCGCCGGCCGGGGAGCGGAGGTCGAAGCCGAGCTTGGAGCGGTTCTCCACCAGGAAGTACTCCTCGTCCGTCCCGGTCGAGTAGCGGAACACCCTGCGGTAGTCGCCGTGCTCCGCCTGGAACACGCCGCCCCCGTTGAGGTCCACTCTGTCGGGGCACCAGCCGGCCAGGTCGCGCAAGTAGGCGCTGACGGGCGCGGGCGTCTTGCCGCCGTCCAGGTGGTTGCCGGCGCTCATCAGGCAGTACAGGCCGAGGCCGGCGCTGGTGAAGTCGTCGCCGTCGCGGCGGCCGTAGTCGTACAGGTCGGGGAAGCGGCAGAGCAGGTGCCCGCTCTCGTGGCAGAACGTGCCGATCGTGAGCTGCTCGGGGCCCTCGCCCATGCTCGTCACCAGGTAGAAGTGCGTGCGCATCGCGCCGAACTCCAGCTCGACGACGCTGTTGTGCGGCCACAGCACGCTGTCCTTGATGTACTGCGTCTTGCCGGCGTACATGATGATCAGGGCGTCCACGACCTGCTGGCCGAGCGAGTCGTACCGGGTGAGGTCGACGCCCGAGTCGACCGCCGCCCGCAGCGCCTCCGGGACCAGCACGTCGAAATTGGCGGGGTCGGCGTAGAAGGTGATGTCGTGGCTCATCCTGAACGGGCCCACGACGTCATTGGTGAAGTCCAGCAGGCCGCTCGACATGGTCTTGTAGTACTCGTTGACCGAGCACGCGTTGCCGTTCTCGTGATAGCCGGGGGCGTTGAGCAGCGCGTCCACCTGCGCCGGGGTGACCGTCGTGGCCTGGTCGGGGAAGTCGACGAGGATGGTCAGGCCGCGCACCGTGCCGACGCTGAGCCTGCGGCCCTCCAGCAGCCCGCCCTTCGGCCCGAACGTCAGCGCGGAGTCCTCCGCCGCCTCGGCCGAGAGCGTGCCCGGCCGGCGGCGCCGGTGCGCCTCGGCCATGACCGGACCCGACTCGCGCAGGTGGCGCGGCACGCCGCCGGGCGCGTCGTAGGAGTCGACCCTGACTCCCGTGGACTGGAACCGCCCGTCCTTGAGGTCGGCGTAGCAGTAGGCGCCGGCGGAGGTGTCGTAGACGGCGGTGTAGCCGTCCGGAGTCTCGTAGCGGGCGTAGTGCTCGTCCCCGAACACGACGAGCCGCACCTCCTCGCCCTCCGCCTGGGTGAAGCTCAGCGTCTCTCCGAATATGGCGCTCATGGCGAGCCCTCCGGTGTCCAGTGGGAGATTCCCTCCGATCGTCACTGAGCAGCGGTGGAACCGCCTGAGTACACCCGTACTCAAGCCGTGACGTAATCGGCGATGATCACCGTCGCGTCGTCCTCCGGCTCGGCGGCGGCCATCTCGTCGTACAGCCGGTCCAGGCAGGCACCGGGCGACGCGCCGTCGGTGAACAGCTCCTTCATGCGTGCCGCGCCGAGCGCCCTCACCACGCCGTCCGAGACGATGACGACGCGGTCGCCCGGGCGGAGCGGGACGGAGCCGGCCTCGGGGTTGAGCGCCGACGGCAGGCCGAGCCCGCGCAGCAGCCGGCCCTCCTGCCCGGCCTCGGCGAAGGAGTGCGGCGTCGTGAGCGGCTGCGGCGCCCCGCCCTTCGGGCAGTGCCAGATCGCGCCGTCGCCGACGTGGACGAAGCGCAGGCGCGGGCGCTCGCCGGGCTCGAGGACGACCACGTCCAGGGTGCTGACCAGCTCGGGCGCCGAGGCGTCGCGCACGCCCGCGGTGCCCGCGGCACGGTGCGCCGAGGCGTCGCGCAGGGCCGCGGTGCGCACGGCACGGTGCGCGAGCTGCGCGCACTCGTCGAGGTCCTGCTGGTACTGCGGCCTGGCGGCGACCACCGCGCCCAGCGCCAGGGCCGCGGCCGTGCAGGCCGGCTCGCCGTTCGCGCCGTGGGCCACCGCGACCAGCCGCTCCTGGATGACGTATGCGTCCGTCGGCCGTCCGCGCCGGCCCGCGTACGTGCCGCCGGCCGCCACCAGCCGCGGCCGCGTCACCGGCATGCCGGACGGCCAGTTCCCCTGCCGGCCGCGGGCCGTCATCACCGACAGGCAGCCGACCAGGATAGAGATCACCAGGAAGGTCATGAGGTCCCCTCTCGTCGCATCGTTCGCGACCCGCAGCCAGTACACGCTCTTGTGGAGGAGACGCGACTGACGGCTGATCGGCCGTCGTAGCGGATGACGGCCGATCAGCCGTCATGCCGCCGGCGGCCCGGTGGGCGACGGTGCGAGAAGAGCCGGACCGAGGAAACCATCATGTGCCCCCTGTCTCCACCAGCCACCACAAAATTGCTGTATTCACAGCGTGCTCACGCATACCGGATGCGTTATCGTAAAACCCGTCTTGTGCTCTCATTTCGAGCAGGCGGCCCATGTCTCACTCCGGTTCCACCCGATACGACTCGGCGGCCAGGCACATGGAGCGGACGATCGCCCGCACCTGCGCCGGGGCGCGGGGAGTGGTGGGCCTCGTGGCGGTCGTGGCCGCGCTCCTCGGCGCGGTGCCGCCGGTGTCCGCGGCGTGGCTGGCGCCCGCGCTGGCGATCGACCTCGTGTGGACCGGGCTGTTCCTGCGCGTGGCCCGGCGCAGGGCACGGACTCCCGCCTGGTTGGTGGCGGGTGACGCGGCCATCACGGTCACGCTCTGTCTCACGCAGCGCCATCTCGTCGCGGGCGCGGCGCTCGACGGGGGATCGAGCTGGATCGCGGGGCTGGTCACGATGACCATCGTCGTCTCGGGGGTCACGTGGCGGCCGTGGGCGGCGGTGCCCGCCGGGCTGCTCGTGGCGGCGGCGTACCTGGCCGGGATGCGGCTGGCCGACCCGTACCAGGATGTGGCCGGGACGCTGCTGATCCACCTCGTGCAGATCCTCGCGATCGCGGTGCTGATGACGCTGCTGCGCCGCTCCGCCGCCTCGGCGGACGCGTTCCTGCGCGACAGCGCCCGCGCCGAGATCGCGCTCATCGTCGAGCGGCTGCGGCGCGAGGACGAGCTGCGCCAGGTCGGCAGCGTGCACGAGACGTCGCTGCACACGCTGACGATGGTCGGGCTGGGCACGTACGAGCGGCACTCGCCCACCCTGCGCCGGCAGGCGGCGGCCGATCTGGCGGCGCTGGAGCAGCTGCGCGACGGACCGCGCGCCCGCTCCGCGCCCATCGCCCTGGACGCCCTGCTCGACGAGGTGGCGGGACGGGCGACGGGGCTGGCCGTACGCAGGCGGCTGACGCCGGAGACGGTGCCGGGGGAGGTCGCCGAGCGCTTCGCCCGCGCGGTCACCGAGGCGCTGGCCAACGTGGCGCTGCACGCCGGGGTGGGCGAGGCCGAGCTGGTCTCCTGCAGTCGCGACGGGGAGATCCGGGTGGAGGTCGCGGACGCGGGTGGCGGCTTCGACCTCGCGCGGGTGCCGCCCGACCGGTTCGGCGTCCGCGGATCGATCCTCGACACGATGCGCTCGCTGCCGAACGCCGGCGCCGACATCCGCTCCGGAGACCAGGGCACCCGCGTAAGCCTGTGGTGGCGGCCGTGATCGACGACATCGAGGAGGTCGCCCAGCGGTACGCCCGCTACACCGCGCTCGGCGCCGTGGTGATCGCCGCGGCCTGGCACCTCGGCTACGACCTCACCGTCACCGTCACGGGCTGGCCGTCCTTCCGCTGGCCGGCGCTGGCCGCGGCGGCGTGGATCGGTTACGCGGCGATCGGGGCGGTCGCCGCGCGGGCGCTGGCGAGGACGTTCGGCGGCCCGGACAGGGTGGGCCCGCTGGTCGCCGCCGCGCTGGCCGTGGATGTCGCGGTGATCGTGTCCTGCCGCGCGGAGGACCTGCTCGGCGCGGCCGACTGGGGCTGGGGCTCGGTCGGCTGGCTCGGCGTCATGCTCCTGTGGAACCGGCCCCGGTGGCGGGTCGAGCTGATCGCGTTCCTCTCCGCCAACGCCGGCATCATGCTGACCGCCATGATCGTGACGGGGACGGTCGACCGGATCTCCATCGCCAGATACCTCATGGTCATGGTCGGGAGCGCCACGCTCCAGCTCGGGTACGCGGCGGGCTGCCACACGCTCCGCGTCAGGGCCGAGGACGCCGCGCTGCTGGCCCGCCGGCTGGCCGCCGACGACGCCTGGCGGGAGTCCGCCCACCGGATCCACGCCGACCGGCTCCGCCGCTACGCCGCGATCCGCGAAGTGGCGGAGTCGCTGCTCGAGCAGCTCGCCGACGGGGCCGACCCGGGGGATCCGCGCGTACGCGAGGACTGCACGGCCGGGGCCATGCGGCTGCGCAGGCTCATCACGGAACGGGAGGACGTACCCGACGAGCTGGTGTCCGTGCTGCGCGAGCGCATCGACGCGGCCGAGCGGCGGCAGGTGCTGGTGACGGCGCCGCCGTTCGGGCAGCGGATGCCGGTGCTGCCGCAGGGCGTACGGGAGGACCTGCTCAGGGCGCCCGTCCGGGCGCTGGATGCTGCGCGGTCGCGGGCCAGGGTGACCGTGTCGGCGATGTCGACCATGGTGAGCGTGGCCGTCGTGGCGGACACCGACGACCTGCCCGTCAGCGCCACCCCGGTACGCGAGCCGAGCGGGGTCGTCGTCACCTACCAGCGGCAGGGCGGCGACGTGTGGGTCAACAGCATCTGGCAGGGCCAATGAGGGGTGGGGCGGGGAGCGCGCCGACCGGAGGGGGGCCGGCGCGCGAACCCGTAACAGATGCGCTCGGACAAGCGACGGAACTGGGGACGGGCAAGATCGGCTAGAGGGCGGAGCGGATGGGACGGGAGACGGCGCCGGGCGCGGACCGGGGCGGCGACCAGAGTGCGGCGGGGCGGGTGACGGTCGCCCTGGTGGAGGACCATCAGGTGGTGGTGGACGGCGTCAGGTCGTGGTTCGGCCGGCCGGGCCCGGTCGAGCTGGTCGCGCAGGGGCCGACCATCGAGTCGGTCCGCGGCGTGGCGGCCGACGTGCTCCTGCTCGACCTCAACCTCAACGGCACCATGGTCGTGGACCGGGTCGCCGAGCTGTGCGCGGGCGGCCAGCGGGTCATCGTCTTCTCGGAGCACGAGGAGCCGGAGACGGTACGAACGGTGCTGGACGCGGGCGCCTCCGCCTTCATCGGCAAGGGACGGGCCACGCGGGAGTCCTGCCTGGAGACCATCCTGGAGGTGGCGGCCGACCGGCCGAGCGTCACCCTGCCCATGGCCCAGGCGATCGCCACGGACGAGGGCCCGCACCGGCCGCAGCTGTCGGACAAGGAGCGCGCGGCCCTGCTCTTCTGGTTCCAGTCGATGTCGAAGGCGTCTGTGGCGGCCAGGATGGGCATCAAGGAGCGCACCGTACGCCAGTACATCGACCGGGCGAGGGTCAAGTACGCCGCCGCGGGGCGCCCCGCGCCGACCAAGGAGAAGCTGCTCATCTGCGCCATCCAGGACGGCCTGGTCCAGCCGGACGAGGTGACGGTCTACACGTCGCGGGCCGCCCGCGCCCCCGACTCGTTCCGCTCTGGGTGATGAGGCGCTGCAGAAATCGGGCTTCGGTGAAAGTTTCACCCGTGTGGAGGTCCGCGGGAAAGCCCTTTCCGCTGCTCATCCGGGACATCGGCCTGCGACTCGGCACCGGCCGGACGCCTTGACAAGATCCGTCATTTGTAGGGACTGACGCCGTCAGATACCGTCGCCCCGCGGAGCGCTCCCCATCACCGGAATCCCCCGACCGGAACACGGAGATCGCACTATGCCCAAAGGACCCCACCGCTGGGCGCGGCGCGCCCTGGCTCTGCTGCTCTCCACGGCGATGATCTTCGCCATCCCCCTGGCCGGCTCCGCGTCGGCGCACGGCTCGGTCGTCGACCCCGCGTCCCGCAACTACGGCTGCTGGCTGCGCTGGGGCAACGACTTCCAGAACCCCGCCATGCAGCAGCAGGACCCCATGTGCTGGCAGGCGTGGCAGGACAACACCAACGCCATGTGGAACTGGAACGGCCTGTATCGCAACGGGGTCGGCGGCAACCATGAGGCGGTCATCCCCAACGGCCAGCTGTGCAGCGCCGGCCTGACCGAAGGCGGCCGCTACCGCTCCATGGACAAGCCGGGACCGTGGACGATGGCGAATCTCGGCAGCACGTTCAACATCCGCCTGAACGACCAGGCCAGGCACGGCGCGGACTACATCAGGGTCTACATCACCCGCCAGGGCTACAACGCGCTGACCACGCCCCTGGGCTGGAACAACCTGGAACTGGTGCGCACGACCCCCAAGTACGCACCCAGTGACGTATACATGATCAACAACATCAGCAAGGGCTCGCGCACCGGCCGTCACGTGATCTACACGATCTGGCAGGCCTCGCACATGGATCAGTCGTTCTATTTCTGCAGCGACGTCAACTTCGGCTGAGCCGCCACGGGCGGGGGGCGGGTCGAGGCGCGGACCCGGACAGCGGCTCCGCGCGGCTCGCCCCCGCTTCCTGTGCGGAGGTCCGTCGCCCTCCCGCGACGCGTGGGAGGCGACCCCGCGCGTCCAGGGAGAGGTTCGCCGCGCTGTTGCCGGGGGTAGTGGCTTTTCGGGTGCATGTGCATACCGAGAAGAGCATGTTCAAGCTGAGCCAGGACATCGACGCCGAACGGTACACGCGCGTCCGCGCCTCGTTCGCCACCGAGACCCCCGGCTCGCCGACCTGATGGATGGTTCATGACCTTTCCCACCTTCACGTCGACAGAAATCGATCCCCGAGCGCGTGGCAAGGAGCTCGGCACGCACCGGCGCAAGGCGATCATCGCCAACCTCGCCGGCTACTCTGACCTGTTCGCCGTCGCCGGCGCCACCGCGGGGCAGGTCCGCGCGTGGGGCGAGCAGGCCGTCGAGCGCACCGCGGACTGGGCGCCGCACCTGGCGGAGGAGATCGCCGGGATCGCGGCCGGCGCCGGACTGAAACCCTGGCAGGTCGCCGTCGTCAACGCGCGCACCGAGATCCTGGCCGCCATCGACGCGACCGGCGAGGGGGAGTGCTCCACCTCCGTCGTGCTGCCGGGCAACGGCCTGCCGCCGCGTACGGTGCAGACCTGGGACTGGCACGACCACCTGCGCAACGCGCCCATGCTCTGGGAGCTGGAGCCGCGCCCCGGGCATGTCGTGCGCACGTTCACCGAGGCCGGGGCGCTCGCCAAGATCGGCGTGAACACGGCCGGGCTCGGCATCCACTTCAACATCCTGCGCCACGATTCCGACACCGCCGACCTCGGCGTGCCCGTGCACCTGATCGCCCGCAGGATCCTGGACGACGCGACCACGGTGCAGGAGGCCGCCGACATCGCGCGCTCCGCCGCGGTGTCCGCCTCGACCGTCATCACGGCGGTGACCTCGTCGGACGCGGCCTCGATCGAGATCTCCCCGGCCGGCGTCGCCGTCATCCCGCCGGAGCCGGACGGCGTGCTGCAGCACTGCAACCACTTCCTCGACCCCGACCTGGCGGCACGGGAGCGGCACGCCACCGACCGGCCCAGCACGTACGCCAGGCTCCAGCACCTGCGGGACAGCACCGAGGGCCTGAGGAGCGACGACCACACCACGCGGGCGCTGGCCATGCTCAGCCACGGCCGCGACGCGCCCGTCTGCGCCCACCCGGACCTGACGCAGCCGATCAACCAGCGGTGGGAGACCGTCGCGACGATCGCGCTGGACCTGCCCGCCGCGCGGCTGCGGGTGCACCAGGGCGGGCCGTGCCGGGTCACCGAGGCGACCTGGCAGACGTTCTGATCATCTGCTCCTCGCTGCCGTACCTCCAGATGGCGTACATCGCCAGGACCCTCCTCCGCCGCGCCGCCGACGAGGCGTGACGGCGCTCAACGTCCATCGCGATCGGGCGGTCGCCGAGCTGGAGTTCCTCCTCGCCGGCCACTCATGAGGGGGCGCAGTGGTCGCGGCAGCCGCCGAACCGGCCGGTGTCGGGCTTGACGAACGCCGGCCTCGGGCGGCCGAGGAAGAGCGCCCTCATCGAGGCCTTCCAGATGGGGCCGGGGATCGACAGGCCGTACACCTGGTCGTAGTGCCGGCCGCCGATGGTGATGTCGGTCAGGCGGTGCTGGTACTGGGGGACCCGGGGATCGCCGAGGGCGACGGCGGAGGCCAGTTCGGCGGTGTAGCCGGCGTACCAGGCGGTGGTGGAGGCGTCGGCGGTGCCCTCCATGCCCGCCACATCCGGGCCGAGGCCCCCGCGGAAACTCCTGGCCAGCACCCACGACACCGCGTCGGCGACCGGCGGCTCCAGCACCTGCCGGCACTGCGCGGGGAAGGAGCGGACGAACGCCCCGTCACGCACCTCCGTGACCGCCCTGGGCTCGCAGTGCCTGCCCCGGGCCGCCAGGGTCGCGTAGGTGTCGGTGACCGAGACCGGGTCCACCTCGTTGATGCCGAGCGCGAACGTCTCGTACTCCTGCAGCGGCATCCCGTCGCCCCGCTTGAGGCCCAGGCGCTTGGCCACCTGCACGCTCTCGCAGAGGCCCACCTTCTCCGTCAGCTTCATGAAGAACGTGTTCTCGGCGGCCCGGGTGCCGGTCTCCAGCGTCGTGAACTCGCTGTGGCGCTGCCTCGCGTTGGTGATGACGAACGACGGCTCGCCGGCCGCCTCGCCGTTGCAGTTCTTGAACGCCGTGTAGCTCGGTGGCTTGTACCCGGCGGTGTAGGGGAAGCCGTCGTCGAAGCGCATGCCGCCTTCGAGCGCCGCGGTCAGCGTGTACGTCATCGCCGTGCTGCCCTGCTGCAAGGCGAGCACGCCGGTGGGGGCCTTGCTGGTGGCCATGGCCCTGATCTCGCCGGTGCCCGGGACGATCATGACCTGGGCGGCGATCGGCTGGTCGTCGCGGCTGACGAACTGGTCGATGGCCTGCTGGGCGGCCTGCTGCATGCGCGGGTCGATCGCCGTCCTGATGGTCAGGCCGCCGCGGGCGAGCAGCTGCTCGCCGAGCTCGCTCTTCACCCGCCGGCACAGGTACGGATAGCGGCTGACACCGCAGTCTCCGGCCAGCTCCTCCATGACGGTGCCCTGCGCGTCCGTCAGCACGTTGGGCCGGATCACCGTGGCGGCGACGGCGAGACGGTCACGCGCCGGGACGCTCTCGTCGCCGTCCCGCAGCAGCAGGAACCCGGCGGCCAGCAGCGCGCTCGCCCCGAGGACGCTCACGCCGACGTGTAATCGCTTCATGCGGTCCCCTCGGAGAGCGGCGGATCAGACGGGCTGCCCATTATGACCCGTTCTATCGGCGGTCGATCCGCTCGGCCAGCCCTACCACGGCGGCCACGACGTCGGGGCCGGTCAGCATGGCCAGGTCGTTGTGGCCCGCTCCCGCCACCTCGACGGTTGTGACCTGGCCGGCCGCCGCCTGGGCGACCGCTCTGCTGAGCCGCGGGGGCACGATCGTGTCCCCGGTGCCGTACACGACCACGACCGGGGCCGTGACCCGCGCGACGTTCTCCGCGACCGGGAAGCGGTCCCGCAGCAGCGGCCTGACCGGGAGGAACGGGTAGTTGGCCTGTCCGGCGGCGGCCAGGTCGGTGAACGGGGAGCGCAGCACGAGGCCGTCGGCGGGGCGCTCCAGGGCCAGCCTCGTGACCACGCCCGCGCCCAGGCTCTCGCCGAAGTAGATGACGCGAGAGCTCTGGACGAGGTCGCGGGCGGCCAGGGCGTCGCGGTGGAGGCCCTCCTCCGTCGGCGCGCCCGGGTTGCCGCCGTAGCCGCGGTAGTCCATCAGGAGCACCGCCAGCCCGCGCTCCGACAGGGCGCGGGCCAGCGGGGCGCGGTCCCGTCTGTTGCCCGCGTTCCCGCCGGCGATCAGGACGGTGACGTCGCGCGTGCCGGGCACGTACCAGGCAGCGAGCCGGAGCCCGTCGGAGGTCGTGAACGAGACGTCGCGCGCGCCCGGGACGACCTCCCCGGCGGGCGGCACCGGGGTCGGATCGGGCAGGTAGATGAGCCGCCGCTGGCACACCCACAGGAGGGCGAGCAGCAGGAGCAGCACCGCGGCGACCACGAGAGCGGCGCGCGTCAGCGTCGTCACCCTGTCAATATGCCCCCTTGGACGACGTGGCGGACGTGGGCGGGGTCGGCGAGGACGTCGATGTCGGACAGCGGGTCGCCGTCGAGCACCAGCAGGTCGGCGTGCGCGCCCACGGCCAGCGTGCCGAGCTCGCCCGCCATCCCCACCAGCTCCGCCGCCCCCACCGTGGCGGCCCGCAGCACGTCGATCGGCTGCTGCACCTCCCGCCGCAGCCGGAACTCGTGGTTCTGGTGCCGGTGCATGCCCCCGAGCAGGTCCGTCCCGTACGCCAGCCGCACCCCGCCCCGGGCGGCGCGCTCCAGCGCGGCCAGGCCGGCCTCCAGCACCTCGTCGACCTTGCGCCAGCTCCGCTCGGGCAGCCCGAAGTCGCGCCCCTCCTGCTTGAGCGCCCAGTACGTCACCAGCGTCGGCACCAGGAACGCGTCGTGCCGCAGGAAGAGCTCGACGCTCGTGTCGTCGATCAGGTTCCCGTGCTCGATGGAGCGCACGCCCGCTTCGAGCGCCCGGTTGACGGCCCTGGCGGTGTAGGCGTGGGCGGCGACGTACCGGTTGGCGGCCTCGGCCTCCTCGACGGCCGCGCGCAGCTCGTCCATGGAGTACTGGGTCGAGTCGATGCGGTCGGTCGGGGAGGCCACGCCGCCGGAGGCCATGACCTTGATGTGGTGCGCGCCCTTGCGCAGCTCGTCGCGGGCCGCGGCGCGTACCGCGTCGACGCCGTCGGCCACGCGGCCGACGCCCGCGCAGCACGGGTGGTCGTCGCGCAGGTGCTCGCCCCGGCCGCGGAAGTCGGCGTGGCCGCCCGTCTGGCTCAGCCCCTTGCCGCAGAACAGCAGCCGCGGGCCCCGGATCAGCCCCTCCGCCTGGGCGTCGGCCAGCCCGAAGTCGGCGCCGGACGCGTCGCGGACCGTAGTGAAGCCGCGGTCGAGCATGTCGCTCATGATCCGGGCGCTGTGGGCGGTCACGTACGAGGGGGACATGGTCCCGAGCGAGCCGAGGTTCGCGGTGGAGGCGGTGACGTGCACGTGCGCGTCGATCAGCCCGGGCACCACGTGGGCGCCCGCGACGTCGATCACCCGAGTGCCCTCAGGAGCGCTCAGCCGGGGCCCCGCCTCGACGACGCGGCCGTCCTCGCAGCGCAGGTCGCCTTCGGCGTACTCGCCGCTCGCCACGTCGAGAACCAGGGCGTCACGCAGCAGCAGGCCGCTCACGCGTCACCTCCGCGCAGCGCCGGTACGGCGAGCGGGGCCAGCGTCCTGGCCGCCGCCACGGAGTCGTCGTCATAGCTTCCCTCGGCGTCGAGGATGTTCAGCACGCCGAGCACCTCCCCTTGATGAACCACCGGAATGTTGATGATCGACCCGCAGCCCAGGCTCTCGATCAGCTCGTGGTCGGCGAAGATCTCCCGCACGGCGGCCCGGTCCTTGCCGAAGTACGGCTCGCGCCCCTCGATGCACCGCGCCAGCCAGCCCCGCGCGACCTCCACGGTCTTCTCCCCGCCCACCGGATAGTGCTCGGGATGGCTGCTGTGGATCCGTCGCAGCGCGCGCCGTTCCGGCACCCAGGCCAGGACGGTGAACAGCCGCGCTCCAACCTCCCGGCGCACCTTCTCCTCCAGCTCGGTCAGTACGGTCATCGGGTCGCCTCCTTGGCGGGTTCCGTCAGCTCCTCCAGCGATCGCCCGGCCGTGGCCAGGCCGAACACGACCACGCACACCACCCCGGCCGCGAGCACCGCCGTCGTCAGGCCGAACACGCCGCCGAAGCCGAGCTTCGCCGCCGACAGCCCGATGATCGTGGGCGCCAGGATGCTGCCGACCCGCCCGAACGCGCTCGACAGGCCGGTGCCGGTGGCGCGGATCCAGGTGGGGAAGACCTCGGGGGTGTAGGAGTAGACGCCCGCGTACGTGCCGTTCAGGAAGAACGACAGCACCGCGCCCGCGAGCGTGATCGTGGCGGGCGTGTCCATCTGCGACAGCCAGAACGCGCTGACCGCCGAGCCGGCCAGGTAGATCGCGATGATGTTCTTGCGGTCGAGCCGCTCCGACAGCCAGGCGGCCGAGAAGTAACCGGGCACCTGCGCCAGGTAGATGATGATCGAGAACTCGAAGCTCTTGGTCACCGTGATGCCGCGCTGCACGAGCAGGGTGGGGATCCACGAGAAGAACCCGTAGTACGAGAACGTGATCACGAACCAGACCAGCCACGTGACCGCCGTGCGCCTGGCCATGACCGGGCTCCACAGGAAGCGGAGGGCGCTGAGCAGGTTGACCTTGGTCGTGCCCGTGGAGGGCGCGACCGCGGAGTCGGGCACCGGCGGGAGCGGCCGGCCGGTGGCCCGCTCGACTCGGCGTTCGAGGTCGGCGACCACCGACTCGGCCTCGTCCACGCGGCCGTTCTGCAGCAGGTAGCGCGGCGATTCGGGCAGCGAGCGGCGCCACCACAGCAGCATCACGATCGGCAGCGCGGTGACCACCTGCGCGATCCGCCAGCCGTCGTCCATCGTCGGCACCACGAACCGCCCGATCAGCGCGGCCGCCACGAAACCGAACGAGAAGAAACCGGCCAGCGCGCCGATGAACCAGCCGCGCCGCTTGGCCGGGACGAACTCCGACAGGAACGGCGCGATGATCGCGCTCTCCGCGCCCGCGCCCGCCCCGGCGAGCACCCTGGCCGCCAGGAACACCTCGTAGTTCGGGGCGAACGCGGCGACCACGGAGAAGGCGGCGTAGAAGGCGAGCGCATACATCATCACCTTCTTGCGGCCGATGCGGTCGCCCAGCAGGCCCGCGACGGTCGCGCCGAAGAGGAAGCCGAACGGGGTCGCGGACCCGATGAAGCCGAGCTGGCCGTCGGACAGGCTCCAGGCGTCCTTCGCGCTCGGGAGCAGGAACGCGACCACGGCCGAGTCCATGCCGTCGAAGGTGTAGCCGAGACCGCCGATGAGGAGGAGCAGGTAGTGGGGACGGCTCAGCGGGAGCCGGTCCAGACGGGCCAACAAGGTCATCGAACAACACCTTTCCCCAGGTCGTGGCCCTTCAAAGCAATTGCGCAGCAACATATAGTGCGAAATGGACGAAATGCAATGGTCTTTGCATGTTGACGGCGTCATGACCGCGTAGCATGTTCCGCCGGGACGCTTGGAGAGGGACACGTGACAGAGCACGCCAGGGACGGCTTCGAGGGCTGGCTGCGCGCCCGCGTGCCCGCGCGTGGCCTGCGCGGCAAGGCCGCCGCCGTGCTCGAGGTGCTGCTCTCGCAGCCGCGCCGGGCCTCGTTCGGGTCGGCCGGGGAGCTGGCGCAGCTCGCGGGGGTCAACGTGGCGACGGTGACGCGCACGGCCCAGGCGCTCGGGTTCGCGGGGTGGCCGGCGCTCCAGCAGGAGCTGCGCGCCCGCTACCTGTCCTCGCTGAGCGCCGGCCAGGTCGCCGCCGAGCACCGGGGCAGCGGCTCGCCCAGCTCCCGTTCGCTCCGCCGCGACCTGGACAGCCTGGCGCTGCTGAACCGGCGCCTGGACGAAGACGAAGGGGTGCTGGTGCGGATCGCCGAGGCCGTCGCCGCGGCCCGCCGCACGGTGATCGTCGCCGACGGCAGCTACGCGGCCGTCGGGCTCGCCCTCGCGCACAACGCCCGCCTGGCGGGCTACCCCGTCACGGCCGTGACCAACGGCGACGCGGAGCTGGCCAACATCATGGCCGCCATCGGCGCGGGGGACGTGCTGGTGGCGATCAGCTTCTGGCGGCTGTACGAGAGCACGGTCCTGGCCGCCCACCTGGCCCGCTCGCGCGGGGCACGGGTGTTCGCCCTGACGGACGCGGCCAGCCCCGCGCTCGCCGACGCGGCGGAGGAGGTGGTGATCGTGCCGGCGGAGGGCGAGGCGTTCTTCCCGTCGCTGACGGCCGGCATGGCGGTCGCCCAGGCCCTGGTCACCCAGCTCGCCGCCGTGGACCCGGCCCGTACGGGGGCCTCGATCGAGGCGGCGGAGTCCATGTGGACCCGCTTCGGCCTCCTGCACCGCCGCCCGGCCGCTCCCCAGGCGTGAGCGGTCATCCGCGCCGCAGCGTCCCCTGCGCCGGGGGCGAGGGCTGATTGACGATCATGTTGGCGAACTGCGCGCCGACGAGCTCGTAGTCCAGCTCGTCGTCCCCACGCAGCGTCAGCTTCACGTCCGCCAGGACCGAGCAGGAGCCCACGTTGTACGTCGTCGACAGCCGCAGCACCACCGGGCCGCCGCCGGACTCCAGGTAGAGCAGGCCCCGGCACTGGCCGCCGTTCGTGGTGAACTGGCCCACCATGGCCGTCAGCGAGCCCGACGTGATCGTCAACGTGGTGTTGTACGAGCCCCAGCCGGCGACCATCCAGTCGATCCGGCCGCTCCAGGTGCCCTGGTAGTCCTCCGGCACGGAGACCGATCCGTCCGGCTCGGCCGTCCCGGAGCCGCCGCCTCCCGACGACGTGGTCGGGGCCGGCGTGGTAGTCGTGGGCCCCGGGCTGGGGGTGGGCTTGTCGTCGGGCTTGTTGGCGATGAGCACGACCGGGATCAGCGCGGTGACGACCGCGGCGCAGGCGCCGATGATCGCGACGATGATCTGGACCCGGTGGTCCTTCTTCGGCTCAACAGGAGGAACTGTCACGTTCCAAACCGCCCGTCTGGAAGTCCGCGCCAATCACCGAGAACATCCACCCATGCCGCCTTCGCGTTACTCTGACCGATGAATTTCGGCGGGCACGCGGATTCATATGAGGTGAATGGCACTGGAGCACCGGGTCAGGAGGACCGATGAGCACGATGGCGATGATCAGGTACGAGACGCGGCCGGAGGCGGCCGACGAGAACCAGCGGATTGTCGAGCAGGTCTTCGCCGAGCTGAACGCCGAGGACCCCGGCGGGGTGCGCTACATGTCGCTCCGGCTGGCCGACGGGGTGACCTTCGTCCATGTGGTGATCAGCGACGGCGACCTCTCGCCGCTGTCGAAGTCGAGCGCGTTCGCCGAGTTCCAGCGCGGGCTCGGCGAACGGGTGGTCGGCCCTCCGGTGCGGGTGGAGGGGATGCTGGTCGGCTCGTACGGGATGGGCGGCTGAAAGCTCGGAGCGGGGCGGCGACGAGGTCGCCCCGCCCCAGCCGGGGCTAGAGCCAGCTGGCCCGGACGCTGGAGCTGCCCGGCGCGTCGCCCGGCGGGGTGGCGAGGGCGCCGGAGCGGACGCCGTCGAGCAGGCGGCTGACGGTGTCGACGATCTCCGGGGCGCGCTCGCGCAGGGCCGCCACGTCGGCCGGGCTGATCTCGTCGCGGCCCAGCCCGGCCTCGTCGAGCACCCCTTCGAGGTCGGCCAGCCGCTCCGCCAGCCACTTCAGCGGCTCGGCGGAGAGCTGCTCGTCGAACACCCGCTTGCCCGGCTCCCAGCCCCGCAGCGCGGGGTGGTGGTGGGTGCGGTCGAAGCTCCCCGGCGTGCCGGTGACCGACTCCAGCAGGTCCACCCGCCACAGGGGCCGGTCGACGGTGATGGGCCGCGCCGAGTAGATCGACCCCTTCAGCTCGCCCGGCTCCAGCCTCCGCAGCTCCAGGCGCACGCCCCGCTCGGCCCCCTCCTGGCCCCCGATCGGGTTGGGGTCGACGAAGTAGATGTCGCTCACAGCCACGCCGATGCGCTCGAAACCGAAGAGGTAGAGCACGGGGAACCACTTCCTTTGCGTCGCAGGGTCCGGGAGGGGTCGTGGTCAACGTACCCACCTCAGGCCCGCGCCGACCGTGCTCTCAGCGGCCGGCTCCGACCTCGGGGGAGCCGACGCCCGGCCCCACCCGCGGCACCTGCCCGGACGTCCCCCTGCCCAGCAGCAGCGTGCCCAGCCAGATCAGCGCCATCCCCACGGCGGCCAGGGCCGACTCCCTGCCCGTCTGGTACATCCCGACGGCCAGCACCACCATGCCGAGGGTCGTCACGCCCGCGCTCACGGCCGTGACCTGCCGCAGCGCGGCCAGGGTGACCGCCAGCGCGACCAGGGCGCCGAAGAACACCTGCGCCTCGGTCCCGTACACGATCGTCTCGAACCCGGCCGCCTGCTCGCCGGCGAAACCGGCGTACAGCCCCATCACGAGCCGCACGACGGCGGCGGTCAGGCCCAGCAGCGCGACGCCCGTCGCCGCCTCCAGCGCCACCCGGCGCCCGCCCGTCACCGGGCCGGCCATGCCGCGCAGCCCCAGCGTCATGACGCCGAACATGAGGAACCCGGCCAGGCACGCCACGTGCGCGGCCGTCCACCAGAAGCCGCCTGCGACGTCGGAGCCCGTGGGACGCATGAGGAGCCACCCGCCGAGCAGCGCGGCGGGCGCGGCGGTGAAGGAGATCTGGGTGAGGCGGTTCATGGTGACCACGATGCCCTCCCGGGAGGGAGGCACTCATCGGTGATCGCCCCTGACTTACCCCTGATCCGCCCCGGCCGGGTCAGGTGGCGGTCGCGCGCCGGCCGTTGCCACCCGTACGCCCCTGATGGGGTTGGCCGGGTTGCCGATCAGGGAGAACGCCCGGGGCGCGGAGTCGGCCCGACGACGGTCTGGGCACCTATGCATCGCTGACATATGATCTCCGGGCGCGCGCGGCCTGCCCGTCGCCGCGGCGATCTCTGGAGCCTGAGGAGTGAAGCGGTCGCGCCGCTCGTTGATCAACAGCGCCAGCAGGTCCAGCCCGGTGCAGACGAACTGACGGCCGATGAAATCGTCGAAGCCGGCTGCTTCGCGCGCCATGCGCGCGAAATACGTCGCCACCAGCGCGGCACTGCCCTCCCGGCTCGAGAATGCTGTCGCGGTCAGCGCCCGGAGGTCCTCGTCCCGCACGTGAAGATCCTTGCGAGGGAAATGGAAGGAGATGAACGAGAAGTCGCTCGGCACTTTCTTCCGGAACAAGCGGGACGCATCAGAGATGGAGAAGTCGCCTGGCCCTATCAGGCACTCCCTCCCATCCTGCTCCTTTACCGCGGTGCCTCTGCGCTGAAGTGTGAAGATGAGGGGCGATCGTAGGTGATGACGCGGTAACCGGCGTCGAGCAGCACGGCCGCCTGCCGCTCCCAGGAGTGGCCGTCGAGCGGGAAGCCGTGGATGAGCACGACCGGCTGTCCTTGCCCCCAGGCGCATGGATGCCCATCAGGCTGGGCTCTGGGCTCGCCTGGCAGAGCCGGACGGAGGTGAGCTCGGGCCGATCAAGGGAAATACTCCGGTCATGCGCGTCATCTTCGACACCGACATCGGCAGCGACGTGGACGACGCGCTGGCGCTCGCCGTCCTGCTCGGCTCGCCGGAGGTCGAGCTGGCCGGCTGCACGACCGTCTACGGTGACACGCTGCTGCGGGCGCGCCTCGCCAAGCGCCTGGCGGGCCTCGCGGGCCGGTCCCCGGCCGTCGTGCCCGGAGCCGTCAGGACCCTAGCCGACCGGCCCGTGTGGTGGGCGGGGCACGAAGGCGCGCTCTTCACCGACCTGGACACCGAGCGGGTGGACGAAGGGGAGGCGGCGGCGTACCTGGTGGACGAGGTGACCCGCGCGCCCGGCCAGGTGGACGTGGTGGCGGTCGGGCCGCTGACCAACATCGCCAACGCCATCACGGCCTCCCCGTCCTTCGCCCGGGACGTACGGCACCTCTGGATCATGGGGGGCCGCTTCGACGGCCCCGAGCCCGAGCACAACCTGAAGAGCGACCCGGAGGCGGCGGCCATCGTCTTCGGCTCCGGAGCGCCGATCACGGTCACGGGGCTGGAGATCACCACCACGGTCCGGATGGACGCCACGGACGTGGCCGCCATCGCGGCCGCCGGAGCGCTGGGGGAGGCCCTGAAGGCGGAGATCGAGCAGTGGTGGCGGTCGCGGAACGCGCAGTGGAACTGCCCGCACGACCCGATCGCGGCGCTGACCATGCTGGTGCCGGAGTTGTTCGCGTTCAGCCCCGAGGGGCGCGTGGTCATCGGGGCGGACGGGTCCAGCACGTTCGAGGAGGCGACAGGCCGTACGCGGGTCACCACGTCGGCTCTCACGGAGCCGGTGGCGCAGGAGATCGTCCGCCGCATCGCGAACGCCGCCGCGTAGCTCGACCCACGGCAAAATCTGTCTCACGTACGAGCACGATGTTGCCCACGATTCGGCATGCGATCCCGCTGCACACGGGATGACCAGGCATATTGTCCCGGATACCAGAAGCTTCTATGGGCATATGTTAGTGATATCGGCTCTTGTCGGTTCATAGTGGCCTACTCGCGGGAGCCGATGCGAGGCATCGATGACCACTGCCACATCGCGCACACAGACGTACGCCGGCGGGCTGCCTGCTGAGGTGACCAGCTTCATCGGGCGTCGGCACGAAGTAGCGGCAGTCAAGCGCCTGCTGGCCGACGCCCGCATGGTGACCCTGACCGGGCCGGGCGGCGTCGGCAAGACCCGGCTGGCCCTGCGCGTCGCCGCCGACCTGCGCCGGGCCTTCCCCGACGGGGTCTGGCTGGTCGAACTCGCCGAACTGGACAACCCCGTACTGCTGCCGCAGACCATGGTCGCCGACCTGAGGATCCAGAACCACTCCGCCCGGCCGCCCATGCAGGTGCTCACCGAGCACCTGCGCGAGCAGCGCACGCTCGTCGTCCTGGACAATTGCGAGCACGTGCTCGACGAGTCCGCCACGGTGGCCCAGACGCTGCTGTGCTCCGCCCCTGAGCTGCGGATCCTCGCCACCAGCCGGCAGCCGCTGGGGATCCTCAGCGAGCAGATGTTCACGGTGCCGACGCTGCCGCTGCCGGGCCGCGGATCTCCGCACGACACGTCGTCCCCCATGGCCGACGCGGTGCGGCTCTTCGCCGAGCGGGCCGCGGCCGTCAGCCCCGGCTTCACCGTCACGGACGAGAACCTGGACGTCGTCGAGCGGATCTGCCGCCGCCTGGACGGCCTGCCGCTCGGCATCGAGCTCGCCGCCGTGCGGCTGCGCGCGCTCTCGGCCCACCAGCTGCTCGAGCGGCTGGACGACCTCTTCCGGCTGCTCAGGGCGGGATCGCACACCACCGTGGCCCGCCACCGTACGCTCCGCGCCCTGATCGACTGGAGTCACGGGCTCTGCACCGAGCAGGAGCGCCTGCTGTGGGCCCGCCTTTCGGTGTTCACCGGCAGCCTGGACCTGGAGGCGGCCGAAGCGGTCTGCGCCGGGGACGGCATCGCCCCCGACGAGATCGTCGACCTGGTGATCGGGCTGGTGGAGAAGTCCGTCCTGATCAGGGAGGACCATCCGAACGGGGTGCGATACCGGCTGCTGGACACGATCCGGCAGTACGGGCGCGAGCGGCTGGTCGACTCCGGGCAGGAGGAGGAGCTGAAACGCCGGTACCGCGACTACTATCGGCGGCTCTCGCACGAGGCGCAGGCGCAGCTGTTCGGCCCGGCGCAGATCAAGCTGCTGACCCGGCTGCGCGTCGAGCATCCGAACCTGCGCACCGCGCTGGAGTACTGCCACGCCGACCACGCCGGGCTCTGCATCGACATGGCGAGCGACCTCCTGTACCACTGGATCACCAGCAGCCACCTGGGTGAAGGCCGCGACTGGCTCGAACAGGGCCTCGCGGACACCGCAGGCCAGTCCGAGGTGCGGGCGCGGGCGTTCTGGGCCTGCGGCTGGCTCGCCATCATCCAGGGCGATCGGGTCTCGGCCATCGGGCTGCTGGCCCAGAGCAGGGTGCTCGGCGAGCGGCTCGGGCTGGAGCCGGTGCTCGGCTACGTCGCGCTCTACTCCGGCATGGTCGCCATGCATGAGGGAGACACCGCGTCGGCCATCGGATCCCTCGAGGAGGCGGTGAGCCACCATCGCGCCAGTGGGGACCCCGCGGGCGAGGTACAGGCGCTGACCTGGCTCGCCCTCGCGCACTCGTTCCTCGGCGACTCCGGGCGCGCCGTCGCCGCCGCCGAGGAGGGCATCGCCATCTGCGACGCCCACGGCGAGAGCTGGCACCGGGCGTACACGGCGACGGCGCTCGGCATCGAGCTCTGGCGCCAGGGCGACGCGCGGCGCGCGACCGCCCTGGCGCAGGAGAGCCTGCGCGTCTTCCACGCGCTGGACGACTCGGTCGGCGTCGGGCTCACCGTCGAGGTGCTGGCCTGGATCGCCGCCTCACAAGGTGAGTACGCGCGGGCCGGCGAGCTGCTGGGCATCCTGCGCAACGTGTGGGAGGCGATCGGCGCGCCGCTGCTGGGGTTCGGCCACCTCACCCGGTATCACGACGAATGCGAGGACCGTACGCGCCGGGTCCTGGGCGACCAGCGTTTCCAGACGGCCGTCAAGCGAGGCGCCAGGCGCTCTCCTGACGAGGCACTCGCGTACGCCCTGATGGAGGAGGCCCCCGCCCCCGCCCGAACCGGTGAGGCGGGCCGGTCCTCGCCGCTGACCCCACGGGAGATGGAGATCGCCCGGCTCATCGCACGGGGGATGCGGAACAAGGAGATCGCGGCGGCGCTGGTGATCGCTCAGCGCACCGTCGAAGGCCACGCCGAGCACATCCTGCACAAACTCGGCTTCACCTCCAGGACCCAGGTCGTCGGCTGGGTGGCGGAGCAGGCCCGCCTCACCGGCGAGGGGCCTCGCGGGGGCGAGTGAGCATGCCCGTGCAGGACACGATCCGGAACGTCCCGGCGGCCGGCCGGCAGCAGACCGACGCGCCCGCCTTCATCGGGCGACGGCACGAGATCTCCCAGGTCAGGCGGATCCTGGCCAAGACCCGGCTGCTGACCCTGACCGGTGCGGGCGGGGTCGGCAAGACCAGGCTGGCGCGACGGGTCAGCGAGATCCTGCCGCACAGGTACCGGGACGGGGTCCGGCTGGTGGAGCTGACCGCCATCGAGGACGAGGACCTGCTGGTCCCGGCCGTGGCCGCCGCGCTGGGGATCCGTGACACCACACCGGACCTGGTGGGCCTGCTGGCGGAGCATCTGGCGGACAAACACCTGCTGCTGGTGCTGGACAACTGCGAGCATCTGCTCGGCGCGTGCGCCCGGCTGGCGCAGCGGCTGCTGCGCGACACCTCGCGGCTGCAGATCCTGGCCACCAGCCGTCAGTCGCTCGGGGTGTACGGCGAGCGGGTGCTGCCGGTGCCGTCACTGTCGATCCCGCAGCCCGGTGACAGCACCCGCGACATCGCCCGGCGCGACGCCGTGCGGCTCTTCGCGGAGCGAGCGGCGACGATCCGGCCGGGCTTCCTCGTCGACGCGGCCAACGCCCGGGCGGTCGCCCGGCTGACCCGGCGCCTGGACGGGATTCCGCTGGCCATCGAGCTGGCGGCGGTACGGCTCCGTACGACCTCGGTGGAAGGACTCGTGAACGAGCTCGACCAGCACCTGGAGGTGCCGGCCGAGGTCGCCCCCGGCACGGTGGCCCGCCACCAGACGCTGCGGGCGACCATGGACTGGACCTTCGGGCTCTGCTCGCCCGGCGAGCGGCTGCTGTGGGAGCGGCTGGCGATGTTCCCGGGAGGCGTGGATCTGGAGACCGCCGAAGCCGTCTGCCCCGGGCAGGGGCTGGCCCGCGACGACGTGCTGGATCTGATGGGCGGCCTCGTGGACAAGTCCATCCTGTCCAGCGCCGAGCAGTACGGCACCGCGGTCCGTTACCGCATGCTGGAGACCATCCGCGCGTATGGCCGCGAACGGCTGCCCGCCGCGGACGAGAAGGCGCTCCGCGAGCGCTACATCGCTCACTATCGCCGGCTGGCGGAGCGGCTGCGGGTGGACCGGGTGGCGCCCGGCCAGATCGACAACGTCCGGGCGCTGAAGCTGGAGCTGCCCAACGTGCGAGTCGCTCTGGACCTCTGCTTCCACCTGCCCGGCGACGCCCCCGCCGGCTTGGAGATCGCCTCCGCGCTGTGGGCCAACTGGCTCGTCGCCGGTGCTCCCAGCGAGGGCCGGTACTGGCTGGGACGCGGCCTCGGGCTCGTCCCCGGATCGAGCGTCGCCAGGACCATGGGCCTGTGGGCCAAGGGGCTGCTCGGCCACTACCAGGGCGATCCGGCCGCGGCTGCCGACGCGCGGGAGTGCTCGGAGCTCGCGTGGCGGCTGAAGGACGAGACGGCGCTCGCGTTCGCGGTCCAGCTCTCCGGCGTCGCGGCGCTGTGCGGGGGCGACGCCGAGGGCGGGCTTGCGCTCCTGAACGACGCCCGCACCCGCCACTGGGCGAGAGGGGACGTCCACGCCGTAGGGGTCACCCTGTACCTCGCCGCTCTCTTCGCCGCCTCCATGAGCCCGGACCGGGCCGCCGCGTACGGCGAGGAACTCGTGGCCCTGTGCGAGGATCGCCACGCGCCGCTCTTCCGCGCGTACGCGCTGTACGCGGTCGGCATGGCCCGCTGGGAGCAGGGCGACTGGCGGCAGACCGAGGCCAAGATGCGGGAGGTCACCGCCTTCTGGAGCGCCGCCGACGACCGGTGGGGCCTGCCCCAGTGCCTGGAGGTGCTGGCCTGGACGGCCGGGGCGCGCGGCCGGCACGAGCGAGCCGCCCGGCTGCAGGGCGCCGCCCACCTGCTGTGGGAGGCGGTCGCCTCCTCTCCGTTGCGGCTGCAGTACCAGGCGAGGTCGCACCAGGAGTGCGCCGAGCGGGCTCGGCACGCGCTGGGGGCCCGGGCGTACACGGCGGCCTTCCGGGACGGCACGCGGCTCGGGCTCGCCCGGGC
Source organism: Nonomuraea sp. NPDC050786 (assembly GCF_040654115.1). Classification (NCBI taxonomy): domain Bacteria; kingdom Bacillati; phylum Actinomycetota; class Actinomycetes; order Streptosporangiales; family Streptosporangiaceae; genus Nonomuraea; species Nonomuraea sp. NPDC050786. The sequence continues at coordinate 143,446 of NZ_JBFAHJ010000027.1, forward strand.
GGTCGCCTACGCGCTGGAGGAGCCATGACGAGCGCGACGGCCGTTGACGATCACGCGGCAGGGGCGCGTGAGGTCGTTCACGGTGCGCTCCAGGGGGAGTGCGGGGGCCGGACCGTCACGTCCGGCCTGTGCACGCCGTAGGTGTAAAAGGCGTCAACCGGTCTTGAGTACGCCTCGTCCTGTCCGGCATGGAAGCCGCTCACAGGGACGCCACAGGCGCGGTGAACGTAGGATGTATCTATCCGTCACCAGGTCATCTGATGGCCATACCTCCCCTCGATCTAGCAGAAAGATGGGAGGGCTGCTAGTTTGCCGATCATGGAGAAGCTCGGCCGTGAGTTGGATTGACCTATGACCCGCATTGACGCCCACCACCACGTCTGGGACCTCGCCGCCCGCCCGCACGGCTGGCTCGACGGCGAGCCGATGGCCCCTGTCCGCCGCACGTTCACCCTTGACGACCTCGCCGGGCCCGCGGCGGCGGCAGGGGTCACCGCGACCGTGCTGGTGCAGGTGCTGCACGACCTGGCGGAGACCCGGGAGTTCCTGGCCCTGGCCGCCGGGTCCGAGCTGGTCGCGGGCGTGGTCGGCTGGATCGACCTCACCGCGCCCGACGCCGCCGACACCCTGGCCGGGCTGCCGGACGGGCTGGTGGGCGTCCGCCACGGCGTGCAGTCCGAGCCGGACCCCGACTGGCTGACCCGGCCCGACGTGCGGCGCGGGCTCGCCGCGGTGTCCGCCGCCGGGCTCACGTACGACCTGCTCACGCTGGCGCACCAGCTGCCCGCCGCCATCGACACCGTGGGCGCGCTGCCCGAGCTGACGTTCGTGCTCGACCACCTGTCCAAGCCGCCGATCGCCTCCGGCGAGCTGGAGCCGTGGCGGAGCCGGATCCGGGAGCTGGCCGCGTACCCGAACGTCTACTGCAAGCTCTCCGGCATGGTCACCGAGGCCGACTGGGCGTCCTGGCAGGTGGCCGACCTGCGGCCGTACGCCGAGACCGTGCTGGAGGCGTTCGGGCCCGAGCGGGTGATGTTCGGCTCCGACTGGCCGGTCTGCCTGCTCGCGGCCGGGTACGAGCAGGTGGCGCAGGCCGCGGACGAGCTGTGCGCGGGGCTGTCGGAGGGCGAGCGGGCCGAGGTCTTCGCCGGTACGGCCCGCCGCGCCTACCGGCTGCGTCAAGAGACGCGGAACGTCGTGCGGTAGGTCCGCGGCTACTGCGGGCCGAGCCAGATCATGCTGCCGTCCTCCCCACCCGCCGCCGCACCGGCAAGGACAACCGCAAGAACTATTCGAGGAAGCACAATCGCCACGGCCTGCACTTCCTCGCGCTCACCGACGGACGCGGACGCCTGATCTGGATTTCCGCCGCGAGGCCCGGGCGCACCCACGACATCACCGCCGCCCGCCACGACCACATCGTCGAGCACCTGAGAGCCGCCGGCCGCGCCCCGTCGAGCACGGCTTCGCGCACCTGAAGACCTGGCGCATCCTCACCAAACTCCGCAGGAGCCCCGCCCACGCCACCAGCCGAGGACAGCCGCCCACGACCAGCACGAGCACCCATGAACCCCGCCACACCAGCGAAAACCAAGATGGTGGATCTTCAGTGAAGATCCGGCTGGACCTCGGTCAGTCGATGCCTTCGACGATGCGGAAGTCGCGCTCGACGCCGTCGGAGAGGACGACCAGCGCCTCCTGGTAGGCCGCACTCTCGTGCGCCGCGACGGCCTGCTCGAAGCTGTCGAACTCGATCAGGACGACGCGCTCGGCGAGTCCGGCGTCATGCGCCACGACCCGACCGCCACGGACGAAGGTCCGACCGCCCCCGGCTTGGACGGCCGGACGGGCCAGCTCGTTGTAGGCAGCCAGCTTCTCAGGGTCTGAAATGGTGCGGTAGACGCTGACCCAGTAGCCCTTGGGCATGGAACCTCCAGTGTTGGGATGAGTGCATCTGACTTACGGGTTGGTCTCGGACGAGCGTCGGCGGGCGAGAGCGAGGCTTGTCAGCGTCGTGATCGCCATGGCGCCGATGCCGACCAGCGCCGCGGTGGTGCAGGCGCTGTCGTCGGGGAAGAGGTGGCCGGGGCCGGTGCCCGCGGCGAGGATCAGGCCGCCGATGGCGCTGCGCGGTCACGGCACACCCCTTATCGTCGAAGTGACGATACTCATGATGGCACATCATCCCGGTGGGACATATGTGACGAATGCCACGGAAGTACCAGACGCTGCGGACGACGTAGTTGAAGCTCATGGCGCTCGCCGCCGACCACGACGGCGCTGCCGGCCAGGAGCAGGGGGTCGGCGATCCGCGTCCGGACCCGCACGACGCCCGCTTCGTCGGGGTCTACCTGGATGGCCGGCGCCTGTGCACCGCGCACCCGGCACAGACCTCGGCGCGCACCCGCGACGACCAGCTGCGACGGCGGGCCAGCACCAGCCTGCTGGGCCTGACCGACCCCGCCGCGCCCGCCCTCCCCACCGCGCCCGCCCAGGGCGGCCCCGCGCAGCCACTGACATTCTCTCCGCGCTCAACAACCACCGCTTCACATCAACGGCGCCATTTTTCGTCGCGGGCGTCCCGGTAGCCGGGCCACTGAATGAATTGCTTTACCGGGAGTGCGGCTCGAGGCCGCACCGAGGCATTCCGGCCGCAGTTGCCGATCTCATGGCTCACCCCTGTTCTGGGCTTCGGGCCTAATTGGTGCAGTCCTGATTCTTGAGTTCCAGGCTGACCTCATAGATCTTGTTGTGGTCGAGCAGGAAGCGGTAATCCGCCTTGGGATTGCCAGGGACCTGGACGTAGAGGTGGTCCTTGCTCCCGCTGGCGGTTGTCTGCAGCTTCGGGTACGCCTTGCGCAGTTGCTTCCTGGTGGAGCCGATCCCGATACCCTCAGGGGTTCCCACGCCCTTCGGCGCACTGATCAGGGCCACGCCGAGCTTCTTGGAGATGTAGAGGCCCACGAAGTCGCGGCCTGTCGGATGCGCTTTCAGGTCCCAGCCCGAGCAGAGGCTGGCACCCTGCTTCCGGACGATCCTCCCCGTTGCCCTGGCCTCCTTGGCGCTCATCCCCAGCCGCACACCGCCATAGCCGAACGGCCCCAGGGTCTCGCTCCGGTGAGCGACGGCCGTGTTCGAGGCGGGTGAACTGGCGGGTGAACTGGCGGTGGCCGGGTTCGCGGTCGCGAGGCCGGTCAGTGCGACGCTTGCGGCGAGCGCGCCCACTGTCGCCGAACGCCGCACTCGCTGGGTGCGGGTGCGATTCCTGCTGCTTTCTTGCCCCCTTGTAGTCATGCCAGGTTCGACCCTTGATCAGGATCAAAGGTTCGTCGTGGGCAGGATTTTTCGAAATCGCTAAGCCGTTTGGCTGGAACGTCTGGGATGGTCCGTTCGTCATCCGAAGTGTGACGAGCTCTTCAGATCTCGACGAGCGGCTGCACGCGGCGGCCGCCCGAACGCATCGGGCCGACCACCTGCGGCGCCGGCACGCGGCCACCGCAGAGCAGATCCAGCAGGCCCGCCACACCCTGGCCGGCCTGGAGAAGGACCTGTCCAAGGAGGAGGCCGACGTCACCCGTCTGGAAGGCGGGCTGACCGCTTTCCTGGCCCGCCTGGTGGGCCAGCGTGAGGAGCTGCTGGACCGCGAGCGTGCCGAGGCCGCCGCCGCCAGGCAGCGGCTCGACGGCCACCGGGCCCGGCTGGCCCAGATCGAGGCGGACGCGCGGGCGATCGAGGCCGAGCTGGCGGGACTCGCGACGGCCCGGGAGGAGTACGAGAAGCTGCTGGCCGAGAAGGAACGGCAGCTGCTCGCCCACGGTGATGCCCGCGCCGGTGAGCTGACGGAGCTCGGCGCCGCCCTCGACCGCATCTCGGCGAAGCAGCGCGAACACACGGAGGCGTACCAGGCCGGGCAGGCCGCACTCCACGCGCTGGCCCAGGTGCTCGGCTACCTCGCCTCGGCCAAGGGCGCCTCCACCTGGGATGTCTTGGGCGGCGGTCTGATCGCCGACGCCATCGAGCACAACCGGCTGCGCTCCGCCGACGAGGCCGCCTGGCACGCCCAGCGGGCCCTGGACGTCTTCTCCCGCGAACTCGCCGACGTCGGCGTCTCCGCCCGTGTCCGCCTGCCCGAAGTGGACACGCGGTGGTTCGTCGACACGTTCTTCGACAACATCATCACCGATGTGATGAAGCATCAGCGCATCGAGAGCACCCGCGCCGAGGTCGAGCGGACGGCCCGATGGGTCAAGGACGTGGGGACGCACCTGCGGCACCGCGAGGCCGAACTGTCCAGAGAACGAGCGCGGCTGCTGACCAGGCGGGAGGAGCTGCTGCGCGGTTGAGGCGCCAGAGGGGGCGCGGAGGCGTCAGAGCGGGCCTTGGAGGCGTCCGAGCGGGCGCGCGCACCACGCCGCCTCACCGCCTCCCCTCTGCGACCTGACGACATTGCGCTGCTCGCCGGTGACCTCGCCGCCGCCGTGCGGCTGCCCTCGCGCGGCCGGTACGGCCGGCCGTCAGCACGCAGTGGGCCAGCACGCCGAGCGCGCCCGTGACCAGCACCGCGATCCCGGCCAGCGTCGCGGCCTCCCATCCGCCGTCCAGCGCGTCGAAGAACGCGGTCCCCGTGACCGTGCTGCCGAGCACTCCTCCGGCCTCCTGCACGGTCCCGAGCACCCCGGCCGCCGCGCCGGCGCGCTCCGGCCGCACCCCTGACAGGACGGAGGAGATCAGCGGCGACATCAGCAGCCCCATCCCGGCGCCCGTCACGAGCAGCGCCAGAGCCACCTGGTACGGCGCCGCGCCCATCAGGTGACCCAGCAGCGCCAGGCCCAGCAGCAACACCGACGCGGCCACGATCGGCGGCACCCGGCCGGCGCGCAGGGAGCCGAGGAAGAAGCCGGCGTTCAACGCGGTGCACACGGCTCCGGCCGCCAGCGGACCCAGCCGGAGCCCTTCCTGCAAGTACAGGGCGAGCACGAACGACAGCCCCGCCGACGTGCCGAACAGCAACGCCACCGCCACCAGCCCACCCGCGAACCCGCGCTCCCCGAACACCGCCAGATCGAGCAGCGGCGCCCGCCCCGCGGCCGCCAGCCGGCGCTGCCGCCGTACGAACGCGGCCAGGATCGGCCCCGCCCCTCCCAGGCACAGCCACGTCCATGGCGGCCAGCCCTGCTCGCGCCCCTCCACCAGCGGCAGCACCACGGCCACCAGCCCGGCCCCGACCAGCGCCGCCCCGGCCAGATCGAGATCCCTGGCGGAGCCCTCGGTACGGGGAAGCAGTCGCCGGGTCAGCGACAGCGCCACCGCGCCGATCGGCACGTTGACCAGGAAGCAGGCCCGCCAGCCCAGGCCCGCGGGGTCGGCCGCCACCATCAGGCCGCCGAGCGCCTGGCCGCTCACGCCCGCCAGGCCGACGGCGCCGCCGTACCAGGTGAAGGCCCTGGCCAGGGCGGCGCCCTCGTACATGACGCCGAGCAGCGCGAGCACCTGCGGAGCGAGGAGCGCGGCCGCGACACCCTGGACGACCCTGGCCGCCACCAGCGACCCCGCGTCGGGAGCGAATCCGCACGCCGCCGACGCCACGGTGAACAGCGCCAGCCCGGCCGCGAACACGCGCCGGTGCCCGTACAGGTCACCGAGCCGGCCGGCGACGATGAGGCTCGCGGCGTACGCGAGACCGTACCCGGCGATCACGAACTGCACGGCGGCGTCGCCCGCGCCCAGATCGGCCCGGATCGACGGCACGGCCAGGTTGGCGACGAAGAAGTCGAGCGTGGTCATGTAGACGGCGACGAGCACGACAGGCAGGGCGATCACGGGACTCCAGGGGAGGTGAGCGAGGCAGCAGTGAGAGAACACCGGCGGACGCCGGACGGTTGACCTCACCCTGGAACTGCGGCGTTACGATCCCCTGCGGATCCCCTACGGACGGCGGCTCATCACCGAGCCGCTGCCGCCCCGGCCCTCCTCGCGTCCGTCAGCACAAGGAGGAGCCGTGCAGTCCGTCCAGCTGACGGATCGCCTCCAGCGGGTAGGGGGCCTGCCTGCTCTGGCGCTGGAACGCGCGGTAGAAGTCGGACATCACTGCGGCGATCGGCGCGTGCCGGGCGATGATCGCCGCGGCCTCCTCCGGGATCCCTGTGGGGCGCTCGCCCTCCGCGTAGGCACGCACCCGCTTGTAGCGGCCCTCCCGGTCCTCCCTCCGGAGTCCGTACAGAGCGGTGACCAGCCAGTTCACCCGATACGCGGCGGAATAGCAGCGGTCGTAGGTCTGGTGACGGTCGAAGAAGCCGGCCTCGTCCGGGGACAGCTCGAACCGGGAGGAGATGGAGAGGCCGTAGTCCGCGAAGTAGAGATGTCGGCCGTCGGTCAGGATGTTCTCGAAGTGCGCGTCGAAGTGCAGGAGCCCGCGGCTGTTCATGAAAGAGATGCCGGCCGCCAGTTCCCGCTCCACCATGGCGCACGCTCGGTTGGCTGCTTGGTCTCCCGCCTCGACCTGCACGCCCAACCACTGGTGCAGGTTCTGCGGGATGTACTCCAGGAACAGCGCGACGCTCGCCGAGGACTGCCGGCGAGCCTCGATCCGGCGGCGCACCTGCGGTCCGCCGCCCCAGTAAGCAACGGCTCGTTCGACGTCGGCCAGTTCTTCGGGCAGGGGCGTCGAGTCCGGCAGCACCCGCCAGTGATACATCAGGGGGAAGCCCTCGTGCTCCGCCGAAAGCACCCAGTTCGTCGTCATGGTGTGTACGGCGAGTTCCCTCCAGATCCCGAAGCCGGGTGTGCCGATGATGCCGACGCCGTAGTGGCAGAAATCGGGCAGATCACACAGATTCGCCGTGGACCGGACGTGCTCGGGTTGCCTCTCCAGATCGGTCAGAGGTACGCGCTTCACGAAGACCGGGGTTCCGGCGACCTCCAGCAGGGACGACTTCCCGCCGATGCCGGATCCGAGCGGCACGGCCGTGTCCACGAGCTCGCGCAGGGCTCGATCACTGCACAAGGCCAGGGACGTGGAGACGGCACTATGGGCGGTCAGACGCGCACCGCGCGACATGTCAGGACACTTCACTGCGGCTTCCACCTGGGTGCCGACCTCAATTCTGCAAGGGCCACGCAGTCCTGCCGAGCGCAACGACACACGCGGCTCTGCGGATTGGCCTCCGGAGCGGGCAAAGGGCGTCCAAGATCCGTGTGGGCCGACAGGCCTGAGCGCCCTCCTGACCGCACCCTAATGAAGATCGACGGCGATATGGGGGCTTTGCGCCCCTCGGAACCGCGCAGCGGAGACCACGACGCGTACGGCAGATGGCAGTATTCGTCGGATGCGCAAGGCTTGAACGACGCCTGTCCCGCGAAGTCCGGCGATCCCTTGGAGGGTTGGTCATGTCGTCCGAGTCCGTGGAAGCCGTGCTGGCCATAGTCGACCGGGACGGTGCCGTGCTCTGCGACATGGCCGGCGGCGATCCGGCGCTGCCGCGGATGCGGTTCGACGGCAGGTGGCCGCCGATGGACAGCGAGCTGACCGATCGCGTTCGTCACGAGTTCGGGCTGACCACGGTGATCCTGGAGCCGTTGGACTTCACGACAGTGGTGCTGCTGGCGGCGGGCGGGGCGCGGCCGGTCTGCGCCGACGGGCTGGCGTGGCACGGTCATGATGCGGTGAGGGGGCAGAGCCCGGTACTCGACGGCAGGGCGGCGCGATCCCGGCCGCCCGCCTCCGACTGGTTCAGGCCCGGCTGGTTCGAGCGGGCCGAGTCCTACATCGACGGGGAGATCAAGGCTGCCGGCCGCGTGCGGCTCGGTTCGAGCCGCCAGATCAAGCACTGGAGCATGTCCGCCGTGCTCCGCACGCCGACTGACCGGGGTGACCTGTACCTGAAGGCGGTCCTGCCGAGGCTGGCGCGCGAACCGGAGATCACTCGGTATCTGGCGTCACTGCGCGTCGCGCCGTTCGCCACCATCACCGCGATGTCACCCGGTGACCGCTGGTGGCTCGCCGAGGACTTCGGCGGTGTGGACGGCTGGGCGGTGCCCGAAGAGCGGCGTCGCGCATGCCTGGCGCAGCTGGTCACGGTGCAGAAGGAGACCATCGATCGCGGGGACGAGTTGATCGCCGCGGGGTGCGTCCCGCTCACCTCGGCCTCGCTGGCCGACGGCGTGCGGTCGACCCTGGCCCGCGAGGACATCTGGCGGGCGCCCAAGCTGCCGAAGAACCTGGACCGGGCGCTGACCGACGAGGAGGCCGACCGGCTGCAGGCGCTGGCGCCGTATCTGGTCGAGTGCGTCGAACGCCTGGACGGGGCGGCCATCCCGGCGACGGTCGTCCACCGCGATTTCCACCCGGGCAACGTGGTCGTGCGCGACGGCGAGATCCTGTTGCACGACTGGAGCTTCGCCACCGTCACGAACCCGCTGTTCGATCTGGCCTCCTGGCTGCTCGACGCGTCCGAGCCGGACGCCGCGGGCTACCTCGACACCTGCTTCGCCGCGTGGGCCGACACCGTCTCTCCGGGGCGGATGCGGAGCGCATGGCGCGTGGCCAAGCCGCTCGCCGCGGTGGTGGAGCTGATGAAGCTGATCGAGCTGGCCGACCTCGTCGGACCGGATCACGACTTCAACTGGCTGCCGATGATCTACGGTTGGGGGCGGCGGCTGCTGAACGCGGCCACCGACCCGGACCTGACCGTCAACGGCTGGCGAAAATAGGGCTTGGCGGCCCTCGCCTGGTCGCGGCGGCAGACGTGGCTCTACATCGCATAGACGGGCGCCAGGTCGACGAAGATGCGGTAGTCCGAGATCAGGCCGTCGTCGCGGGTGCGCCAGATCGACACGGCCACGACGCTGACGTCCTTGCCGTCGAGCCGCCGGTATGTCACCTCGGTCTCGGCAATGGTGTCGGCGTCGACCTGCCACGTTCTGACGAGCCTGTGCGCCAGGCCGGCGATGGTGGCGAAGAACGTCCGCAGCCCCTCGGCGATGGCGTCGCGTCCCACCAGGGGCTCGGCATTGCCGAACACCATCCTGGCGTCCTCCGCCAGCAGCTCCACGAACCTGTCGGGCTCGAACGAGTCGACCACCTGGAAGACGCGCCGCGCCTCATCGTCGGACATGCGGATCTCTCCTCCCGCGCGAAGGTCACTGCTCGGGACGTTACGTGGTGACGCGCAAGATGCAACCCCTTCGGCGCGGGGAACCACGGGAGCGCCATCGCCACGGAAGATCCACATTTTCTGCCATTCGCGTTGACAACAGCTCTGTTCCGGCCGGATGCTTTCCTCGCTGCACGCCCATTTTTTGACCATCGCGCCCAATATTTGGGCATCTGGGAGAAGTCCACGCCGTGTTCGCGATTCATCGCCTGAAACCCGAGTTCGGACGCGCCGCAGCCGTTTCCAGGCGCCCCATGGAGAGCGGCGTGTTACCGCCGATCGCGGCGGGCGCGCCGTGAACGTCGCCACCGGCCTTGAGAGCCGGCTGCTCTCCCGCTGGTGCGATCTGCCCCGCTCGCCGATCGCCTCGTCCGTCGCGCGCCGCTGGGTGTCGGCGATGCTCGCCTCCTGGGATCTGTCTCTCTCCCCGGATCATGAGGCGACGATCGTCGAGCTGACCAGCGAACTGGTCACGAACGCGGTCCAGCACGCGGTCCCGCCCGCCTGCGGATCCTCCGACATCAGGATCAACGTGCGAGTAGGGGGCGCCACGATCTGGCTGGCGGTCTGCGACCACGATCCGGCCCTTCCCACGCGGCGGGCGCCCGACTTCCTCGCCGAGAGCGGGCGCGGGTTGTTCCTGGTCGACGCGCAGGCGGACCAGTGGGGCGCTGTCCCGCACGAGAACGGCAAGTACGTTTGGTTCAGCCTGGAATGCCTCGACGGCACCGACGCCACGAACGCTAAGGAGACTCCGCCATGTCCTCCGTCGCCCTTCCCCATGACGTCGTCGGCTCCGGGCCGCATCGCGTAATCGCGCTGCACGGCTGGTTCGGGGACCGCGGCGCCTTCAGGAAGATCCAGCCCTACCTGAACGGCGAGGCCTTCACCTACGCCTTCCCCGACTACCGGGGGTACGGCGAGGCACGCGACGTCACCGGTGAGTACACCCTCGCTGAGATCGCCGCCGATGTGATCGCGCTCGCCGACAAGCTGGGGTGGGAGACCTTCTCGCTGGTCGGTCACTCGATGGGCGGGACGGCGATGCAGCGCGTGCTGCTGGACGCGCCCGGCCGGGTCCGCAAGCTCGTCGGCATCTCCCCGGTGCCGGCCTCCGGCGTGCCGTTCGACGACCAGGGCTGGGCACTGTTCTCCGGCTCCGCCGACGAGCCCGCCGGCCGCCGCGCGATCATCGATCTCACCACCGGCAACCGGCTTCCCGGCCCGTGGCTCGATGAGATGGTCGACAACTCGCTGCGCAACTCCACGGTGACCGCCTACCGGGCCTACCTGGACGCCTGGGCCCGCACCGACTTCCACACCGAGGTGGCCGGCAGCACCACGCCGGTGCTCGTCATCGCCGGCGAGCACGACCCCGCGCTCTCCGCCGACGTCATGCGGGGCACCTGGCTGCAGTGGTACCCGAACGCCGAACTGCTGACGTTCGCGGACGCCGGCCACTACGCGATGGACGAGACGCCGTTGGCCCTGGTCTCCGCCGTCGAACGTTTCCTGGCCGCCTGACGGTCACTTGAAGGGTTGCCCGTGATCGACATGAGTACGACGGCCAACGTGTTCGACCCGCGCATCTACGCGCAGGGCATCCCGCACGAGATGTACCGCTGGCTGCGCGACCACGACCCGGTGCGCTGGCAGGAGGAGCACGAGGTCGGTGACTGGCCCGCGGGGCCCGGGTTCTGGGCGGTGACCCGCCACGCGGACGTCGTACGCGTGCTGCGCACGCCGGCCGAGTTCAGCTCCTGGCTCGGCGCCACCCAGATCCGCGACCCCGACCCCGCCGACCTGTCGTTCATCCGGCGGATGATGCTCAACCTCGATCCGCCGGAGCACGGCCGGCTCCGGCGGATCGTCTCCGGCGTGTTCACCGCCAGGCGCATCGAGCGCTTCACCGCCGGGGTCGCGGCACGGGCCCGGCTGCTCGTCGACGGGATCGCCGAGCGAGGCGAGTGCGACCTGCCGGCGGACGTGACCGACGACTACCCGATCCACAACCTCGCGGATCTCCTCGGCATACCGCCCGCCGATCGCGGCCAGATCCTGGAGTGGACCAACCGCGTGATCGGCTACCAGGACCCCGACCACGCCACCGTCGTCCGCGGCCCGGACGGCAGGCCGGTCAACCCGCGATCCCCAGCCATGCTCGCCGACATGTTCGAGTACGCTCACTCGCTCGCCGCCTACAAACGCCGCAACCCGGCGGACGACATCATGACCGCGCTCGCCACGGCCGAGGTGGACGGGCAGCGTCTCACCGATCCCGAACTGTCGATGTTCTTCTTCCTCCTGGTCATCGCGGGCAACGACACCGTGCGTTCGGCCCTGCCCGGCGGGATGCTCGCCCTGCTGGACCATCCCGACCAGCATCGTCGCCTGCTCGACCGGCCCGAACTCCTCGGCTCGGCCATCGAGGAGATGCTGCGCTGGCATCCCCCCGTGCTCAGCTTCCGCCGTACCGCCGTACACGACACGCTCCTGGCCGGGCGGCGCATCGCCGCAGGCGACAAGGTCGTCGTCTTCCACGGTGCCGCCAACTTCGACGAGCGCCGCTTCCCCGACCCGACGCGTTTCGACATCGCCCGCGACCCCAATGACCACGTCTCGTTCGGGGACGGCCCGCACGTGTGCCTCGGCGCCCGTTTCGCCCGGCTGCAACTCCGCGTGCTCTACCGGGAACTGCTCTGGCGGCTGCCGGACGTGCAACTCGCCGGACCACCCGTCCGGCTGGTGTCGAACTTCATCGGCGGCGTCAAGCACCTGCCGCTGCGCTACACCCCCGTGCCTCCCCTGGGCGTCGAATGACCGCTGATCAGCAGAGCACGGCGGGCTCCAAGACGATCGACACCGGCCTGCGGCTCCTGGAGATCCTCAAGGAGCATCCGGACGGGTTGACCATCACCGAGCTCGCCCAGCGGGCCGGGATCCATCGCAACGCCGTCTCCCGCCATCTGGCCGCACTCGGCAACCACCGGCTGGCCGTCCGGATCGGCACCCGCTACACCCTCGGCCTCGGCATCGTCGAGCTCAACGCCGCCGTGCAGCACCGGCTCCGCAGCGCCGCCTCCGCCGCGCTCCAGGTGCTGGCCGACGCCTGCAACGCCACCGCCTTCATCACGGTGCTCGACATCGACGAGAGCCAGGCGGTCGTGCTCACCGTGGCCGAGCCGCGCGTCTCGCAGATCCACGTCGGCTATCGCGCCGGCACGCGGCATCCCGCGAACCGCGGCGCCTCAGGGATCGCCATCCTGGCCGGCCGCCCGCCCGTCCCCGGGGAGCGCCCGGCGATCACCCAGGCTCGCGCCACCGGATACGCGGTCACCGGGGGCGAACTGCAGCCCGGGGCATGGGGTGTCGCCGCCCCGATCACCACGGCGGGGCGCCCGGCCGGTGCCAGCGTCGGCGTGGTGACCATCGGGGTGAGGGACGAGAACGAGATCGCCCCGCTCGTCCTCGGCGCCGCAACCGAGATCGCACGGCTCCTCTAGCGTCAACCGGCCGGGACACGGCTCCGGGAGGCATGGCAACCGAGGATGAGATCCGGCCGCTTCCCGGCTCCTGGACGATTTCGTTCACACCGACGTCACACCGGTTCTGTGACGATTACGTGCTCAGTGCCGCCTCAGCGCATGCCCCCGCGTACGACCTGAGGAGTAGGGCGGCGACCCGGGCGCACGCCCGCGGGCGCAGCCGGAAACGCCCCTCGCGCCTGATTCCCCGAGTCACCCGCACAGGGCAACCTGTACTCCCAAGGGACGGCCGCGAAGCGCAGAGGGAGTGGAAGTCATGATGTACCCAGACCTGCAGGGCAAGGTGGCGCTGGTGACCGGCGGCTCCGCCGGGATCGGGCGGGAGACCGCTCGGGTGCTGGCCGAGCAGGGGATGCGGGTCGTGGTCAACGGGCGCGACCCGGCGGCCGTCGAGGCGGCCGTGAAGGAGATCGGCGGCGCGGCGATCGGCGTGGCCGCCGACACCACCGACTACGCCGCCGTCGAGGCGATGCGTGAGGAGGTCGAGCGGCGGCTCGGGCCCGTGGACGTGCTGGCGGCCTTCGCGGGAGGCGGGACCGGGATGCCCCGGCCCATCGACCAGATGAGCGTGGAGGAGTGGCACGCCACCGTGAACGCCAACCTCACCTCGGCCTTCCTCACCATCGGGAGCTTCCTGCCCCGCATGAGAGAGCGGCGGAGCGGATCGATCATCACGATGTCGTCGCTGGCGGCCCGTACGCCGACTGCCGCGTCGGTGGCGTACACGGCGGCCAAGGCCGGAGTCATCGCGCTGACCCGGCAACTGGCCTACGAGCTCGGCCCCACCGGCATCCGGGTCAACGCGGTCGCCCCGTCGACGATCATGACGGAGCGGCTGGAGGAGCGGATGCCGTGGGAGTTCAAGGAGCGGCTGCTGGCCGAGCACCCGCTCGGGCGGCTCGGCACGCCGCTCGACGTGGCGAACGTGACGGCCTTCCTCTCCTCCGAGGCGTCGTCGTGGCTCACCGGGCTCACGATCGACGTCGCAGGCGGCAAGTGGATGCCGTGACAGCCCGGCCCCTCCTGTCCGCGGGCTCTCCCCGCCGCGACAGCGTGCCTCCGCCGGTCCGTGGGCTCACCCCGTCGCGGACAGGATGGCGGTGAACGCGGCGAGCAGTTCCGCGGCGGGGTCCGTGGCCGGTCCCGTGCTCCGCCAGGCCACGAAGCCGTCCGGGCGCACCAGCACCGCACCGCCTGCTCCGATGCCGTGCCGGGCTGCCGCGTCGGCCGCGGACGTGCCGGCCGCGGCAAGGTCGTTCCCGAACCGCCGGGCGGTCACCGGTAACGGCAGCTTGCCCGCCGCCGTCACCCAGTCCTGGCCGTCGGGGCCGGCGAGCAGGACGAAGCGCCCGCCGTACAGGTCGATCGTGGACCGCCCGCCGGGGCCGGCGAGCGGGAGATGCGGGGCCCTGGTGCCGGGGTCTCCGCACAGGCCGGAGACCTCCGCCGGCGCGGTCGCATCGCTCGCGCCGCTTGCCACCCCGGTCGCATCGCTCGCGCCGCCTGCCACCGCGGTCGACCGGTACCGGTGTCCCATCATCACGGTCGAGCGGTCCACCGGCTCCTCGTCGGCCATGGGAAGCTCTGCCGGGCCTGCCCCGGCAGCCAGGCGGGACCGGTACCGCGTGAGCGCCTGGCGCAGGGCGAACGCCGCGACCGGGCGGCGCTCGTCCTCGTACGTGTCGAGCAGCCCCTCCCCGGCGTGACCCCGCACGACGGCGGCCAGCTTCCAGGCCAGGTTGTGCGCGTCCTCCACGCCCACCACACCGCCGAACCCGCCGGTCGGCGGCATGAGATGCGCCGCGTCGCCGATCAGGAACACCGGCCCCTTCCGGTACGTGGCCGCCACGGCCGCGCCGACCTCGAACCGCAGGACGGTCCTGTCGGTGCCGGGTATCTGCGGCCGGAGCACCACCGGCACCGTCGGCAGGCCGGCCGCGGCACGCACCAGTTCGACGCATTCGTCCTCGTCCGGCGCGGCGTCGCCGGGACCGTCCGTGGTGCCGAAGACCCAGCGCCGACCCGTCCGGTCCAGCGCCATCAGGTACGTCCTCGGCCGGGGCCGGTCGAGGAAGGCCATGTGGACGGTACGGCCGGCCAGCGCGGGCCGGAGGTCGGCGTCGACCATCAGCGTCAGCAGCCGGAAGAAGTCGACCGGCCCTTCCATCGGTATGCCGAGCGCATGCCGGACCGGGCTGCGCCCGCCGTCGGCCGCGACGGCGTACCGGGCCACGAGCCGGTGCGCGGTGCCGTCGAGATCGCGTAGCCGTGCCTCCACCCCGCCCTCATGCCGGGCAAGGCCGAGCAACTCGGTGCCGAACCGGATCCGTACGCCGAGCTCGCGCGCCCGTGTCCGCAGCAGAGCCTCCACCCGGTTCTGATCGATGGGTGTGCCGGTGCAGGGGCTGAAGGCGGCGGTCCGAGCGGCGTCATCCTGCTGATCCACGGGGAGGTACCGAGCACTGGCCAGCGTTTCCGCGCGGATGGTCGTGTATTCGGTGGAAGTCGCGAAATCCACCCGGTTCTGGTGGATCCGGGGTTCCAGTCCGACCTGCCGGTAGATCTCCATGAGGCGTGGGACCAGGCTGCGCTGCCTGGGGTGGCTGAGCAGGTCGGGGTGGCGCTCCACGAGCGTGCACCGTACGCCGTGATGGGCGAGGAACAGCGCGCAGGACAGCCCGGTGAGGCCGCCCCCGACGACCAGCACCTCGGTCTCGTGGGACTGGAGCATCAGTTGACCCCCCGTTCGTGCCGGTGTGTGGCTGCCAGGCCGTGGCCTGATCCCGCAGGATCAGGCCCCAGGATCAGGCCCCAGGATCAGGCCCCAGGATCAGGCCACGGTCGATATCGGTCAGTACCAGTACCGCATGGCGCACCTCCTCGACTCGCCGCTGCGCCCATCGAGGTCCGATGGACGGGTTTCGAGGCCGGAACGGCACCTGGCACCGTGGGCCGTTCAGGAAGCCTCGAGCTCGGAGCGGTCAGCTGTCGTGCCGGGCTATCAGCGTTCCCTTGTCGTCGAGCGGGGTCACCGCGTCGGTGACGGCCGAGCCGCCCACGGCGGTCAGGCCGGCCGCACGCAGGTCGGCGAGGACGTCGGCGGGCCGATGGAGGTGGTAGTCGCATTCCATGGTCTCGGTGGCCACCAGCCTGTCGCGGTGGTAGGTGCGGTACACGCGCCGCACTCCGGCCAGGTCGGGGCCGAGCGGCCGGACGGCCGACGACAGGGTGTAGCGGCACTCTCCCTGGCGCGCGCTGCGGACCTCGCGCTCGGGATGGTCGGGGACGACCTCGTCGGTCACCATGTCCATGGCCAGCACACCACCCGGCGCCAGGCACCCGGCCACGCCGGCGAGGAGCGGCCGGCGCGCCTCCGGCGGCACGTCCTCGTACACGGCGGCCAGGTAGATGTAGTCGAAGCGCCGGTCGAAGCGGAAGTCCGGCGCGGCGTCGCCGAGCACGGTCACCCGATCCCGCAGGTCCGGCTCCGCGGCCAGCTTGGTCATGAGCACCGCGCGCATCGCGGGGGAGGGCTCGAGGCAGTGCAGGCTCGCCACGCGCCCGGCCACCGCCAGGGTCACCCGGCCGGTTCCCGGGCCGATCTCGAGCGCGTGCCCGCCGGGCGGGGCCAGGCCGGCGAAGAAGGAGACGAGCGCCGCCGAGCCCGGCCCGATGTGCAGGCGGTCCCAGTACGCCGCCGCCACCGCGTACGGGTCGGTGGTGGATGAGATGGTGAGCGACACTTCCCTGTCCCCTTTCCTGCCGGCACTGCGTTCTCACCGTGGCGGGAGGACCCCGGCCTGCTCGGCGCGGCGCAGATAGTCATCAGTGGTGTTCGCCACGGGAAAGGGCACGTCCGGCACGTCGACCCCCAGTGCCGCGCAGAGCGGCTCCCATCCACGCGACGGCTCGACCTCGATGAGCCGGCCGGGCGGCACGGCGTCGCGGACCTCGTCCAGATGGGCCAGGTAGACGCCGATGGCGTGGTCGCGATCCTCGAATCTCCCGGAGAACGTCCCCTGCCAGACGATCTTCTCGATGACCTGGTCCCGCACGCTCGCCTCCGGCCCGGCCACGGCGGGCCTGGTGCGGTAGAGCGTGCGGCGCATGCTGGCGTACCAGGAGGCCGGATCCCGCACGATCAGCAGCACTCTGGCCTCAGGGAAGGCGGCGGCGAGCTCCCGCCACCAGAAGGCCGCCGGCCACGCGATCGTCGATGCGAAACCGTCGAGCAGCCGTTTCCAATCGGGTGCACCGCCTTCGGCGACCCGCAGCCATTCCTCGGCATGCGCGGGGCTGGTGAAAAGCTCCCTCATGTAATGGCAGGGGCCGAACCCGAGGATTTCCAACGCCAATCGAACGGAACTGGTCCCGGTGCGCCCGTATGAGGCTCCGACGACCTTCAGCACGTAATCCTCCTTTACCGAAGGGCGACCTCGAAACGCTCAATGCTGCGCGCTGTCAGGTTCGGGAAATACGTCGGCGCGCCGAGCGCCCTGATGCCGGGATACAGCTCGGCGAGCACGCGGAGCGCCACCCGGGTGAAGACGGCTGTAAAGGGCGAGCCGAGGCAGGACTTCGGGCCCCGGCCGAAGCCGAGATGCGGATTGGGATGCCGGTCGAGCCGTACCGTGTCCGGGTCGGGAAACCGTGCGGGGTCCCGGTTCGCCGCGCCCAGGAAGAGCGTGACCGCCTGACCCGCGCGCACCGTGACGCCGCCCAGCTCGGTGTCGCGCACGCACGCGCGGGCGACCGCCTGGATCGGGGAGGCGTGGCGGACCATCTCCTCCACGGCGCGCGCGGTGTCGCGCGTACGGAACCGTGTCAGCTCGGCGACCCGCTCGTGCAGCAGGGCGATCGCCACCAGCCCGAGCAGCTTGCTGCCGGAGCTGTAGCCGCTGAACAGCAGCCCGCGTACCGTGTTGGCGATGACGGCCGGGTCCACGCCGCTGCCGGCCGCGCGTGCCGCGATGACGCCGACGACGCCGGTGGGCGGCGGATGGGCGAGCCACTCCTCGACCAGCACGGCCAGCTCCTCCTGCGCCGCCAGCACGGGTCGGGCCCGCTCGGGCCAGAGCCCGGCGTCCATCCCCGCGACGATGTCACGGGCGATCCGGCAGGCCCAGGCCGGATCCGGCATCGGCACGCCCAGATACGCGCAGGTCGTCGAGAGCGCGAGCGGTTCGGCGAACTCCGTGAGGAAGTCGAACGACGGACGGCGGGCCAGCGTGGCCAGCAGTTCGGTCGTGTGCTGCTCGATCATCGGCTCCAGGGCCGTGTGGTCCTGTGCGCGCAGCGCCTCCATGAACAGCCGCCGCACCACGGTGTGCTCCGGCGGGTCCAGGGTCAGCATGTTGATCGCCCGCGGCGGCATCTTCTCGCCGACGCGGCGCCAGTCGGCGGCGAAGTTCGTGCTGTCCCTCAGCACGGCGACGCAATCGTCGTATCGGCTGAAAATCCATGAGTCAAGGCGCTCATAAAAGAATGCGGGCCTTTCCCGGCGCAGGGTCTCGTACGCGGGATAGGGATTGAGAAGGAGGTCGGGAGAGGCGAGGGAGATAATGGGGTCGTGGTCCAGGATTTCCGACAAGAGGCCCCTCTAACCGGCTGTCCAGCCTAATCAGACTCAAGCTCTCTAGAGAGATCGTCTCTCAGATCGGGACAGAACACAACCCTCGTCCGGGCCGTCATATCGACTCGCGGTAAAGGCGCAGAGTGAGTAAACCGGTGCCCATGGTAAAGGCATCCGCTGTGAGCATGGCGAATGCGGCCGGCGGGCGTAGGAAGATGGCCGGATGGAGTTCAAGGCGATCGAGCGGGCCGATGACGCGTTCCAGCGGCCGGTGACCCCCGACCACATCCAGGCCGTGTGCCGCCGCGTCTTCGGCCGGGACGCCCGCTCCGCCGTCGAGCTGGGGCTGGGGGCGTACAACAGCACCTATCGCGTCACCGTCCATGGCGAGGCGCGGCCCGTGGTCGTGCGGTTCGCGCCGGAGCCGGGCGCGCAGTTCGCCTCCGAGCGGGAGTTGATGCGCAACGAGTACGCCACGGTGCCGTACCTCACCGTCATCGCCCCGCTGATGCCGCGGGTGATCGCGGCCGACTGGTCGCACGAGCTGATCGGCCGCGACTACCTCGTGCAGACCCTCCTCGACGGGGTCCCGGCGCCGGAAGGGCTGCCGGCCTACCCGCGACCGGCCTGGGCGCCGTTCTTCCGCCAGATGGGGGAGGTGACCAGGAAGATCCACCAGGTGCGCGGCCCGGCGTTCGGGCCCGTGGCGGGCGGCGGGCACGCCACCTGGAGCCAGGCCGTGATCGCCTCGCTGGAGGGCATCGCGGCCGATCTCGACGGGGCAGGGCTGGACGCCGCCGACCTCCGCAAGGCCGCCGCGCTGGCCGAGGAGAACCGTTCGGTGCTCGACGAGATCACCGAGCCCCGCCTGCTCGCCGGCGACCTGTGGACGGTCAACACCATGATCGCCGCCGGGGCCCCCAAGCCGACGATCACCGGCGTGCTCGACCTGGACCGGACCCTGTGGGGCGACCCGGCCGCCGACTGGACCATGCGCATGGTCGCGAAGAAGCGGGACGAGCGCGTGGCGTTCTGGGAGGGGTACGGGGAGCCGGCCCGCGGCGCGGCCGCGACCTGGCGTTTCCTCCTCTACGAGGTGCGCCACCTCGGGGCGGTCCGGCTGGAGCGCCACCGCCTGGGCGACGGCGACGGCGTGCGGGACACGTATGAGCCTGTGATCAGGGTGCTGTCCGAACTCACTTGACGATCAGACCGGCGTGAAGTCGATCACTTTCCGTGATCGTCAATTAATGTCCGGATTCTGTGACACTGGCTCGCGATGAGCGCGGTAAATGATGTCCAAATGATGGGCGTTTGCGCAGGTCAGGATGGGTTTGGTAAGGTGGCCGACCGGGTCCGTACGGCTATTGCGAGTGACCTGACCGTTATGTCCAACGGTTTCTGACTGTTACATTTTTGCTTATATTCTGCGCGTTGATCGCCATCTCGAGGTGCTTGTGGTTTTTGCAGCACGAGATGGGTTTTCGTTGCGGGGACACCTCTCCGGATGGAAGCACGTGTCCCCGGTCAGCGCGAACGGAGAGTAATGGGCAGGTACCTGCTCCGCAGGTTGGTTATAAATGTGATCTTGGTTGTGATCGCGGCAAGTCTGGCGTACATGCTCGCTGCCAGCACGATGAACCCGCGATCGGCATACCAAGGGCGCCAGCCTCCGATCGCCGAGGAGGTCATCGACCGAACCCTCGACGCCTACAACCTGAACGACAAGACCCCGGTTCTCCTGCGGTACGCCACGTGGGCGAAGGGCGTCGTCGTCGGCGACTTCGGCAAGACCTGGAACGGCGGCTCGGTCAATGCCGAGATGGGCCGCCGGATCATGGTCAGCCTCCGGTTGATGCTCATCGGCACGATCGTGGGCTTCGCCATCGGCGTGGCCATGGGTGCGTGGTCCGCGGTGAAGCAGTACAAGCTCAGCGACCGGTTAATAGGTGTCGGCTCGTTCGTGATCATGGCGGTCCCCGTTCTCGTTCTGGCGACCCTGCTGGCGATCGCCACGTACAACCTGAACAGAGGGCTCGGGTTCACGCTGATCGAGTACACCGGCGAGTACAACCCCCGCCTGTCGGGCTGGGACCAGTTCCTCAACCGGCTGAACCACCTGATCCTGCCGACCATCTCGCTCAGTCTCGGCCTGGTCGCCTTCTACAGCCGGATCCAGCGCAACATGATGCTCGACGTGCTGAACCAGGACTTCGTCCGCACCGCGATGGCCAAGGGCCTGCGGCGCAGGACGGCGCTCATCAAGCACGCACTGCGCACCGCGCTGATCCCCGTCGCGACGTACTTCGCCTTCGCGTTCGGGACGCTGTTCACGGGAGCCACCTTCACCGAGAAGATCTTCGCCTGGCACGGCATGGGCGCCTGGCTGGTCGACTCGATCAACGCGAACGACGTCAACTCCGTCGCCGCGGTGACCTTCTTCACCGCCGTCTGTGTCCTGTTCGCCGCCTTCCTGTCCGACGTGCTGGTGGCGGCCCTCGATCCTCGGGTGCGGGTGAGCTGACATGCGTTCGAAAGTCGTTCTCCGGCGCCTGCTCCGGAACACGCAGGCACGCTACGGCTTCGCCGCCCTGATCCTGCTGGTGGCGCTGGCCTACCTCGGCCCCTACTTCGGCTCGTACGACTGGCAGGAGAAGGACTTCATGGCCTTCCTGTCGCCTCCCGACGCCGACCACTGGTGGGGCACCACCTCGATCGGCCAGGACATGTTCGCGATCACGCTGCGCGGCATGCAGAAGTCGATCGTGATCGGTCTCCTGGTCGCGCTCATCTCGACCGGCGTGGCCGCGGTCGTGGGCGCGTTCGCCGGATATTTCGGCGGCTGGGTGGACAGGGTGCTCATGTGGGGCGTGGACCTGCTGCTGGTCCTGCCCAGCTTCCTGATCATCGCGATCATCTCGCCGCGGCTCAAGGCAGGCTCCTCCTGGCTCTGGTTCGTGGTGCTGCTGGCCGCCTTCTCCTGGATGATCACCTCCAGAGTGGTACGCAGCATGACGATCTCATTGCGGGAGCGCGAATACGTCCAGGCCGCTGTCTACATGGGCATTCCACGCTGGAAGATCATTTTCCGGCACATCGTGCCCAACATGTCCTCGTTGCTGATCATCGACGCGACGGTCAACGTCTCCGGCGCGATCATCGGCGAGGCGGCGCTGTCCTTCTTCGGCTTCGGCATCCAGCCGCCGGACGTCTCGCTCGGCACGCTGATCGCGTCCGGCTCCGGAAACGCCACCGGTTACCCATGGCTGTTCGCCTTCCCCGCGGGCCTGCTGGTGCTTCTGGTGCTCGCCGTGAACCTGATCGGCGACGGCCTCCGTGACGCACTCGACCCGGGGAGCAACTCGTGAGCATCTTGGAGGTCAGGGACCTCACCGTCACCTTCCCCGGCGGCATCGAGGCCGTGCGCGGCGTCAGCTACGAGGTCGAGGCCGGCGAGGTGCTCGGCATCGTGGGTGAGTCCGGCTCGGGCAAGTCGGTGACCTCGCTGGCCGTCATGGGCCTGCTGCCGCCGAACGCCGTGGTCAGCGGCTCGGTCAAGCTGCACGGCCGTGAGCTGCTCGGCATGGACGAGGACGAGCAGATCAAGGTCCGAGGCAAGACGATCAGCATGATCTTCCAGGATCCGCTGTCGGCGTTCACGCCCGTCTACACGATCGGCGACCAGATCGCCGAGGCCGTCCGCATCCACCAGAAAATGGGCAAGGACAAGGCCGCCAAGCGGGCCGTCGAGCTGCTCGACCTGGTCGGCATCCCGAACCCGCACCTGCGGGCCAAGGCGTTCCCGCACGAGTTCTCCGGCGGCATGCGCCAGCGGGCGATGATCGCCATGGCCATCGCCAACGACCCCGACCTGCTGATCTGCGACGAGCCGACCACCGCGCTCGACGTGACCATCCAGGCGCAGGTGCTGGAGGTGCTCAAGACCGCGCAGCGGGAGACGGGCGCCGGCATCGTGATGATCACCCACGACCTGGGCGTCATCGCCGGCATGGCCGACCGGGTGCTGGTCATGTACGCGGGCCGGCCGGTCGAGCAGGGTCCGGTGGACGACATCTACTACCGGCCGCGCATGCCGTACACGATGGGGCTGCTCGCCTCGATCCCCCGGATCGACGGCGAGGAGGGGCCGCTCGTGCCCATCGAGGGCAACCCGCCCTCCCCGTCGGCGCTACCGCCCGGCTGCCCGTTCGCACCGCGCTGCCCGATGAAGGTGGACATGTGCGACGACGAGGAGCCGCCGCTCACCCCCTTCGGGGCCGGACGCCACGTGGCGTGCATCCGCTCGCACGAGATCGAGCACAAGGGCCTGACCGGGGCCGACGTGTTCCCCGTGCCGGTGATCCCGCCGAACGACGTCGTACGGGTGCCGCGCGCCGAGCGCCCCACGGTGCTCGAGCTCGACGACATGATCAGGCACTACCCGCTGATGAAGGGCGCGGTCTTCAAGCGCCGCGTCGGCACCGTGTTCGCGGTCGACGGCATCAGCTTCGACATCGCCGAGGGCGAGACGCTGGCGCTGGTGGGCGAGTCCGGCTGCGGCAAGACCACCACGCTCCAGCAGATCATGCAGCTCCAGCCGCCGCAGGGCGGGCGCGTCGTGGTGCTCGGCAAGGACAGCGCCAAGCTCGACGGCGCGGCGCGCAGGAGCCTCCGCCGCGACCTGCAGATCGTCTTCCAGGACCCGATGGCCGCGCTCGACCCGCGCATGCCGGTCGGCGACATCATCGCCGAGCCGCTGCGCGCGCACGGCAAGAAGAACGTGGCCGAGAAGGTCGCGGAGCTGCTCCAGCTCGTCGGGCTCTCCCCGGAGCACGCCGAGCGCTATCCGAACCAGTTCTCCGGCGGCCAGCGCCAGCGCATCGGCATCGCCCGCGCGCTCGCGCTGGAGCCGAAGCTGCTGGTGCTGGACGAGCCGGTCTCCGCACTCGACGTCTCCATCCAGGCCGGTGTGATCAACCTGCTGGAGGAGCTGAAGAACCGGCTGGGGCTGTCGTACCTGTTCGTGGCCCACGACCTGGCCGTGGTCAGACACCTGGCCGACCGCGTGGCGGTCATGTACCTGGGCAGGATCGCCGAGATCGGCACGGTCGAGAACGTCTACGACCGTCCAGCCCACCCCTACACGCAGGCGCTGCTGTCAGCGATCCCGCTGCCGGACCCCGAGATGGAGCGCACTCGCGTGCGGATCCTGCTCGAAGGCGACCTGCCCAGCCCGGCAGACCCACCGTCGGGATGCCGGTTCCGTACCCGCTGCCCCAAGTTCGCCGCGCTCAGCGAGGCGGAACGGCGGCGGTGTGTGGACGAAGAGCCCTCGGTTGCTCGGCTGGCGCGTGCCGTGGACCACGGCGCCGCCTGCCACTACGCGGAGGAGATCGAGGTCATCACGGCCTCGGACGATCAGGAGGAAAAGTGAAGGTTCGTTACCGTGCGGCCGCGGGTGTCGCGGTGCTGGCCCTGGCCGTCGCGGCCTGTGGCGGAGGTGGCGGCGAAGCCAAGAAGCCGAGCGCCGAGCAGTCGCAGCAGGCCCAGAAGCAGATGTCGGAGACCCCGGCGATCAGCATCAACCCCGTCCCCTACGAGCAGGTGAAGGACGGCGGCACGCTGACGCTCGCGATCGGGCAGTGGCCGACCCAGTGGAACGGCAACCACGTCGACGGCAACCAGTCCGACACGGCCGACATGCTCGACCCGATCATGCCGCAGCTCATGGTCTCCAACGACAAGGCCGAGTGGAGCCCGAACCCCGACTACCTGGTCGACGTGAAGAACGACATGTCGTCGGGCAAGCAGGTCGTCACCTACACGCTCAACGACAAGGCCACGTGGTCGGACGGCACGCCGTTCTCGTGGAAGGACTTCGAGGCCGCGTGGAAGTCCAACAGCGGCGAGAACAAGAAGTTCAAGCCGGCCTCCACCGATGGCTGGGACAAGATCGAGTCGGTGAAGAAGGGCGACACGGACAAGGTCGCCGTCATCACCTTCGCCAAGCCGTATCCGGAGTGGCAGGGCCTGTTCTCCCGGTCTCCCAACCTCTACCCCGCCAAGTACATGGAGACGCCCGAGGCGTACGAGAAGTCGTACCTGCAGAAGATCCCGGCCACCGCGGGTCCCTTCAAGGTCGAGAAGATCGACGAGGGCACCAAGACGCTCACGCTCGTGCGTGACGACAAGTGGTGGGGCAAGAAGGCCAAGCTCGACAAGATCATCTTCAGGGCGATCGAGACGCCGGAAGCGCAGGTGAACGCCTTCGCCAACGGCGAGCTCGACGCCGTGACGATTCCGTCGGGCGCCCCGGCCGAGCTGAAGCGGGCCAAGGGAGTCCCGAACGTGGACATCCGCAAGGCGCTCAGCCCGAACTGGCGGCACATCACGGTCAACAACCAGAGCGAGTTCCTGAAGGACAAGAACGTCCGGCACGCCGTCGCGTACGCGATCAACCGTGACGTGATCACGCAGTCCGACCTGAAGGACATGGACTGGCCGCTGCAGACGCTCGGCAACCACATCTTCATGAACAACCACAAGGGGTACGTCGACAACTCCGGCGACCTCGGCAAGTACAACCTGGAGAAGGCCAAGCAGCTGCTCGACGCGGCCGGCTGGAAGCAGGAGGGCGAGTACCGCAAGAAGGACGGCAAGGAGTTCGACCTGAACTTCGTCATCCCGACGGGCACCCCGGTGTCGCAGACGGAGGGCGAGCTCACCCAGGCCATGCTCAAGGAGGCCGGGATCAAGGTCAACATCAAGCCCGTCCCGCTTGACAAGTTCTTCAACGACTACATCATCAAGGGCGACTTCGACCTGGTGCCGTTCTCGTGGATCGGGACGCCGCTCCCCATCGGCTTCCTGAACCAGGCCTTCAAGACCGGCTCCGAGAGCAACTTCCCCAAGGGCAGCGACCCGGCCCTGGACGCCGCGATCGACGACGCGGTGAGCGAGATGGACCCGGCCAAGGCCATCGAGAAGGCCAACGCCGCGGACAAGCTCATCTGGGACATGGTGCACACCATCCCGCTGTACCAGCGGCCCGACATCCGGGCGACCAAGAAGACGCTCGCCAACTGGGGCGCGCGTGGCTACCAGAGCCCGGACTACTCGATCGTCGGCTACACCGGCTGATCACTGTCTGAGAGAAACCCCCGGCCGGGGTCACCGGCCGGGGGTTTTCCCTTGTCAGAGGCGATCAGCCGTGCGAGTCGGCCGGGGCCGCCTTGGCGGTCAGCCCCTCCCCAGGGGGAGGGAAGCACGACGGGCCGTTCGGGCCGTCGAAGCGGACGGAGTCGAAGAAGTCGCGGAAGGCCGTGTAGAAGTTGCCCTTCCCGCCGGGGCTGGTCACGGCGGAGCAGCCGCCGTAGCCGGCTTCGGAGAACAGGTGGATGTACGAGCCCGTACGGTTCCAGTCGGACTTGGCGCGATCGGCGATGCCGTAGGCGGCCAGATCCGGGGTGTCGCTCTTGATCTGGACGATGTCGCCCGTGCCGTCGAGCCCGGAGAACAGGCAGTAGTAGCCGGCGGCGCAGCGGTCATAGCCGACGGCCGCCTGGGCCGGCAGCGCCGTCAGCGCGAGAGCGGCGGCGGCGATCGGTAAAGCCAGTAGGTGAAGCTTCTTGCCCAAGACTCCTCCATTGGTGAAACTTTCCTTCCGGCACGATACATCGGCGGATCTTGTCAGGAAAGAGGGAGTTCGCCGGGTCAGAGGCGGGCGCCCACGCCGGCGCCGCTCTTCGGGCGCCGGAGGACGACGAGCCGGTTTCACGCCGCCCCCATCGCCCGCAGTCCGCCGATGAACAGCTCCAGGTGGCGGCGGGCGAGCTCGTGCTTGGCCTCCGCCGACTGCGGCCCCGGAAGGGGGCGGGCGATGCGTACGAGCATCATCGCGACGTCCATGAACGTGACGTCCTGCGGCAGCGCGCCCGCCGCGTGGCAGTCGGCGATGAGCCGCCGCACGGCGTCGGCGGACTTCTCGCGCACCGGCGACAGCTCCGGGTCGGCGGCCGGATCCACCACGTCGAGCAGGGCGGGGAGCACGGCCGAGACCCGCAGCTCGAGCGCCTCGCGCAGATAGCGCGCCAGCGCCTCGAACGGGTCGCGCTCCTCCTCGGCCGCTGTCACCGCCGCGGCGGCGGTCCTGGTCAGTGCGTCCATGACGAGCGCGTGAAAGAGGGCCTCCCGGTCGGGGAAGCGGCGGTAGAGCGTGGCGCTCCCGACCCCGGCGCGCCGGGCGATGTCGTCGAGCGGCACGTCGGGGCCGCGCTCGGCGACCAGGTCACGCGCGGCGAGCAGGATCTGCTCCTGGTTGCGTCGGGCGTCGGCCCGCATGGGCTTGGACTTCACGAGACCACCTTAACCACTAACCGGGGGAATTTTCCCCACTTGTGTTGTGCCGGCCGACTGTCCCGTGCGACAGTTAACCGGGGAATCAATCCCCACTTATCTGGATGAAGGAGAAGATCATGAGCAGTCAGGAGCAGGTCCTCGACCTCGTCGACCGCTGGGCGCAGGCCGAGCGGGACGGAGACGCCGACGCCTTCGGCGACCTCCTCAGCGACGACTTCGCGGGCATCGGCCCCGTAGGGTTCAAGCTGGACAAAGAGCAGTGGGCCGGCCGTCACCGCGGTGACCTGAAGAACCACCACTTCGCGATCCTCGATGCGCAGGCACGCCTCCACGGTGACACCGCGATCGTCAGCGGCGTGCAGGAGCAGCGCACCTCGGTCAGGGGGCACGAGTCCAACCACTCGTTCCGGGTGACGCTGGTCGCCGTCAGGCAGGACGACCGCTGGCTGATCGCCAACATCCAGCTCAGCGGCCCGCTCCAGGACCCGTCGGCGCCGCCGCCGTTCGCCCGCGAGCGCTCCTGAAAGTTTCACCCTTTTTCGAAGTGACGCGATGGGCGGCGGGCTACACCTGCGGATGACGGGTACGTTGATAGATCTCGACAATCCTTGTCAAGGAGCTAGCCATGCGCGTACGTACCGTGATCATGCTCCTCTTAGCCGCCGCCGGGTTCGTCCTGGTCGCCCCGCCCCCCGCCTCCGCCATCGGCGGCTTCGACTACTCCCGGGCGCAGGTGGCCGCCACCGGCCTGCAGGTGCCGTGGGGGCTGGCGTTCCTGCCTGACGGCAGCGCGCTGGTCTCGGAGCGCACCACCGCCAGGATCCTGCAGGTACGCCCCGGACAGGCGCCCACGCAGGTGGCCACCGTCAACGGGGTCTCCGCCTCGGGGGAGGGCGGGCTGCTCGGCATCGCCGTGTCGCCGACGTACGCCCAGGACCAGTGGGTGTACGCGTACTTCAGCACCAGCACCGACAACCGGCTCGTGCGCCTGCGGCTGAGCGCCCCGCAGACCCAGACCGTCCTGCTCTCCGGCGTGCCGCGCTCCTCCATCCACAACGGCGGGCGCATCGCGTTCGGCCCCGACGGCCTCCTGTACGTGGCCACCGGGGACGCGGGCAACTCCGCCAACGCCCAGAACCTGAACACCCCAGCCGGGAAGATCCTGCGCATCAGGCCCGACGGCGGCATCCCGCCGGGCAACCCGTTCGGCAACTCCCGGGTCTACAGCTACGGGCACCGCAACGTGCAGGGGCTGGCGTGGGACGGGCAGGGCCGGCTCTTCGCCGCCGAGCTGGGGCAGAACGCCAGGGACGAGGTCAACCTCATCGTGGCGGGCGGCAACTACGGCTGGCCCACGTGCGAGGGCGTCTGCGGCAACCCGTCGTACCGCGATCCCATCGTCACCTGGTCGACGACCGAGGCGTCGCCGAGCGGGCTGGCGTACGCGAACAGTACGCTCTTCGTCGCCGCGCTGCGCGGGACGCAGCTGTGGACGGTGCCCGTGACGAGCAGCGGCGGGGCGGGGACGCCGGTCGCCGAGCTCCGGGGCACGTACGGGCGGCTGCGCGCGGTGGCGGTCGGGCCTGACGGCTGGCTGTGGGTGACGACCAGCAACCGGGACGGCCGCGGCCGCCCGGCGGCCACGGACGACCGCATCGTCCGCATCCCGCCCACCGCACGGTGATATGACCCCTCGGTGGCTCGGCGGCCCCGGTTATCGAGCTGACAAACTGTCGGTGCCCGCCCGCATACTCAGAGCATGCAGGATGAGCCCCTCGAACTCGGCGAGATCGCCACTCCGACATGGAACGTTCACAACGACAAGATGGCGGAGGTCGGCTTCCTGACCATCGCCAAGCGGCTCCCCTCACTGGTGGACCAGGCGCTGCGCATGGCGTGGGGCGCGAGCCCGCGCGACACGCTCGCCACGATCAGCCTCAACCTCCTCGGCGGCGTCTTCACGGCCTTCGGCCTGCTGGCGACCACCGGCGTGCTCACCGCCCTCTTCAGCGAGGGCCCCACCCCCGACCGGGTGATGGCCGCGCTGCCCAGCCTCGCCCTGGTCGGCGGCGCGGCCGTGCTGCGCACGACCGTCCAGGCGGGCGCGGGCTGGGCGGAGTCGCGCCTCACCCCGCAGATCACCCGGCTGACGGAGGAGCGGCTGTACGGCCTGACCAGCCGGGTCGAGCTGGTGGCCTACGACGACCCCGAGTTCCACGACGCGCTGGAACGCGCCGGGGGCCGGGGTGCGGCCGTGGCCGACTCCGTGGTGTCGGGGGCCGTCGACGTCGTCACGGCGGCGGTCGGCATCGTGGCCGCGGCCGGGGTGCTCGGCGTGCTCCACCCGGTGCTGCTGCCGCTGCTGCTGCTCGCCGTCCTGCCGGACGCGTGGGCGGCGGTCCGGAGCGCGCGCATGCGTTACGCCACCATGTACGGCCTGATCCCGGCCCGCCGCCGCAAGTGGATCATCGCGGAGCTGCTGGCGGAGCGGGAGTCGGCGGCCGAGGTGCGGTCGTTCACGATGCGGGGGTTCCTGCTGCGCATGTACGACGCGGTGGCCAGGGCCGAGCAGGAGGTCCTGCTCGGCCTGGCCCGCCGCCAGACCTTCGCCCGGCTGATCGGCGAGGCGCTGGGCGGCCTCGGCACCGGGCTGGTCTACGTCGTCCTGGGCGTGCTGCTGGCCCTGGCCGCCATCCCGCTGGCGGTGGCGGGCACGGCGGTCCTGGCCATCAGATCGGGTCAGAGCTCGCTCAGCAGCCTCCTGTACGCCACCAACCGGCTCTACGAGCAGGGCCTGTACTTCACCGACTTCCTGGAGTTCTGCGCCGACGCCGAACGCCGCCTGACCGGCCCCCGCCCCACCCCCGCCCCCGAGGGCTTCGACCGCATCGTCGCCTCGGACGTGACCTTCACCTATCCGGGCGCCGACCAGCCCGCGCTGCGGGACGTCTCCATCGAGATCAAACGTGGCGAGGTCATCGCCTTCGTCGGCGAGAACGGCTCCGGCAAGACCACCCTCGCCAAGATCCTCGCCGGCCTGTACGAGCCCGACTCCGGCGCGGTCCGCTGGGACTCCACCGACCTGCGCGAGGTCAACCCCGAAGACCTCCGCCTGCGCACCGCCGTCATCGCCCAGGACCACACCCGCTGGCCGCTGACCGCCCGCTACAACATCACCATGGGCACCGACAAGGGCCCGGAGGCCCTCGACGCGGCCGCCGCCGTGGCCGGCGCCGACGAGGTCATCGCCGGCCTCCCGCACCGCTACCGCACCCTCCTGGACCGCCGCTTCAAGGACGGCCACGAGCTCTCCGGCGGCCAGTGGCAGCGCATCGCCGTGGCCCGCGGCTTCCACCGCGACGCCAGCCTGCTCATCTGCGACGAACCCACCGCCGCTCTCGACGCCCGCGCCGAACACGCCCTCTTCGAACGCATCCGCCACCACTCCGACGGCCGCACCGTCCTGCTCATCACCCACCGCCTGGCCAGCGTCCGCTACGCCGACCGCATCTATGTCCTCGACCACGGCAAGGTCATCGAGGAGGGCGACCACGCCACCCTGATGTCCCTCAACGGCCTCTACGCCGACCTCTACACCCTCCAAGCCACCGCCTACCGCTAATGGGAGCTACCGGGTCGGCTGATCGGGCAGACTCGGTGCCTGGTAGCCGCTGGTGAGTGAGCACTTCCAACCGCTGGACCGATTTTG